>NZ_JBVHWK010000017.1:0-98873 GCF_055569445.1 Streptomyces sp. NPDC029122 | reverse complement strand
GGCCGAGACGGGGGAGGGTGCAATAATAACCCCCCCCCCCCCCAGGGGGGGGGGGGGGGGGGGCCCCCCCCCCCCCCCCCCCCCCCGCTGCTCCCGGGCCACTCCGAAAGGGAACGCGTCCACGTGAAGTACATCGAGACCCAGACGCTGCCGGCGCTCGGGCACGCCGAGGTACGGATCATCGCGCACACGCCCGAAGCCGCCCGAGCGGTCGCGGAAGCCCTCCGCGGCTGCTTCGCAGGAGAGGAGCAGCGCAGCCATCCCGGCCTCGACGGCGACACCCGCCTCCACCTCACCGTGGACACCGCAACACCCGCCGGCCTCACCCGTACCTGGCTGGCCGCCAGCTTGACCCCCGCCGGTACGGGCGCCCATTCCGACGAGATCTGAGAGGCCCGGGCCCAGGGGGCACACCCCGCACACGAAAGGACGCGGTCATGGCCACACTGCGCGAACGCAAGACCTACCGCGGTCAGGTGCTCCGGGTCCTGTACGAAGCCGTCGAGGGCAACCGCCTCCTCGGCCTCACCGGAGCACAGCTGCGCCGCGACCTCCACGTACCGGAACAGGACCTGGCCGCCGCCTGCACCTACCTGGCGGGCGAAGGCCTGATCACCGTTGACTGGGAACCCGGCAACACCCCCGCGATGGTCACCCTGACCCACGAAGGAATCCGGCACATGGAGGCCGAGGAGGAAGAGTACGGCTGAACGCCCGCGCACACACGTGAAGGGCCCGGTAGGTGCGTGGCCAGTGCCGTTGAACGGGGTGAGCACGATGATGCGGCCCACGCCCGTCATTGGCGTGCAGCCGCGGATGAGGAGTGGACGGCCATCGTCCGCCGCTGCCCCTGGCCGGGACGCTGATCGCGCTCAAGGGCCCCGCGGCGGCCGTCGGCGCCGGAAGCGTCCTTCCCGATGCTGTCGTGGGAGTCCCTGGCGAATTCCTCCGGCGTGGATTGGGCCGTTGGTGTCTATCGAGGTTGCTCCCACTCGGTCCGGGTGAGTTCGTACTCGACTTCACCGTGCTCGGAGCCCTTGATCACCTCCGGCCAGTCCCCGGTGAAGCTCCGGACGAAGGACAGGCCCGATTTCTCCATGACGCGACGGGAGCGGGTGTTGACGGCCATGGTGTTTGCGGTGATCCGCTCGACCCCCAGTTCCGCGAACCCCTTGTGGACCAGGGCCCGGGACCCCTCGGTGGCATAGCCACGCCCCCATGCCGCCTGGTTCAACCGGTACCCGAGTTCGACCACGGCGGGGCTGTGCTCCTCCAACGGCCGGAACTCGAACCAGCCCAGGAAGGTGCCGGTGGGCTTCTCCTGCGCGGCCCAGTAACCGCGGGTCTTCCAGCATGGGTAGTCGTGCAGGAGCCGCGGAAGCGTCCTTGTCTCGATCGACTCCCGACTTGTGGGGCGGCCGCCGTTGATGAAGCGCATGACCTCGGGGTCGTTGTCCAGGGCGAGCAGCTGGTCGATGTCGGTCGCCGTGAACGCGCGCAGGACGAGCCGGTCGGTCTCCAGGAAGTTAGGCATGCCGCGATCTTCACCACGGGCGGGCCGGGCCTGCCATTGATTTTTTCTGACCGGCGGCAGGCGGAAGTGTTCATGCCGCGCGGGCCTCGGATCGCTCGACCAGGACGCCGCGCTCGAAGCGGGCGCCGGCCCGGACCAGGGCGACGTGATGGGGTGGTGCGTTCACGGCCCGCCAGCGTTCCTGGGCTGACTCGATGAGCTTGAAGACCATGGCCAGGGCGACGGCCCGGCCCCGGCGCCCTTGGTGACCTTGGTGACCTTGGTGACCTTGGTCCGCAGGCGCACAGTGGTGAAGGTCGACTCGATCGGGTCGTGGTCCGCAGGTGGATCCCGTGCTCGGCGGGGAAGTCGAGGAACGCCAACCGTTCTTCCTCGTCGTCGGTGGACCAGCTGGACAGGCGGTACTCGTGTTCGGCGTCGTCGGCCGCGGCAGGTGGGGGTCCTCCAGCCGGAGCCGGCGCGTCCCGCCCCCGGCGCCGGCGACGACCAGGGCGGCGGACGGTGCTCCTGTGGGTACGGTGATCTTGCCGTGGGCCAGCAGCCAGGCGACGACCGCGGCCCGGTCGAACTCCGGGCTCGTCTCCGCACCGCCCACCGGCGTGGGGGAGGCACCCTCCGAGCCGTGGACGGTCGGCAATGTGCTGGCGGGCGTCGGCTGCCTGGTGGTGGCCCTTGTGTGCCTCGCGATCTGGGTGAATGGACTCGTTGCCCTCTTCGGCTGACTCAGGTGCCGTCCTGGGTAGCCCCGTTCACCGGGCTGAGCCCTCGCCTGTTCGGCAAGCTGATCACCGCATTGCGGCGCGAGGAGGCCGATCCCGCAAGGGCCGGCCGTGGTCGCTGCCATCGGAGGACCGGGGGCTGCTGGAGGCCGCGTACTGGCGCACCAACCTCGCCCTGCGTCAGCTCGCTCCGCTGTTCACCGTCTCGAAGTCGGCGGCCGACCGCATCATCGACCACCTCGGACCCGCACTCGCCCTGCAGCAGCCCAAGCGGTTCCGCAAGGACACCGTCCTGATTGTGGACGGCACTCTGGTGCCCACCCGCGACCACCAGGTCGCCGAGCAGTCGAAGAACTACCGGTACTCCACCAATCACCAGGTCGTCATCGACGCCGACACCTGCCTGGTCGTCGCCGTCCCGGCCGCCCACTGCCCGGCAACCGAACGACGGGAAGGCATGGGAGCTGTCCGGCGCCAAGGACGCCGTCGGCCGCACCACGATCATCGCCGACGGCGGCTACCAGGGCACCGGCCTGGACGTCCCGTACCGCCGTGTACCCGGCCAGACCGAACTCCCGCCTGGAAGGAAGACCACAACCGCTCCCACCACAAGGTCCGCGCCCGCGGCGACGCGCTCGGGATGGTGCGGGCGATACCGCGTTTGCGCAGGTAGGAGCGGATACTGCGGGACGTGGAAGCTCTTGTCGCCGACCACCCGCAGCGGCCGGCTGCGGGGCCGGCCCGGCCCGCACCGCTTGATGCGGCTGCGGGCCATGACCGGTTGCTGCTCAGGATCACGAACGCCTGGTAGCCGGGGTCGGTGAACAGCGCCCGCCGGGGGGCGGCGGAGGTGGTGGTTGTGGGTACGGAGGACATGACCCCCTCCGACGAGTCACTGCTTGACGTCGTCTACGAGCGCCGCAGCGGGCGCTCCGGGCCGGGCGCGGGCAGGCCGGCCAAGCTCTACCGCCGCTCGACGAAGCAGGTCGCTGTCAACCTGCCGGACCGCCGCTACGAGCTGGCGGGACGGCTCCTCGCCCAAGCCGTGGAGGAATCCGACGCGACCGGCGAGCCGGTGCGCAAGGTGCTGCACCGGAAGGCGGAAGAACTCGGCACGCAACTGGGCGAGCAGAACGAGACGAACGTCTTCGACCTGCTGGAGCGCTACGGCTTCGAGCCGCGCCACGAGGACGACGCCATCGTGCTGGCCAACTGCCCCTTCCACGTGCTGGCCCGCGAGCACACCCAGACGGTGTGCGGCATGAACCTCCACCTGATGCGCGGCGTCCTCAGCGGCCTCGACGAGCCAGGACTCGAGGCATGCCTGGCACCCCGCCCCGGACAATGCTGCGTCCGACTGCAGCCAGCCGCCTGATCAGAACGGAGCCGCTCAATCGCCGACCGCCTGTCGCCTGTCGCCTGTCGCCTGTCGCCTGTCGCCGCCAACGTGGAGCAGCGTTTTCCTGACCCGGGACCCAGTAGTGGGTTTCCTTAAACGGAGCGAGTCAGACGTCAGAGGAAACAGCACTTCAGACCCCCGAGCGATCCAGGCACGTTGATGCCTCTGCCTGCTCTGCACACACTGACTTGACAGGGAAGATCGCTTCCGTTGCAACGCCGCCGCCTGACCTTGAACCACCCTCTGGCGCCCGGAAGATGCCTCTGCCCCATGCCCTTGCAACCGGAACGGCTTCGGCATGCGTGTCGATGATCTGAGAAGCGAGCGCGGTGCGGTCCGGTGGGACGGCGAAGTGAGCGCGGGACGGCGAACGGACGGAAGGCGACACAGCGTGGATCACGACCAGGTGCTCGAAGCGTTTCAGCTGGAATGCGCGGCCCTCAACGGCGCAGTGGCCGGACTGTCCGAGGCCGAATGGGACCTCCTGACACGCTGCATTCCCTGGACCGTACGCGACCTCCTCGGGCACGTATGCGTGGTGATCGACTGGCTTCCGGCCATGCTGGACGCGCCGTCACCCGGAGAGGCGGAGATCTCCGCGGTGGAGTACTACCGCCCGGACGACCGCTTCTCACCCCAGACCAACGGCAAGCGGATCGCCCTGGCCCAGGACCGTGCGGCAAGGCCGGCCCACGGCGCCTCCTACGCCGAGGACTTCGCCACGACGTGGCGGCGGGTCGACCGGCTCTGCCGGGCCCAACCTGGCGGTCGGACCGTGCGGACACGCCATGGCGACGCCATGCTCCTGTCGGAGTTCCTCCTCACCCGCGTCGTGGAAGTCGCCGTCCACGGCCTCGACCTGGCCGACGCACTCGGACGCGAAGCCTGGCTCACGCCGGCGGCAGGTGACGCCGTGGCTCAGCTTCTCCTGGGCGCGGAGCACGCCACGGCGGCCGACAAGCTGGGGTGGAGCCGTCCCCGCTTCCTGCGCAAGGCCACCGGCCGGGAGCCGCTGGACGAGGCGGAGGCAGCACAAGTCGAACGGCTCGGTATCCACTGGCTCGCCCTGGGCTGATCCGCGACCCTTCTCGCCTGTCCACTGCACTCGCGAACGTCGGGCATGCCAGGTTGCGAGACGTCGCCCGCCTCGTGGACCCGGCTGCGTGCGGACGACGGCGACGTGATCGGGGGTGATCACCAGCCGGATGCCGGTCCCGGCCCGGACTGAAGGGCCAGACACGCTGACGTGTCGTCTGGCGTCACGAAGTGATGCTCACCCGGGCATCATGCCCGACTGCCTACGTCGCCCTGTCCCGGCGCGGAAATCCTGTGCGCCGATGACCGCCTGCCCGGCGAGCGCGGCGAGCCCAGGGCCCTCGTGCCCTCCGGGGGATCGACGTCGCCTCGCCCGGACCCACAAGCGGCACGTGGCACCGCGGGCCGGTCGAATCTATGCTGGATACGGCGGCCGGCGCGCTGAGCGGCCCTCGGCCGTCACCCGTGAGCACCTGCCCCACCCCCTCCCCGTGCAGGTGCTCACTCAGTCACCTCCGGTGGCCGCGCCGGACCTGCAGTGAATACCTGCACCGTCTCCACGGTCACGTCACACCCCCCTCAGCGACCGATGTCCACCGTGCGGGAGGCGAGGCGGTCGGCGGCCGAATGGAGTTCCGGGGCGGTGCCGAAGGGGAGCACCGCCGCGCGGCCCGGGACGCGGACACCGCCCGTCAGGGCGATGCGGGTGCCGGAGCCCTGCGGAGTGGCGGCCACGCCCACCAGGAGGAAGCGGCTCTGCAGCCAGCACCACCCTGGGCGGCGGAACCCCCGCAGCCGGGCCCGGAAGCCGTACGTGCTGCGGGCCAGGAGTTCCACCCGGTCCCCTTCGGCGCGGAGCAGGCGGACGTGCTGGAGGTCGGGAAGGAAGTCCAGGCCG
This sequence comes from Streptomyces sp. NPDC029122, assembly GCF_055569445.1. Classification (NCBI taxonomy): domain Bacteria; kingdom Bacillati; phylum Actinomycetota; class Actinomycetes; order Kitasatosporales; family Streptomycetaceae; genus Streptomyces; species Streptomyces sp. NPDC029122. Next base: position 93,288 of record NZ_JBVHWK010000017.1, on the reverse strand, counting down.
GCCATGACCGGCCAGACTTCCTCGAAGGGGGCGGGGAGAACCCGTTCCACGACCTTGGCGCCCTGTACGCCGGCCGCCATGATGCGGAGGCGGTGGACGTCGTCCATGTGCGGCGTCATGCGGACCATGCCTTTCGGAAGCTGGAACGGGCCCGGTGGAGCCGGGATTTGGCGGTGCCGGGCGGAACGCCCAGGACGGCCGCGGCCGCCTCCTCGTCCAGGCCCTCCACGTCCCGCAGGACGAGAACCGCACGGTGGGCAGGGGAGAGGCGGGCCAGGACGTCCTCGATGTCGGATGCCAGGTGGGGGTCGCCCTTGACGGGGATCTCGCTCAGGTCCGCCACCGGCCGGCTACGGGCGGCGCGCTGAGCCGTGCGGACGGCCTCGCGTACCGCGATGGCCCGCACCCACCCGTACAAAGCCTCGGGATCGCGCAGCGACCGCAGGGCGGTGAACACGGCCAGCAGTGCCTCCTGGGCGGCGTCCGGGCCGTCCGCGAGGGCGATGGGGGTGCATATCCGGGTCACGTACGGGGCGAGGTGGTCGAGCAGCCCGTGCAGCGCAAGGGTGTTCCCGGCGCGGGCGGCACGGGCGAGAGCGACCCCGCGTTCGCGGTCTGCCGGGGTCATCTGGCTCGCGCCAGCCGTGCGGCCGCCCAGCCGAAGCCCAGGCAGAGGGGGGTGTAGACGGCGAGGTTGAGGATGTGGAAGGGGCTACCGGGCGGGCTGGGCAGGACCCCGGCGGCCCAGGCCAGGCCCGCGAGACCCCGTGCGGCCAGGCCCACGGCGACCGCGCCGGTGACGGCCCGGGCGGCCCGGCCGCCACGGCGGCGGGAGTGCGCGACGACGGCCGCCCCGGCCGTCAGCGTGAGCGCCGCCAGAGGCAGGACGACGGGCGGAGCGAAGGACACCTCCGTGCCCAACACCGCCAGGGACAGGTCCCGCTCGCTGCCGGCGGGCCAGGTGGCCCCGGTGGCCCAATACAGGTGCGCCAACCCGTCGGCGGCGAGGAGCACGGCAAGCGCGGCTCCCGTCCTGCGGCGCGATGCGTCGTTGTCCATGCGGTGGTTTCCCCTCGGTGTGGCAGTTGCCGACACACCGAGGAGTCGTCCACCCCCGGGAACGTTCCCTGTGTCACGCGCCACACTGCCCAGGGCTTTCGTTCGGCGTCGGCTAGGCCGTCTCTTCCGGATCGTCCCGACCCGCGTCGTGCGACAAGATCCGAAAGGGAAAGGGCCTTCGGGTGACGGAAGCAGAACATTGATCAACGTGGACATCCAGCGCTACGGCAGCTCGATTCTGATCAGCGCCACCCAGGGAGCTCGAGGAGGATGCGGGAGAAGTGCTCCAGCGCGCGCTGGACCACGTGACGTGGACGAGCGCGATCTCCTGGTGGACCTGCACGCTATTGCGGCCATGGACGTCGACGGCCTGCTCCACCTTCTCAACCTGCACCGGCGTGCAGAGCGCATGCGCCTGAGGGTTCTGGTCACCGGCTGGCAGCCCCCGCCCCAGCAGCTCCTGGCCACGGTGGTCGGGATCCCAGGGCCCAGAGCGGCCACCGGGGAGCGCTACGCCTTGGCGGGATTCCGCCGGCTCCTCGAGGAGAGGGCGCAGCGCGCACGGGAGCGCTCCGATCTCGCCGACGGCTGGCTGTCCCGCATCCAACCGCACCCCTGCTGGTTGCGGCCTACTGGCGCCGGCGGCAGGCTCCAGGGCCGGCCCTTGCGGACAGCGTCCCCCACCCTGGCACCGCAGAACCGTCACCAGACACGAACTGTGGCGACAGGGTAGGGCCCATTCACCTCGCCGGTGATTCCTTCCGGCAGATCGGCAGCCGGCGCCCCGACCTCAGCGGCTCACGGTGGTCTCCCGTTCCATCCGCGTCAGCTTCTCAGGGTTGCGCACGGTGTAGGGCCCGGTGACGAGGCCGTCGTCGATCCGCATTGCCACGACCGTGTCGATCTCCCCGTCGATGCGCATGATCAGCGCCGGGTGGCCGTTGACGTTCGTCGGCTCCACCATCACCTTGGGGCCGAACACCGCCACGCCTGCGGCCAGCGCGCGGGCCACCTTCTCGGCCCCCACGACCGGCCGCGGCATCGCCTGCTTGATGCCGCCACCGTCGCTCAGCGCGACAACGTCTGGCGCGAGGAGGTCGAGCAGGCTCTGTAGGTCGCCCGTCTCCAGGCTCGTCGGAACGCCCCGAGCGCGGCCTGGCTCTCGGCCGCGGAGACGACACCGCGCGGGCGACGTGCTCCGATCCCGCAGAACTTCGACGGCGTGTGGCTCACCTTCTACTCCAGGCCCGGCAGCGCCTTCGAAGCCCTCCCGTCGGACACCGTCATCGCCACCGCGCCGGACGGCACCGCGATGACCGCGGGCGACATCCAGGCCCACCCCCACCGCGCCCCGCTGACCTGGGACAACGAAACCGCTCTCGCGGTCGGGGTGCCGTCCGGCTCGTTGAAGACGCGACCTGGCGCCGAGCGCGGCGTCCGGCGTGACCTCGCCCGCGATGAACGTGTGGTCGTCGCCGAGGAAGTCGTAACAGGCGTCCTTCATAGGCGCCTCGCGTGAGGTGCATCGGCATGTCGGCAACAGGCATGAAGCGAGTCCTCTCGTGCGGTGAAACTCGAATGCCGTGAAAGAGGCACAGTGACGGCAATTCTCCTGAACCTCCCGTTTCGCGCATCCCGTCACATCGGACCCCGGCTCGCCGGTACGCGTGCACCCGCGGGAACTTCCGCCCCGGGCCCCGCGTCGTACCGGGCATGATCGAATCCACGGACGGCGCGGGCGTCGCCGACCCATCCGAGACCACCCCCGACCTGCAGGCGCTGATCGGCGCCTGGCAGGACGTACAGGACGACGTCCGGGCGCACGGGAACCCGGAGTACGACGAGACCGTCCTCGACTGCGTACGGCGACTGGTCGCCGACCCCGGAGGGGACCGCGCCCCGCTGTGGGTGCTCGGCCTCGCGATGACGCTCCCGTACGCCCACCGCAGGTCGGAGCGGGTGTCCGGCGCCGTGCACGATGCGCTCGACCGGGCGGACCGCGCGCTCAAGAACCACCCGTGCAGACACGCCGAGCACCCGTACGAGGACGGCCTCGACGACCCGCCGCACTATCTGGAGGACGTCGCCCGCCCCCTGGCGCACGGTGACACGGACTTCGCCGCGATCGGCTGGACCGGCGAGCAGTGGGCCTGCCCGCGCAACATCGCAGGGCTCGCACGCGTGGGCATGGACCGGCTGGAGCCCGGCTCCGCCGCCGACGTGCCGGCGCGCCTCTCCGAGGACGCCCAGGACACGCTCGACGCGCTCAACTCCGTCCTGGAGGGATACGGGTTCGACGCCTACAACGAGATCGCCGACGCCGGTTCGGAACTCCGCTTCGTGACAAGTGACGAGGACCGCGCGGGCGGCGTGCTGGTCGCGACGGCGGCGTCCTGGTACGCGCTGTCCGGGGTCGTGCGCGAGCGATGGGTCCTCGACGACCTGATCGAGACCTTGGAGAAGGTCCCCCTCGATGCCCTCGACCACCCCTGCGCGCACGGCGACGACGGGCACCCCGGCCTGCCGGGCTTCCTCGACGACGAACCGGACCGCCCCGCCATCGCCGACGACACCCTCACCCTCGGCGTGCACCTGGGCGACGACGGCGGCCGCGCCGTCCTGGAACAGGCCGGGATCGACCTCTCACTCTGGCTGTGCCCCCGGTTCACCGCAGCCACCGCCCGCAAAACCCTCAGCGAACTGCGGGACGGCCGGGATGAGTTGTTCGGGCACCGGGAGACCGGGCACCTCGACACGGAGTTCCTGCGCGCCGACGGGACCCTCGCCATCGAGCCTTTCACCGCGCTGTTCGACGGGGGCGACGAGTCGGCCCGCGAGCTCCAGGGCATCTGGGCCGCCCGGCGGCACGCACACGCCGCGGACGACCGCGAGCGGACCGTACTCGTCCTGACCGCCGCCACGGCCCTGCGCATCACGCATCCCGGCCCGGCCATCGCCCTGGCCCGCGACATCCGGACGCTGCTGCGCACCGTCGCCGAGACCCCGCACCCCCACACCTGCGCCCACGACGACCACCCCGCCCTCGAACGGCTCGACGGCGCGGTCCTACGACACCTCCACGCCCCGGAGACCGTCCCGGCGCCGCGCCCCGACGCGGAGGCGTTCGGCTGCCCGGCCCACCTGGCCGCACTCGCCGCAGCGGGCGTACGCGACGTGGACGGATGGTGCGGCGAGGAGGACTAGGGCGTTCTCTTGGATCACCGTGCGGCCCAGAGGAAGATGCCTGCGATATGGAGTCCGGCCTGGTAGATGGTGGCGGTCTTGTCAAGGCGGGTGGCGATGCCGCGCCACTGCTTGAGGCGGTTGATGCATCGCTCGACGGTGTTGCGTTGTATGTAGGCGTCGCGGTCGAACCCTGGTGGCCTGCCGCCCCGTTGGACTCGGCGTTTGCGGGTGGCGATCTGGTCGGCGGGTTGTGGGATCACGGTGCGGACCCCACGACGGCGAAGGTGCTGGCGGATGGCACGGGAGGAATACGCCTTGTCCGCCAGCACAACCGCCGGGCGAACCCTCGGCCGGCCGGTCGCCGCGGCACTCGCAGTGCCGCCATGACCTGCTCGAAGGCGGGCGCGTCGCCCGCTTGCGCGGGTGTGAGTACGAAGCACAACGGGCGGCAGCGACTGTCGGCCGCCAGGTGGATCTTCGTGAGCCGAACTCCTCGGGAAGATCCGCCCAGGGCGAGCCCGTTCGGTACTTCCACGCAATCGCGTCGATCACGTGCCGGTGATCCTTTTCCGGGATCGTGTGTCCGATACGCGTTCGCGCAGGTAGGTGCGGAAGCCGCGCGAACTGTAGGCCTTGTCGGCGATCACGTGATCCGGTCGGCAGCGGGGCCGGCCAAGGCCGGTGCGGGGTACTCGGACGCGTTCGAGGAGCGGGCGGGCGCAGATGCCGTCGTGGCGTTGTCCCGGGGTCAGCAGGAGGGCCAGGGGCCGACCGCGGCCGTCGCAGGCGAGGTGGATTTTGGTGGTCAGTCCTCCTCGGGATCGGCCGAGGGCGTGATCGTCCGGTTCGTGCGTCCGGTGCTTCCCCCTTTTCGACCGGTGGCGGCTGCGTGCTGGTGGGCGCGGACGATGGTGGAGTCGATCTGGACCAGCCAGTCGATGTCACCGGCGGCGTCCGCCTGGGCCTGGATCTGCTGCAGGGCCCGGGTGAACACACCGTCGATGGCGTAGCGGCGGAAGCGGGTGTAGACCGACTTCCACGGGCCGTAACGTTCCGGCAGGTCACGCCAGGAAACCCCGGTCCGGATCTTGTAGACCATCCCGTTGATGACCCTGCGGTCCTCCGCCCGAGGCCGGCCCCTGCCGGCACTCGGTATCAGCGGGGCCAGCAACTCCCACTCGGCATCAGACAGTTCATGACGACGTATCACGGAAACGTGATCCACCATCGAACGAGCAATTCGAAGACGGACCCTAGTACCAACGCTGGTTGTTGCCCCAGTGGCAGTCCCACTGGGTGGCCGGGGCGCCGTTGTCGGTGCGCCAGCCGCTGATCTCCAGGCACTTGCCGCTGTTTACGTTGACCAGGGCCACCGTGTAGTCGCTCGTGGCGCGCAGCTGCCACAGCTGGTTGGCGCCGCCGTGGCAGTCCCACTGGTCGATGGCCGCGCCGTTGGCGGTGGACCAGCCCTTGACCTCGAGGCACTTGCCGCTTTGGGCGTTGTAGATGAGCCTGGCGTTTCCGTGGGTGGCCCCGAACCACTGCTGGTTGGCGCCGCCGTGGCAGTCCCACTGGTTGACTCCGGCGCCGTTGGCGGTGGACCAGCCGCTCACTTCCAGGCACAGTCTGCTGTTGAGGTTGAGCAGCAGGTCCCACTTGGACAGATCCACTGCGGCGGCGGGGGAGGCGGGCAGAGCGACTGAGATGAGCACGGCGCCGACGGCTGCGCCCAGGGCGCGGCGGACGGACTTGACGATGTTCAGGCGCACGAAGAAGTCCCCCCACATGGCCGGTCACGGCCGGCTATCGGCGAATCGAGGCTGACGATACTTGATCTTGAAGCTGTCACCTAAGGCGTCTCATGCCTCGGTCGTTCTGACCGGCAGGAATGGCTGTAGCCGATCCCCCTCGGCACCCGTCAGATCATCCCGCGCGGTCCACCACGACTACCCCTGACGAGGCAAGGCCGCATTCGGCGGAGAAGTCCTAGCTGGTTGGCCCCGCTGAGCGATTTGGGTGGCCCGCAGGGCGGTGCAATAAGTCCGGTGGCATGTCGTACTCACAAGGATCTGGAACCCGGCCTGGTCCCACCTTCCGGTGCCTGTGCGCAGGCTGCGTGACCTGCCCCCACTCGCGCCCGGCACCTCGCCGTGGGCGGCTCCTCGTGTCACTCCGCAGGCGTGATCCGCCACGTGCCGTGGCGCACGTCGAGCATCGCGGTGAGGTCTGCCTGCTGCGGGAACGAGAGGCCAAGCCGCCACGGGTCTGGTAGGGCAGCCAGCCCGATGGTGACCAGATCCTCGGTAACGTTGCCCAGGGCTCCGATCCAATGGGGTGCGGTGGCGAGCAGCTGCTCGGGGAGCCAGGGTCTGGGCTCGGGAACGCGCGAGAAGGGCTCCTCGATGAGTTCGGCAAGGGCGGAGCCAGCCAGCAGGGTCAGCAGCCGCGCCAGGACCGCGGTCGGCAGGGCGGGGTTGCGGGTCTCCAACAACACGTAGCAGTCGTCGTGGCCCGAGAACCAGATCCGGGAGTCTCCCAGGCGGCTCAGGAGCGGCTCCTCGATGTCGGTCGTGCCGAGCACGAGGGCGAGCTCGTCAAGCTGCTCCGCCGTCACGTCGGCGGGCACGTCGATCAGAGTCAGCTCGTACGGCGACCAGGTGCCGTCGAGGAGACGGGGCAGAAGGTCGCGGTCCATCACAAGGAACTCCTCCGCGAGTCCGTTCGTGCCGGACGCCCAGGATCCAAGGGGGTGGATCGTGCACGGCACGCCGAGCTCGGCCGCGATCAGCGAGGGCCGCAGAGGATGCCAGGCCTCATCCAGATAGGAGTTGGTCTCCAGCGACACCACCGCCACCGCGTGGTTCGCCACGGCCACGAGCAGGTCGGCCAGCTCGCCCGCCTGGGCCGCACCGGCGGTCACCCGCCACAGCCCCTCGGCCTCGCGGACGCTGAAGCTCAATGGGAACGGCCGGCGCTCCAAGCCGACACTGTTCACGCTGAACGCGCCCTGCTGCCCGACCTCGATCACTGCCCCACCCCCAAGAACCCGCCGGACGTCACTGCCCAGCCCGCACGCGTCAATCATCGCCGGTCAGCGGAGCGGGCCTGCCACAGCCGACCGCCTTCGACGTGGGCGTCATCCAGGGATCACGCCCACGTGTAGTTCACGTCTTGCACGGCGCTCAAGGCTGCGGCAGGGCCTCGACGATTCCCTGAGCATTGCCGGTGTACGGCGTGTGCGAGGTCGGCGCGGTGACGTCGATGTCGACGTCCCAACAGTCGGCGTACCTCCACGCCTGCCGGGACCTGAGCGCTGTAGTTGGCCGGACGGGCCACCTACAGCGTGCATTCACAGCTGTGACTGAGCCCTTCAGTCGGCCTTGAGCCCTTGAGTTGGCCTGTCCGATCGACGGGCGTGGCCCCACGGGAAGTGGCAACCGGCTGCTGCTCTTCAAAGGGAGACCGGGTCGGGCAGACCACCTGCCGCCGACCTTCCGGGCTGCCCCGCGCACCCTGCTTGATCGGGCACAAGATGTCGGGTCCGGCATGGTAGTGCTGCCTGGCGTGGTGGTCGTCAAGAGGAAGGAGACCGGGCATGCTGGAGCGGCTGAACCAGGCTATGGAGCACATCGAGCGCCATCTCGACCAGGAGATTGAGGTGGAAGAGCCGGCACGCATCGCGGCCCATGGGCGGTGGGGGACTTCCTCCTCGCTTCGGGGGCTGGTAGGCCCCGTATGAGCCAGAGGCATCGCCCTGCCGACACAGTCGTCGTATGAACAGGGTGGGTGGGCCACCACTCCAGGTACGCGACCGCCCCCGACGGCTCGGAGCTGGATCGGACGGCCCGCGGTGTCGGTGAAGTAGAGCGCCGCGTAGCTGGTGGCGTTCGCGACGGTCATCACGTATTGCTCGGGCGGCAGCCAGGTGCCGGTCATGCAGGGGCCTCCTTCTCGGTGGGGGCGTACGTCGCGCGCAGGCGCCGGTCGTACGCGGCCGCCGGCTCCAGCCCCATGGCGGCGCGGCGCTCGTCGAGGTGTTCCGGGTCCTGCACGGGGTGGGGCCGGAGGCCGTCGGCGGCGTCGTTGTTGCCGGTGTACTGCGTTCCGTTGAGCTGGGGGCGGCCAGAGTTCACGCGGACGCGGTCCGTGAGGTACGCCAGGTGGCTGGGCGGGGCGTCCTCGGCGTCGACCGCAGCTTCGAGAAGGTCCAGGGCCGCGCGCTGGAAGCCGGGGTCTCGGTCGGCGTGCTGTACGAGCAGCCACGCGTCATCGGCGCCCGCCTCCCCCACCAGCGCGAAGCCGGGCCAGCCGTGCTCAGCGACGATCCCCGTGAGCCATGCCGTGTTCTCGGCGTCGATCCGGAGCAGGGCGCCGGGCTCACCGTCCCCGACCACGCGGGCACCGGTACGGGCCACCAGCGCGAGGTTGTCGCCCTTGGCCGGGCCCAGTTCCAGGACGCGCCTGCCGGAACCCGTGTGAAGGAGCTCCAGCCCCGGGCCGTGGTCGCCGTACTGCGTCCAGCAGAACCGCTTCCACGACTCTTCGGGGGCGGCGCGGAGGCCGAACTTGTCCCAGGAGTCGGAAGTCGCCGGGGTCATACGGTCGCCCCGGCCGTGACCGGCAGGTCCGCGAGTGCGCCGGCCGCGCGGCGGGAGGGGACGGCAGCGCCGGGCCCGGGACGTCGGGGGATACGCGGGAACAGGCCGTCGGGGCCTCCGCGCCAGGCCACGCCCCGGGCCGGGTAGACCGTACCCTCCGGCCGTGCGTCCTGGGTCGGGAGCGCGGAGCCCGCACCCTGCGCCGACCCGAGCTCCAGCACCACCTCCTCGGCACCGGGGCCGCGCCCTGGTGGGCCGACCCAGCCGCATCGGGCCACGGTCGGACAGGTGGGGCGGGGACGGTACTTCCCCCGGTACATGGCTGCGGTGGACATGCGCGTCTCCCGGTCGGGTGGAGGTGCTGGTCCGTGCGGGCGGCGCCAGGCTACTGGGGTGCCTCGGGGTCTGGACGAGGAAGACGGATACTCACACAGGTATGCAGATGGGGCTTGGAAGGAACACCGTCGACCGCCGCCCTTGCCCCTACGCCATGCCGCTCCCCGTTTCCTCGGGCACGGGGAACAGTTGGGGAGCAGGGGCAAGCTCCGAAACCTTCCCCGAGACGGGGTGTCCCGGGTCACCGAGGGCCGGCCAGTGTCGTCCTGTACGTCGTGACATCGTGGCGGCATGACCTTTGAAGTTCGCCCGGCGTCGGTGTTCGAGGACGTCCGGGCCCTGATCGGTCCGAAGTCTCCCGGCGCCAACGTCTGCTGGTGCCTGAGCTACCGGGTCCCGTCCCAGCTCAACAACGAACTCCGTGGCCCGGCCCGTGGTGAGTACGTCGGCCAGCTGTGCCGCAAGCAGCCGCCTCCTGGGGTGATCGCCTATGACGGCGACGAGCCGGTCGGCTGGGCTGCCGTGGCCCCGCGCTCGGACACGTCCTTCGCCCGCAGCCGCACCATCCCGCACGTCGACGATCTGCCGGTGTGGTCGCTGTGGTGCATCCGCGTGCGCCCCGGTCATCGCAGGCAGGGGGTCTCGCACGCCCTGATCGCCGGGGCGGTCGAGTTCGCCCGCTCCCACGGCGCACCGGTGATCGAGGCATATCCCCTGGACAACGGGGACGCCCGAGTGGACATGACGATGGCGTACCCCGGGCTCCGCAAGAACTTCGAGCGCGCGGGCTTCACCCACGCCGCCGACACCACCTCGGTGCTGGCCGGTCATCCCCGCGTCCTCATGCGACTCGGCCTGCGCTGACAGATGCCTCAGGGGCCTCGGCGGCTGGCTCCATGGAGTGCCTCGGGCACCGCCCTTCCCCGGCCCAGCGGCCTCTGCGGCCGACTCGATGCCGTCACACCGACGAGCCGCCTCCGGTCCCGTACGTCCGACGGTCACCACCGGCCGCCGGAGGCTACGCATGACCCGGGACCGCATGCGCACGCATCACCTACCGCGCCGAAACCTCCGCGAAGGAGACGTCGCCAGTGGTGCTGCACGCCCGGTACGCGGGCAGGCTGCCCGCCGCCCTTGAGGATCTCGCGGGGCCCGCACACGGCGTGGTCGACCTGCCCCTGCACGTCGCCTGGTCCGGACTGCGCTCCTACGACCTGGACCGGCCGCCCTTCGGATGGGCCTGTACCGCACGGTCCTGGCCGAGGGACAGCACGAGGACCTCGTCAAGCTCCTCAACCACGATCTGCTCGTCGCCCAGTGGCCGGTCCTGCGCGCCCTGGTCAGCCGGCACGTCCGGCAGGCGTGGGAGGACGCCTTTCCCGAGCTGGCGTCTTCGGCCGGGTCCGCCATCGCGTGAACCTCACCGGTCCGCACCGTCGGCTCCTGGCCGCGGTGATCGACATCGGCTACCCGTACCCCCTCGTCCTCGCGGGCGGGTACGTCGTCCAGGCCCACGGCCTGGACGACGCCACCGAGAACCCCGCCCCCATGGCCGACATCGTCGCCGGCCTGGAACGCGGGCTGACCGCGCGCGCTGGCGCGTGGAGATCATCGGCGCGGACCCGCTCTCCGCCCGCCTCATGGCACCGAACCGGACACCGGCGAGCGGTGCGAGGTCGACGTCCTCAAGGCGCACTTCTGGACACCTCCGGCCCAATACCGCCCCGTCCTCGCCTTCGACTCCGTCGTCGGCACCAAGGTCCGGGCCCTGGCCGACCGAGGCGCCCCACGCGACCTCATCGACGTCCACGCCGCCGCCCAGCACCGCACCCTCCACGAACTCGAACGGCTCGGCGAACGCCACGGCCGCGACGAGTTCCGGCTCACCGGCCTCCGCGACCGCCTCGCCGGCGCGGAGTGGACCGAAGACGACGAGTTCGCCGCCTACGGCCTCACCGCAGACGAGACGGCCTCCCTCCGCATGTGGGCCCTGGACTGGGCCACCGACCTCGACCGGCGCCTGCACGGCGACGACGACTGAGCCCCTGGTCCCACCCCCTAGGCCGCCGCCGCTGCCGCATCGGCCAGCGCCGGGTAGTCGTTGTAGCCCTCGGGGCCGTGTACGTGCATCAGGAACTCCGGGCGGAGCGCGTTGAGCGGCGCGCCCGTGCGCAGCCGCTCCACCAGGTCGGGGTTGGCCAGGAACCCCCGCCCCAGCGCGACCAGGTCGGCGCCAGCGGCCAGCAGCCGCTCGGCCTGGAGCCGGCCCGCGTCGGCGGCCAGCTCCTCGTGGGAGAGCCGGGGGTTGGCGATCAGGGTGCCGGGCCAGGCCCGGCGGATCTCCGTGAAGAGGGGCTGGTCCGGGTCGGAGTGGACCTGGTGCAGGTAGACCGGCCCCAGGTCCGCCAGGGCCGCGATCAGCACCGGGTAGAGCTCCTCGGTGTCGTCCTCCCGCACGCCGTTGACGTTCGTCCCCGGGGAGATCCGTACGCCGACCCGCTCCGGGCCGACGGCCTCGGCGACGGCCCGGACCACCTCGACGGAGAACCGGATCCGGTTCTCGACGGACCCGCCCCACGCGTCGGTGCGGAGGTTGGTGTTCCCGGCGAGGAACTGGTGGAGCAGGTGGCCGTTGGCGGAGTGGACCTCCACCCCGGCGAAGCCCGCCTCGATGGCGTTGCGGGCGGCGCTCGCGAAGTCGGCGATGGTGGAGCGGATGTCCTCCTCGCTCATCACGCGGGGCGTGACGCCCTCCCGCGGCCCGCCCGGGGTCTCCAGCGGTTCCGGGAAGCGCACGGCGGACGGCGCGAGCGGTACGTGCCCGCTGGTGTCGGGGTGTCCGACCCGGCCACCGTGCTGGAGCTGGAGGAACATCCGCCCGTCGGCGGTGCGCACGGCGTCGGTGACCCGGCGCCACCCGGCGATCTGGTCGGGGGTGTGGATGCCGGGGATGTGCGGGTAGGTCTGTCCGACGGCGTTCGGGGTGGTGCCCTCGGCGATGATCAGGCCGGCCGAGGCGCGCTGCGCGTAGTGGGTGGCCATGAGGTCGCCGGGCACCCCGTCGGCCCCGGCGCGGTTGCGGGTCAGCGGGGCCATCACCAGGCGGCTGGGCAGCTCCAGGCCGCCGAGGCGGGCGGATTCGAAGAGGCGGGATGCGGCGGGGGTCTGTCGTGTCTGCGTCATGCCGGTACCGTAGAACCTGACACCAGTGTCAGGTTCAAGGGCGAGTGTCCAGGAGGTGACCGTGCGGATCGGTGAACTGGCGGCGCGCACCGGGGTCGGTGAGCGTTCGCTGCGCTACTACGAACAGCAGGGCCTGCTGGCGTCCGACCGGACGCCCGGCGGCCACCGGGACTTCCCCGAGCGGGCCGTCGACCGGGTCATCCGGATCCAGGAGCTCTACGCGGCGGGCCTGAACAGCACCCGGATCGGGCAGATCCTGCCCTGCATGCGGGACGAGGACGGCGGCCCCTCGGTGCGTGCCACGCCGGCCCTGGTGGCCGAACTGGCCGGCGAGCGGGACCGGATCGACCGCATGATCGGCGACCTCGTCCGCTCCCGCGAGGTACTGGACGAGGTCATCGCGGCGGCGTCCGGCCGGACGGCCTGAGGCGTGCCCACAACGTCACGAGGGTGACCGGGTCTTGGCAGAGGCGGGCTCCCCGAGCCGGGCCCAGGCCCGGCCTGGCGGCTGATGGACTTCACCGCCGACGAGCTCGGCGAACTGCCGGAGCCCGCCTACTCGGCCGTGACCTGTCGGCTGGTCCTCCGTACAGGCCGCCGACATCGACGTGCTGCGCTGCTACGCCCTGCGTCCCTGATCGCCGCCCCGCGCCGGGACCCAGGGTACTTCGGCGCAGTCTTCAGTCGCCTGCTTGTTTGTGCAGGTCAGAGGTATGGCGCTGACGAGGAAGCGACTGAAGCGACTAAACTTCGAAGTCCCAAACGAGAAAAGTCCCGTCGGGCCGGTTCAGGCGCCGGTGGTCTGGGCCGGTCGCTCTCAACGCTCCGTCCTCCTGCCCTTGCAGCCCGCCGCGAGGGTGGTGGGGTCGACTGCTTCGGCCGGGGCTCCGGTGGCGTGGCGTAGAGGCCGTCGGGGAGGGTGTCGCGGTCGTGCGGGAGCAGCCAGAAGACGCGGCGTCGGAAGGTGCCGCTGCTGCGGGAAGGGTTGGCCTGGGGTCCGAGCTGGGCGTAGCCGACGAGGCGGCCCTCGCGGTGGTAGGCGGGTTTACCGCGGCGGGAGGGGAGGCGGTCGAGGGACTGGCGGACGTAGTCGAGTTCTTTGACGTCTTCGAGCCAGACGAGTTCGACTCCGTGGTGGATCTCGTCGTCGGAGATGAGGGAGCTCATGTGTTCTCCTCTTCGGCGAGCAGTCCGATGCCGGGGTAGTACTTCTTGGAGTTGGACAAGATCATTTCTTTGGGTGAGGCGAGGCCTGCGAGTTCGCGGGCCCGTGATGCGAAGGCACGGGAGGAGACGGCGGGCGCTCCTTGATTCTGACGCCGGGTGCGGTAGAGGCTGTAGAGGCGGGTCTGCTCGGCCCGGTGGTCGGCGTGGAGGATGCAGCGTTCCTCGAAGAAGCGCCCGGTGTGGTCTTCGGTCTCCGCGTACGCGGTGGTGGCGATGCGTACGGGTGTGGGTCCGGTGAGGCCCTTCTCGCCGGCGAGGTAGCGGCGGGCTCCGTCGATACTGAACAGGGACCGAAGGGACTGAGTTTTCTGGTTATGACGCCAATATGAACCAGTACTCCTTACACGCCCGCGCATACACGCACGCACGTAAAGGCTGGAAGAGTGAAAACTGAGTCCCTTCAGTCCCTGCCCTGATCCCGGAACCCCCTCTGACCTGCGGAAACGCTGAGGGACTGAAAGCCCCAGGGACTGAGGGACCGAACGGCAGGGACCCTGCGGTGAACGTTGCCACGCGCTGGGAGGTGAACCGGGCCCGGCCTAGAAGGCATTGCGGCGGCGCAGACGGAAGGGACGGCCGTCAGGGTCGACCAGCACGTGGTGGAGGGGCGTTGCCAGGACACGCATCGGGAACGAGAGGTCCGGCGGGCGGTAGCGGCGCAGACGGCCGGGAGGACGGGGGCCTCGGCACCCGTCCGCGTGCCAGTCGTCCAGAGCGGTGGCCGACGAGGCGAAGGCCTCGAAGGCGGTCTCCGGGTCGCACAGCGCGTCGTCCGCGGTCGGACTGTCCGCGGGACCGAGGTCGAGGTGCTCCCGGGAGAGTTCCAGACGCAGCCCCCGGGCGAACCGTCGGGCCCCGTCCCCCAGGCCGCCCGGGTCGCGGGGTGGTCGGCCGTCCTCCGTGTCGTCGAGCACCACGCAGCTGAGCTCCGAATCGTGAGTCCAGGAGCGGAGGTTGATGTTGTCGGACCCGACCGACGCCCAGACGTCGTCGAGGACGCACACCTTGGCGTGTACGTAGACGGGTACCCCCGCATGGTTCTCCAGCCCGTAGACCGCGACCCGCCCGCCGCCCGCCGCGCGCAGGGCGTTCAGGGCGGTGATGCGTCCGATGAGGTTCATGGGCAGGCTCAGCCGGCCGTCCTGTTCGGGCACGGACGGGATGACGGCGATCAGCCGCAGTCGGGGGTTGTCCCGCAGGGCCCGCGCGAAGGAGTCGATCACCCGGGGGGACCACAGGTACTGGTCCTCCAGGTAGATCAGGGAACGGGTCCGCCGCAGGGCCTTGAGGTAGCCCCGGGCGATGCTCCGCTCGCCGTCCGGGGCGAACGCGTAGCCGCGCAGCAGCCGGTTCGGGTACGTACGCAGGACCTGGACGGTGTGCGGTCCGCAGGGGGCCGGGTCGGGCAGCTGCGGGGGAAGGCCGTCGGCGTGCGTGTCCTCGTGGTGCCACAGCTCCCGCAGGCGGGTCAGCGGGCTGCGGGAGAGCGGGGAAGGGTCCTCCCAGCGCTCGCGGAAGACGGCCTCCACGTCGCCGACGACCGGGCCGCGCAGGGCCAGCTGTATGTCGTGCCAGGGCGGGTGCGGTCCGTAGGCCTGGGACATCGGGAGGGACTGGGGGTCGCCGCCGTGCGCGGCGTCGTCGTTGCGGTTGTGGCACAGGTCGATGCCGCCGATGTACGCGATGTCGCGTGAAGGGCGGCCGGGGTGGCGCAGCACCACCAGCTTCTGGTGGTGCGAGCCGCCGGGGCGGACCCGCATGTCGAGGAGGCACTCGCCGCCCGCGGCCTCGATCTCCTCGCCGAGGTGCCTGTTCTCGCTCTCACTGAACTGCAGCCGGTCCAGGTGGGAGCGCCAGACCAGGCCCTTGACGATCACCCCCCGCTCGGCGGCGCGGCCGAGGACCGTTCCGATCTCGGTACCGCGGCGGTCCTCGTCGGACCCGGTCCGGCCGGGACCGCCGTGCGGGGCGAGGCGTTCGTCAGGGTCGCCCCGCCAGTCGGTGAACAGCAGCAGGTCCCCCGCCCGCTGGGCGTCGATCCGTTCGAGCAGCTCCGCGAAGTACCCGGCGCCGTGTACCACCGGGCGGGCCTCGTTCCCCTCCGACCAGGCGTTTCCGTCGGGGCGGCGGTGGTCGAGGCGGGTGGCCGGGTTGCCCCGCTCACCGGGGGTCAGCAGCCAGTCGCTCCGCTCCATCGGCACCATCCCTTCGCCGAAGCGCCTACCCGCCGGCCTTGTGATCATCCCTGGAGGCCGGGAGGGCCCTCGGTTGCGGAGCCACTTGTCAGACCCGTCCCCTGACCCAGCCCCGGCCGACGTGACGGCAGCTGGAGCGGGCTCTGCTGGATCCCGCATGGCCGGCTCCGGCATGAACCCGCCCCGGATACCGCCCTGGACACCGCTCCGTGCGCTCGTTGTGGGCGAGGCAAAGGAACACGAGCCACGCAGCGCCGGCCCCGGCCTGAGGTCCCTGCCAGAGCGCGGTCGCCTGGGCAGGACACCGCACGACGGTGCGCATCGCGGTGATCAGGCGGTTGCCGGTGAGCTGGTGGAGGGACGGCACCCGGGAGCTCCTTCGTGGATCAGACCTCGATGTAGGCCACGACCACCACGGTGCGCAGCACGGTGACGAAGTACAGGACGCGGACGGCTTCGAGCTCGTCGGCGTACCGGCGCAGCTGGGGGCCGGTGGTGTCGCCGGGGATTGGGTCGCCGATGTCGGGGTCGACGGAGATGACGACCAGGGCGCGGTCCAGGGCGTGGATCTCCGCCTCGCTGGTGATGTTCTCCAGCTGCTTGGCGGCGGAGTCGGAGAAGGCGATCCGGGCGCGGCGCCGGCCGTGCTGCGGGGCCATCAGGCGACGGCCGGGCGCTGGGCTGCGAGGCGGGTGAGGTGAGCCTCGCGCAGTTCCTCCCACGGGGTGCACTGCTCGGGGTCGGGCAGGCCGTTGGTAGCGATGTCCTCGAGGATGGCAGCGAATCGGTCGGCGTCGGCCCGGGTCTTGGCCGCGTACGCGCGCACCGCCTCAGCGGCCGCGGGCTCCAGCTGCCGGGCTGCGGTGTCGGGGGCCGGCTGTTCGCTCATCGAGGGCTCCAAGGCGCGTAACTGGCGTGTCTCACCACGGTATCGCCGGGCCATCAGGCTCGGGACCACTCCGACCGAAACTCCTTCTCGAGTACGTTCCGTGGTGCTCGCAGGCGCCCGGGAGATCAACTTTTATGTGGCACGCTCTGCCCGCGAAACCGGCCTTGAGAGCCCCTCCAGGCTCCGAGAAACGGACATACAGGGACCCGGGTTTCAGGCAGCGTGACCCTTTCCCAAGGGAGCGTGACCGTGCGGTCAAACTTCAGTGAGACTGATCAAACCTCGCTCGACGGGACGTGTGCCCAACCGTGTCACGTTCACGGACGGTGAGCGTGACACCTCCTGGCAGAGCTTCCAGATCACTCACGGCGCCGCCCCTTCTCCCCCACCGCCCGCACCCAGGGGGCAACGGCGGGTGTCCCGGCCGCATCGCCGGGACACCCGTTCAGTTCCGCCATCCGGAGGGCCCTGCGCTGCGGTGTGCAGTGGCGAGCGCATCGGTACGGAGCCTCGTCGCCGGTTCTGCCGCGGAGCGCCTGGTCGATGCCGTGCCTACAGGCGTGCACATCCCCAGCATTCGTTACAGAGAGGGTCAGTGTGATCACGCAACGCTACGGCGATCTGGAGATCGGCTTCGTCACCAGCTTCGACGCCGAGTTGGAGTAGATGTACCGGCTCGGTGGCGTCTACTACGTCGTCAGGCCGAACGTCCCAGCCGGGTGGAAGGTCACCGGCGATGTGCTGGTGGAACTCAAGGACGGCAAGCTGCTGCCCCGCGGGATCCTTGCGCTGAGGGACCACTCGCCGAACGGTGATCTGCTCAGGCCTCCCGCCCACTACGACCCCGTCGAATTCACGTATGAAGGGGCATCATCCGCCGCGCCCTCCGTCCGGTGGCCCCACCCGAGTACGTCGCGCTCGGCGACTCGTTCTGGAGGCCGGACAACCTGGTATGCGTCAAGAAGGAACACGCCGGACGCGCCTACGCCCGACAGGGCGGGACCGGCCGGGAGCGGATCGGCCACCACTTCGACAAGGCGGCCTGGGCGATCCTCGCTCCGCCCTATCCGAACGGCGACAGGGACGAGCACCTGCTCATCCCCCCGGGCAACTTCCTCATCGGGCCGAGCGAGCGGCCCGCGCCGAACTCGGTGACCTGGGTCCTGGACGTGCCCGCGGTGGTGGAGAAGGGCCCCGATCGCACCGCTACCTGGAAGGTGGCGAACTCTCCCTTCTGCAGGATTCAGCGCAAGCGTCTCTATGAGCTTGTCGTCTACTACCGCAACCGGACGTCGGAAGCCCAGCCCGCCGGAGGGGCGGACCACCTCCAGGAGCGCGACGTCCTCGGCGGAGTACAGGGGGACCGTGGTCACCCCGCCCTGACGCTCGTAGTCGACCTCCACCGAGCCGACCGGGGACAGTCAACCCAGGCGCACCACCTGGTCGAAGTCCCTGCGGCGCACGCCCAGGCGCACCGCAGCCTGGTCGGGGCCGAGGGGCACATGCCGGTCGATGAGGGCGGGCAGGTCCCGGCGGCGGGCGAGGGCGGCCACCTGGTCCGGGTGGACGTCGGAGTCCGGCCTTGACGAGGCGGCCGACCGCCGAGGCCGTCACCCTCGGCCGGAGAATCGGGAGCGGCACCCCCAAAAGGCCCCCGTCAGCCGGTCCGCCTCCCACTCCGCCCCCACCGGACCGCGCAGCGCCGCCTGCACATGCTCCGCGTCGGCGCCTTCGGGTGTGAGAGGCCGGCGACAACAGCGTCAATGTTGGACCCCGGGCGCCGAGTGATCGAGGAGCCGGGGGCTATGCGCGGAGCCCGGTGGCGAAGCGGACGAAGCCGGCAATGCGCGGGCTGAATGTCGGCCCGCACTGCCCGCTGAGAGCCGCACGCACCCCCGCTGCCACATCAGCGTCCGGTGCACCGAACACCTCGAAGCGCTCCACCTGGCAGTGCTTCATCACCTCTTGGATGTAGGGGTCCGCCAACTTCCAGTGGAGGCGGACCGCGTCGGAGTCCAGATAGAGCTGGAAGCTGTGAGCGAGCATCCGCTCCTCGTCCACGAAGGTCTCCACCATCAGCTGAGGCCCGTGCTGCTCCGCGAACGCAACTGCCCTGGCGACAGCGTCGCGGAAGCCCTCCAGGTGCCCCTCGGTGATGCGCATGGTGTTCCGGAAGAGGAGAATCGTCGAATCGTGAGTGGTCATGACTAGACCTTCACCCCTCAAGCATGGTTGAGGTAAAGGAGGTCGAGCATGGATTCTTCCGCGACTTCGTAGGCATCGCTCCGGTCAGGCAAGGTGCCGCACTGAACGCGCCTGCCACCACCGCCGACCTGCCGAGCGTGGTCATCGGCGCCGAGCCGCCGGCCTGGCCGCCGCCCAACTCACCGCCCACGGCCTGACCGGGCTCACGTACGCCTCTTCTCCACCTGGTCCGAGGTGGTCGACCCGGCGGCCGAAAAGCTCCTGGCCCCCACCGGCTGGGACGCCCACGACGGCTGCTCCTACCCCTCCGGCGGCGACTGGGCCGAGCTGCTCGCCCGCAGCGGGCTACGGCAGGCGCGGTGCGGGCCAGGCCGGCTCCCAGCGCCAGGCCGCCCCACCGCTGCGGGTGCGCGAACAGGCCGGAGCGTTCGGTGAGCATCGCGAGGACCTGGTCGCGGGCGGCGTCCACGGCCTGGTGCCCGGTGTCGGTGACGATGCCGAGTCGCCGCACGTGCGCGTACCCGTCTTCGTCCTTCCACTCCCGGCGAGTGAGGCCGGCGTCGACGACCAAGTCCACGGTGAGGTCGAAGGTGTCGGAGCCGTCCGCCGTACGGCGGGTGGGATGCTCGAAGTTCACGTACCAGTTCCGTCGCCCGTCGCCCGTCGCCGTCGGAGAAGTAAAAGGCGTTGACGCTGAACCACGCTGTCGGAGGCTTCCACAGCAGCAGCTCGGTCTCCTGCCACACCGCGCCATCGCGTCGACCGCCTCCGTCCGCACCGACCGGTCGCCCTCGTCGCGGGCCTTGACGTACAGGGCCGGCCATCGGGTCTCCGCCCCCGGCGAGCAGGCGGCTACCAGGGCCTCGCTCGCGTCGGCGATGAAGCGCAGCGCGTGCTCGCTCCACACCCGGCCCGTCTGGCCCGTCTCGAAGCAGCGCATCGCACCCTCCCTCAAGGCACCGACCGGAACGTCCAGCCGGACATACCCAGCCCAGCGCCCATCGGAGGTGGCAAAGCCGCCTTCCGAGCACAGCTTGCCCAGGATCCCCTTGGGCTTACCCGCGACTACCGACGCCAACCGATCCCGAACACGCCGCAGCGTTGGCCGCCGGAAGTCCGGCCGCCACGGGCAGCGACCGATTCCTGTCCCGCAACGCGCGAGGCGTTCGGTATCGGCGACCAGTCAGCGCAGGCCGCAGGCGTTCAGGCGGCCCAGGCGCGCCGCGGCCGACGACAACAGGGGCTCCTGGCGCGCTCATGGCTTCCGCCAACCTTGATCGATCTGCACCGTGGACCAGAGGCGGCTGCCGAGCCGGACGAGAGTGGTGGGGAAGACGAGTCGGCCCTGGCCGCAGCGGCGAACCGGAAGTCGAAGCGCTGGTGAACGAGCCGGTGATCAGCAGCAGGGTGCGGTGATATCGCAGTCAGGCCTGACGCTCCCGCCTTGGGAGAGAGTGAACTCCACCTCGGTGTAGCTGCAGCCTGCCGATGGCGAAGAGCCGGTCGCGTTCCGCCTCATCCACCGCTAGGCCGCCGGCCGGCACGAGGACTACCAGCCCGCCCGGGCCTCAGATCGGTCACGCGGGCGGCGCGCCGGAGCAACCACGTCCTGCCCGGCGTACGCCCGCAGCCGACACCGAACGCCCCCCGGAAGCGCGGGGCAGCCGCCGCGAGCACCCGCGCCGGCGCTACCGCCGCCCGCCGAACGCCCACCGTGCCGAGAGCAAGAAGACGCCGACGGCGCAGGACAGGACGCCCGCCATGCTCCCTCGTGGTCCGAACCCCGGCGCCCAGCCGGGAAACTGGGCAAGTGATCGAACGTCGCGCCCTGGGCACCGGCCCGCGCCCCGCAGCTCCCCCTGCACCGCCCACGGACGGCCGCCGGGCCCGCCTCGCCGCCGAGCCGGCCGAAGTGCCACACCCGGCCGCTGAGGGGCCCGCGGCCGCGCCCCGCTCCCCCCGGTTGAGTACCAGGCGATGATGACGCCGAGAGTGGGGGCGGATCGGAAGCGTGTCGCAACATCGCTCCGGCCACGCCATCGGACAATCGTGCTGTGACTGATGAGCGCTCAGGAGTACATCGTTGGGCTGCAATCTTGACAATTGCCGCCAGCGTTCTAGCCGTGCTGAGTTTCTTCGGGATCAAGGGATGCAATGAGCAGCCTGAACCTCCTCCTCCTTCTCCTCCGGTGTCTCAGAGCCCTCTTCCCGAGTCGACGAAATCGAAGCCTGAGGAGATCGCTCCTCCGCTACCACCACCGTCACTACAGTCGCAGGAGAAATACCTGGCCGACCTAGAACCGATGCCAGGGGGCTACCCTCCAGAGAGGGGATCGACCGACCTGCAGGGTCGAACATTTGCTCAAAGTGTGTCTTTCTCAGTCGACAAGAACTCGCTTCCAAGTAGCTATGCGGAATACAACCTTGGCGGCCGCTGGAAGTCGTTCGATGCCACTATCGGAGTACGAGACGACTCCCCAACGGGTGGCCGGATCACCTTCCAGGTGTCCGTGGACGGTCGCTCCGAATTCAGGCGAGAACTGGGCGTGGGCGAGTCTGAGAAAGTAAGCATCAACGTAGCAGGGGCCCTCCGCCTCATGCTCAAGGTTTCCTTCACGGCAGGCGAGTACTACGACAACTACTCTTACGGCTCCTGGGGAGATGCCCGACTTTCAAGATAATCAGATGCGCAGTCACAGCAGAGAACAATTACTTTCGGTGACTTGTGGGGTGTTGATCGAGCCACTGCTGCCGCCCTGGCCCGAGCGGTCCCCGGGGCCGAAACCGGTGTCGGCCCGGTTGTGCCTGCAGGGCATCCTGTACGTCCTGTACCAGGACATCGGGTGGCAACTCCTCTCGCTGGAGCAAGGGTTCGGTTCCGGACAGACCTGTTGGCGCCGCCTGGGCCGCTGGCAGGGGCCTTCGATCAACTGCACCGCACTCTGCTCGCGAAGCTGAACGCGGCTGGCGAACTCGACTGGCCCCGCGCGTGTGTGGACGGCTCCGACGTCCGCGCGAAGAAAAGGGGAGCCGCGACCGGTCCGTCACCGGTCGACCGGTGCAAGACGGACAGCAAGCACCATCTAATCTGCGACGGGCGCTGCAACCCGCTGCACGTCATCACGACCGCGGCGAACGTCAATGACGTCACGCAGACCTCGTCCTGGTCGACGGCACCCCGCCGCTGGCCGGCCGCCTGGGCCGTCCCCGCCAACGCCCCGACGCCATCCTGGGCGACAAGGCGTACGACTCCTGCGCTGTGCGCCGTGAACTTCGGCGCCGCCGGATCCTGCCGATGATCTCCCGCAGGGGCCCCGAACATCAAGGGCCTAGGCAAGCTCCGTTACGTTGTCGAGCAGACCTTTGCCCTGCTGCACCAGTTCAAGCGCCTGGCCGTGCGGTGGGAGCGACGCCTCGAACTCCGCGACACCTTGATTTCGTTGGCCTGCAGGCTGATCTGCTGGCGACGGCTCAAGAAGGCTGCCGGACCGTGATCGCACCTCCCCCGTGGCGGCAAGGTCCCTTTTCGACGGCGGCGAGTGCGCTGCGACACCCACCACGGGCTCGCTCGCTACTCACCCGTCTGGCACGAACGACCCCCGGTCGGAGGCTCGTTGTAGGTGATCACGACCGGCGCGTTGGCCTGCGTCCGTGCTCGGTCCGAGGCCGTCGCGATCTCCTCGTAGGTCCATTCCCTGTATAGGCGCTTCCCGTGGGCATCGGTGATGTCGATGACCACGCCGGTCCACTCCTCGGCGGGCTGTTCGGGGACGAGTCCAAGTTCGTACGTGGCGTCCTGGAGGAGGGATTCGGTGACACGTATGCCGGTGAGTCTTTCGGTCAGAGCGAGGACCGCTGCCTTCCCGTCGACGTCCGGCGCGCTCTCATCGTGCTCTCCCTCAGCGGTCAGGGGGAAGCCGACATCCCGCAGCAGAGGGACCAGTTCATCGGGGGTGTTGCCGTCGCGCGACGAGGGGCCCTCGAACGTCGTACGGAGCCCACCGTCCTCGAACCAGTGGAAGAGGTGGATGGGCTTGCCGCCGTTGCTCGAGTGCGCCACAACCCGGCCGCCCTTCGACAGCGTCTCCACGCACGCGCCCTCGATCCCCAAGCCACCGTCGAAGCCCAGGACGAGTGTCCAATCGCCGTTCTCGCCCGGAATGCTGAAGGCGCCCGCGACGTAGGACTCGTCCCAGTCCACCTCGGCGCGGTGGGCGTCGTCCGCCTCGATCAGCCCGGCCGTTCCCTGCCCGGTGCCGCGCGGTACCGCCTCCATCGCGCGCAGCACCTCGTGCGGGCTCCGCCCCCGTATCAGTGTCAGGGTGTATCCGCTCTCCATTGCGTGGCGGAAGATCGGCGAGGTGCGGATCCAGGCGTAGTCGTGCGCGGTCACCAAGTTCATGCAGCGCAGTGTGCCTGATGCCTATGACAATGCCCGGCGCACGCTGGCGTTACGTCTGGAGCCCTCCCCCAAGTCGCGCCGTTGAGTCCATATCAGCAAACATGATCTTGTTACGAGCTCTTAGTGCAACCGTCCAGACAACCCTCCAGACCCCTTCCGGTGCAACCCTCTTCGGGGCCTTCAGTTCGTCCAGTGCTGAATCACGTACGTCTCGTACGGCACGACGGCCCCGTCGACGGCAGGTTGGACGGTGGTGCCGGTGCGGGTGAAGCCGGCCTTGGCCAGGACGCGGCCGGAGGTCGGGTTGGCGGGGTGGTGCATGGCTTCCACGCGTTCCAACCCGGCGGTGGTGAAGGCGAAGGCGACGACCTGCTGGGCGGCGTCGGTGGCGTAGCCGCTGCCCCAGGTGTCCTCGCGCAGGATGTAGCTGATGGTCCCCATGACGGGCGAGCGGCGGCGCAGGGCGATGAGCCCGATCATCTCGTCGGCGGTGAGGATGCCCCAGCTCCACTGCGCCCTCGGCATCTCCGCCGCCTGGGCAAGGGTGCTGCAGATCTTCTCCTGAGCTTGGTCGAGGGGAAGTGGCCTGCCGGTGGTGTAGCGGACGGAGGCGCCACTGTAGATGCGGGTGAGGGCGGGGGCGTCGTCTAGGGTCAGGGCGCGCAGGGTCACCATGCCGCGGTCAGTTCCTTGGCGGTGGGGCGGTCGGTGGGGTTCGGGTCCAGGCAGGCGGTGAGGGTGGCTTCGAAGTCGGGGAACGGCCAAGGCCGTACGTCGGTCAGCGGGGTGGTGCGGCCTTGGGCGATGACGGCCAGCTTGTCCAGGCGGTCGGTGCTGTCCTCGTAGGGGACGGGGCGGTGGCCGGTCCAGCACCAGAACAGGGAGGCGCCCGGGCTCCCCACGTCGGCGGCAGGCTGCGCTTGGACGTGTGTGTCTGCGGGGGCGGCCAGGATGACGGTGGCGATCTCGGGGGCGGTGGTGTGGGTCAGGGCGCCGCGTACGGCAGGCGCCGTTCGAGGTCGGGGGCCGCAGGCGAGGGCGTAGTCGATGACTTCGGCGCGGCCGTCTGGGGTGATGAGGGCTGGATGTCGGCGTGGGCCCATCCGGCGGCGTGCCAGAAGTCGTTGCCGGGCAGCGCGAGGGTGGAGGCGTGACGGCGGCCCAGCCAGCGGACTTCCTCGCCGGCGCGGACGTTGGTGTCGGTGATGGCGTGCTCGAAGCGGATGTACTCGGTGACCGGGTCGGACACGATCCGGGCACGGGCCACCTTCACGCCGCGGGCGACGGTCCGCTCCACCAGCGGCAGCCACCCGCTCCAGTACGTCGAGTCGTCCGCGGGGACGCTGCCGTCCCTCAGGAACGTGCTGTAGACCTCGCGTTCCTCACCGACGGCATAGACGTCACGCAGTTCCAGGTGCAGAGCCTGCACACGGGCAGAGTCGAGCAGGGTGTCAAAGCTGGGTGCCGGCGGCTTCTGCGGCATCGACGCCCTCCTGATCTGCTCCACCATCCGGACCGAGACACGGATGACCGCCTCGTTCCGCAGGCCGCCAGGGTCATCGCGTCCGCGAGCTTGCCCTGGAAGACCAGCTCCGGCCCTCGCGGGGTGTCGGTGTCCGCCCACACCGCCGGGCAGTTCCCCCCACCCGAGTTCGGGTCCGTACCGAAGAAAGGAACGCCATGATCGCCTCCCGAGCGAGCCGGTTGGGCACAGTTGCGCTACGACCGCCCCGCGTCGTGGCGGCGCCGGTCAATAGCCGAGCGGCACCAGGCGGCCGGCTGCTGCAGTGCGCTGCGGCGCACTGGGCACTGGTTGCGGAGACCTCCAGACGCTTCAGGAAGCCGTCTGGGCGGTCGTGACGTGGCGGCTCAGGCGTCGTTGTCCTGAGAAGGCATATATCGAACCCGTTCGCCGGCGCATGTCGGTGGTGAGGAGATCTGCTGGTGTCAGCGAGCAAGCGAGGTACTGCGGTGGCTGTGGCCGCGGTCGGCCTGGTGGCGTTCACCGCCACCGCGGCGGATGCCACGTCGGTCATCGGCTTCGGTAACAGTGCGCACGACAACCGGTGTGTCAACAGCGGCTCGGCCCGCGTCGCCGACGCACGGCACGCAGCCGGCGGTCTGGTGTCCCATCTACTTGCCCTGCCGTTTTCCGCGCCAGCCAACCAGTGCGGTGATCTGGGCCTGCCCAAGGAAGACAAGGCCGACCAGCCCGCGGAGAACTTCCACGTCGACGTCGCTGAATGAGCGACCGGCGTGCCCGTTCTCAGCCGTGAGCCCTGCCGTCTGTGTCCCGGCTGTTGCCAGCCGGTCTAAGAGAGCTCTTCCTTGCACACCCTCATCGGCGTCGGTCCGCTCCCGGTGATCGGGCTGTGCAGGCTGTGCGCCGACGGCAGCACGCTCCGCTCGCTGCGCCAGGCCGACGTGCCCGTGGACTCGCAGCAGCGCGCCGTGCTGGAGACCGTGGCCATCGCGATGGCGTAACCCAGCCCCCTGGGCAAGCCCCCGGCTTGCCCAGCAGCGTGAGTTCGTGGCGCGTGCCCATCACGGTTTCCAGCGTCTCCCCGGGAAGAACGCCTGTTCGTCCGGATCCAGGGCAGGCATCACATCCGCTACCAGGTCGTGCAGATCGGCCATGGTCTCTCCGCCTGCCAGCTCCGCCCGCACCCACCAGGGGAATTCCGACCGTGTGAGAGACAGCAGCACCTCCGGTCTCAGGAAGGGAAGAAGGCGGGCGGGCGCTTCGGGGTGGGTGGCGTGAAGTCGGTCAGTGCGCGGCGCTGCTGTTTCGCCGGCGATCTGCTGCGCGAGGACGTCGCGGTCGATGTACGGGTCGACGGCGGCGAGGACCACACTCTGGAGTTCGTCCGGCTCCAGGGCTTCGACCTCCCACTGCACCGGGCGGCGGGGGTCGAAGCCGTAGCGGCGGGCGAACGCCTGCGTGGACGACCAGGTCAACCGGTACCTGGCCACCGGCAAGCTGCCGGCGGGGACCGGACCTGCGTCAAGCAGGCGGGGTAGCGGCCTGCGGTTCACGTTCCGCGTGTGCGGGCCAGCAGCTGGTCAGGAGGGAGGTGCTACCGCGCACCGTCGTCGGAGCGAACCCCCGCACCACCGACGACCTCGCCATGCGCCATGCGGCATGCGGCATGCGTGAACCGGCCTGTGGGCTGTTGCCTGGCAGACGCCGTGAGGGGTCCGGGAACGCATCGGCGGGCCCTCACAGTCCGTGGCGGCGCACCGCGCGGCGCGGTACGCGAGGGCCGGGGGCTCGTGGTCTCCTGGCCCTCGCGCGTCTCGGGTGCTACTTGAGCACGCCCGCCCCCGTCGTGGTCGCCAGCGACGTCGGAAGGTTGCTCGCCGAGGGCTCCAGGCCCGTCGTGAGGGTCGGTGTCCAGTTGACCGTGGTCTTCAGGTCCTTGGACGAGGCGGCGTTGTAGGCGGCGACGAGGTCGGTCACCGTGTCGTTGACGAGGTTGCCGGAGCCCTTGACCGAGCCGGTGCCGTCACCGCTGAGGAGCTTCGCGGCCTTCGCGCCGGACGGCAGCTTCCAGTAGTTGTTCTCCGCGACGACCTGGGCCTTGGCGCGGGAGTTGATGCTGTACTGCGGCGTGTACCCGTTGAGGGGTGTGACGTCGTAGTAGTTGTTGTAGATGTGGATCTGACCGATGCGGGCCAACGGGGCGCGCTGCATGATGCCCTTCCACACGTTGTGGTGGATGGAGACGCGCAGCTTGCCGACGCTCTCGGTGTCGCTGCTGCCGATCAGCATCGTCTTGTCGTGGTTGGTGAACTGGTTGCGCGAGACGGTCACCAGGTCGGATCCCTTGGTGATGTCCAGGGCGCCGTCGTGGATCTGGTACTCGCGGCCGAAGTACTTGGGGTTGGCGCTGTCGAAGTGCGGCGCGTCGGTGAACGTGTTGTGGTCCGCCCACACGTGGGTCGCGCCGCGCAGGGACACCGAGTCGTAGTTGGAGTTCCAGTTGCCGTCGTCGCCGTCGGTCGGGTCCCACTGAGGGAAGCAGTCCTCAGTGGCGGCGAAGGTCAGGTTTCGGACGATGACGTTGTCCACGTTCTGAATCTGGAGCATGGCCCCGGTGAGGCCCGCGTTCGTGCCAGGGACGCCGACGATCGTCGTGTTGGCGGGGACCTTGAAGACAATGTTCTTGCCCTGCTTGGCCTGGGCGGCGGCGCGTGCCGTCTCCTGGGTGCCGGAGGGCAGCTTGGAGCGGCCGTAGGTGGCAGGGTCGTAGGCCTTGAGGTAGGCCGACAGCGAGTAGCCGGTACCGAGGGCGTAGTCGGCGCAGGTCAGCTTCTTTCCGCTGTCATCGGTGTTGGCGTCGATCATGCCGTTGATCTTGATGATACGGGGCGCGGTGTCGGAGACCGAGCCCAGTGCCTTCACGAGCTGCGCACGGGTGGAGACGGTGACGGTGTGCGCGGCGTCGGCCTTCGTGCCACCGGTGGTCCCCGTACCGGAGGACGCCCAGCCGTCCTTCGCGGTGAGTGTCTGGTGGTACAGGTCGACGGTCCCGGCGTTGGCGTTCATCACGACAACACCAGAGCCGACGCATGCGGCCACGACGGCCGCGCAGATGACGGCGGCACGACGGGAGCGGAGGGACCGGCGGTGGGAGCGAGCAGTCACGGGGCTTCCTTACAGGGGAGAGGAACGGGGTTACGCCTGTCAGTGGCCGCCGACCCGTGAAAGGTTGCCGCGGACGGGGAGCTTTTTTTGCAGGCCCAGGTCAGCAACCGAACCTCATTCGGGACGAGCGCGCATCGATCCAGCCGATCGTCTTGACGGCTGCGGGCCCCCTGCCCGTCCCTGCTCGAGACCGGGAGCGCCGTCAGGTGGCAGGCGTGCTGACCAAGCGCTTGCTTACTGCTACTCTTGCGGATCTCGTCCAGACATTCCCATGTCGCACACATGACAGGCACAGGCGCCGGTTCCGGGGCCCCGAGGTCGCTGCGAGGAGACATCGCCCGTGGCCACAGTTGTCGATGACGCCGCCTCCGTGGAGTTCCATGCCTTCTTCGAGCGGCACCACGCCGAATTGGCCCGGCTCGCACACCTGTTGACCGGCGAGGCGGATGCCGCCGACGACCTGGCCGCGGATGCGCTGCTCGCGCTGTGGCACCGCTGGGACCGGGTGCGGGCGAGCAAGCAGCCGGTGGCGTACGCGCGGGGCGTGGTCGCCAATCTGGCCCGGACGCGGATACGCAGAGCGGTGCGCGAGCGGCGGCGTATCGCGCTGTTCTGGGCGCAGCGGGAGGAGAAGACAGAGAATCCGGACGTGGCCGGGGTGGTCGACGTACAAGGGGCGCTGCGCAGGCTGCCGTTCCGGAAGCGGGCGTGTGTCGTGCTGCGCCATGCGTTCGACCTGTCCGAGAAGGACACCGCGATGGCCCTGGGCGTGTCGATCGGTACGGTGAAGAGCCAGACGTCGAAGGGGATGGCCGAGCTGCAGCGGCTGCTCGGCGCGCACGACGCTCCGCGTAAGGTGCACGCGGCGATGGCGCGTACCGGGAATGCCGGAGGAAGGGACCGATGACCATGCGGCGGGACGTGCACGACGAGCTCCGCACCCGGCTGCACGAGGCGGCCGGGGCGCACCGGCCCGACCGCGCGCGGATCCTGGCACGGCTCGAGCGCGGCATGACGCAGGAGGACCTGCCCCGCTCCCCTGCGGCCCGCCCTCCCCGGTTCGGCTGGGTGCGCGCGGTGGGCGTCTCCACGGCGGTCGCGGGGATCCTCGCCGCCAGCGGCTACGGCGTGTCCTCCCTGGTGAACGACGAGCCTCCGCAGCAGACGGTCGCGGTCCCGCCGACGCCCGCCCCCACCTCCGCCTCCACGCCCACCCCGTCGACGGACGCGACGCGCCGGGCTCCCTCGCCGGTGGCCCCGACGTCCGTGGATCCGGCGCCGAGCGCCTCCCGCGAGCCCCGCGAGCCCCGCGTCTCCCCGCCGCGTACGCCCGACGCCGGCGCGCCCGCCGCCGGTGAGCAGGACGGGTCGCTGTGGTCGGACGGCTCCGTGGACCCGCACAGCAACGACTTCTGGGCACAGAGCAACGTCACCCTCAAGACGCGCGAAGAACTGACCGCGGTGACCGTCGAGTTGCGGATCGCCCAGACCGGCGGGGTCACCTCCACCGGTGCGTGGCGGTCGCTGCCCGAGGCCGACTTCACGCTGACGATCGCCGAGAAGGACGGTTACCTCGTCCACACCTGGGTGCTCAAGCAGGGTCGTACGGTCCCGGCCGGCCAGTGGATGTTCGCCGGGCAGTACAAGCACGCCCGCGGCGGCCGGGACGCCCGGGACGACCGCTACGCGGCCACCGCCCGGACGCGGAGCGAACAGCTGACCGTGGCGGGCGACTTCGCCCGGCACGACGACTGATCACGAGAACGCGGCAGCCCTTCCCCACCCGTGGCGATCAGAAGGCGCTAGCTCTTCCCCACGCAAGGACGGGACATGACTGCACGAGCTGAGCAGCGCGTCCGCCACCGTCGCCGGGTCACCGCCCGCCGGGCGGTGACCAGCGGAGCCGCCACCCTCGGGCGACATGCGGAAGGCCTGGGCCTGGGCCTGGGCCAAGGGAACTTCCGAACCACGACGGCTGACGCAGACGTGACGCGCCCGTGCGTTCTGTCACCACAGGAAACGCGTACCAGTCCTGCCGTGGACCGGGTGCGCGCAGGCCGGCCGAGGCCGGCAGGCGTGCCCCAGCTCACGCCGCGGCCGTCCGGTTCGCCGACTCGGCGACGCGGCGGAATCCAGCGTTGATGCGGCGCGCCTCCTCGAGCTGGTCCTCAAGGATGAGGATCCGGCAAGCGGCCTCGATCGGGTGCCCTGGTCGACGAGTTCGCGGGCGCGGGCGGCGATGCGCAGCTGGTAGCGGGAGTAGCGGCGGTGTCCGCCAGCGGAGCGGAGCGGGGTGATCCGTCGCGCAGAATTCCCACCCTCCACCGACACGCGGTGTTCGTCGGCAGCCCGGCGACGGTCTGGTGGTAGGCGCCGTGCAGCGCGCCGGCGAGTTCGGCCACGTGCCCGGCGGCTCCCGCGTCCAGGCCGAGCGCGGTGAGCACGGTCGACTGGGCCTCCTCCCGGCGGTCTCCGGCCAGGGGCCTCACCCGCGGGTCGCTCCACCGATCGCCCGCGCACGGCGTAGACGTCGCGGCGGCGCAGACAGCGGTGCGGGTGCTCCAGCACGCAGAAGGAGTACGCGGCCTTGTCCGCCAGGCCCGGCTCCAGGCCGGGGGCGGCGAACACCAGGCGCCGCCACGACCCGCCCACCAGGGAGTCGGAGACCTTCGCAGGCGTCGATCTTCTTGCGGCCGATCAGGTGCGGCAGCTGCTTCAACGCCTGCACCACCGGGGCCCCGGCCTGCACCGCGCCGAAGTCGACGACGTCGACCAGCAGGCGGATGAAGCCGCGCACGGTGCTGTAGTGGGTGGCGAGCGCGGCCCGCCACTCCGCTTCCTCGTCGCCCTCCTCACGGGGGACGACCTCGGCGATGACGGCCAGGGCCTCGGTGAGCTTCTCGCAGGGCACGATCTTCTCGATCGCCGACCACGCGTCGACCACCGAGACCCGCTCCCCGGTATCGGTCGCCGGCGCGGTCTCCAGCAGCACCCCGACCGCCTTCGCGACCCGCCCCGCCCCCCCCCGGGCAGCCTCGGCAGGGACTTGAGCTTCTCCTCCTTGCCCACCCGCTCCGCCCGCGACAGCAGCCGAGACGACATCAGCACGTCCAGGAGGTCCAGGGCGTCATCGACGGTCGCGGTCTCCAGGTGCTGCACGGTGGCCAGCAGCGTCGCGGTCTTCCGCGACTCCTCCAGGTCCCGCAGGGTGGGGGCCTTCGAGCCCATCCCGTACCGGGCCAGCCCCGACAGCCCGGCCGCCGGCACCACCGATGTCGGCACCAGGTGGGCGCCCAGGCCCTGGACCTCCTTCGCCCGCTGAAGGGCCGCGGTCATGGCCGCCCCCGAGACCCGCATCAGCGGGGTCAACGTCGTGATCCCCGGCAGCAGCACCCGGTTGTCCACCAGCCACACCACCGCCCGGTCGAACACCGCCCTCGGCCCCTCCAACGACGCCCACACTTGCGCCGCCACGAACGCGCGGACCTCGTCCTCGGCGGCCGGGAACTCGCGGTAGCCGCGGGCGTCCCGGATCTCCCACGCGTGCTCGTACCGGCTCTGCCGCCGGGCCCCGTACGCGCCGTACTCGTCCGGCTCGACGTCGAGCTGCTCGGCCGCGAACCGCACCACCGCGTCCGGCACGAGCGACAGGTCCTCGGTCGGGAACACGCCCAGCATCCGGACGCAGCCCCACTGCACTGCCGACCCCAACCGGTTCGCCGCGGCCCGCTTCGCACGAGCCAGCCCGAGCGCATGCGCGTCCAGGCGGAAGAACTGCTCCAGCTCACCGGGGGAGGGCACGGCAGCGAACCGGCCGAAGCGGGAGACCTGATCATCAGAGAGGAAATCAACTGGCGGTGGCTCTCCGATCAGCGCAGGGATGTCCGCGCCGGGCAGATGACCGGCGAGCGGGCGACCGAGCTGGAGGAACTCGCGATCGTGTGGGACACCACCGACGCCGCCTTCGCCGAGAACCTCGCAGCCGTCATGCTGACGCCCTGCCGCCTCACCCGGTAGTCCGTCCACCCCACCCGCATCGACATCTCGGCCGGTGGCAGCCGTTCGAGCCGTATGACCCGCGGAGATCACTCCGGCGACCGGAGTTCAGGCGCAGGCAGGATCAGCTCTGCTGGTGCAGGGCTTCGATGTAGGCGTTGAGCGCTGGTGAGGTTTGGGACTGTTGGCGGGTCACGGCGTAGAGCCGTCGGGTCAGGCTGGTACCGGCGACGTCGCGAATGGCCAGGCGCGGGTCTGCGGCTGGCAGGGTCAGGTCGGGCAGCAGGGTCACCGCGCCTGCGCTGCGGACGAGTTCGAGCTGGACGTCGGCATCGTTGGATCGGTGTCGGAGGTCGGGGTCGAATCCTCCGTGCGCCCGGCAGGTCCCGATGATCATTGCGTGGTGTCCGGTTCCGCTGCTTGAGGAAGCCCATACCTCGTGGCGCAGCGAGGAAAGAGCAACGGGCCCGGGGCGGGAGGCGAGTGGATGCCCTGCCGGCAGAACCAGGCGTGTCCCTTCGTGAAGGAGCAGGTGATGGTCCACGCCGTCGGGGCGCGGGCGGGGATGGCCTTCGTACTCGTCGCTGATGACAAGGTCGACGGTTCCCAGGCGCAGCTCGGGCAGGGCCACTTCGAGTTCGAGTTCGGTGATCTCGACCTCGACGAGTGGGTGCGAGCGTGCCACTTCCACCAGCGCGGGGATGAGCAGACGGCGGGCTGCCGATTGCAGGCCCACGGCTCGGATCCTGCCGCGGACTTCCTGGGTCAGGTTCGCCAGTTCGGTTTCGGCGGTTTCGGCGACGTTCAGCAGGACGGTGGCGTGACGGGCGAGCACTTTTCCGGCGTCGGTGAGCCGGACTCCCCGCCCGGCCGGCTCGACCAGGCGGGCACCGGCTTCCCGCTCCAGTACTGCCAGCTGCTGGGAGACCGCCGAGGGGCTGTAGCCGATCGCGGCGGCCACGGCGGCGAGGGTCCCCCGCTCGGCGAGTTCGCGAAGCATCCTCAGGCGGCGGAGATCAGACAAGACCATCCACACATCCTAATCAATCAGCTCCATTATTCATCGCTGGTCCTTACCGGCGGGGTGGGGGACGCTGGAGGTCGCCGCTGGTCGGTCCCAGGGGCATCTCACGCTCCCCGCCGCCAACGGAAAGCACTTACGCTCACATGAACGCGCGCATCCCCTCCGCCCCTGCGTCCGGGATTTCGTCCTCGGTCGGAGCGTCGGTCATCTTCGGGATCATTTTCATGATCCCCCCGCACCTTCTGCCGCTGGATCCCGAGCAGATCCTGGGATACCGCATCATCGCGATGGTCGCCTTCCTGGCTGCCTTCTTCTGCGCGGCGCGGATGTGGGACCAGGCCGCGGCGCTGGTCGGCCGTCTGCGCGCAACACCGCATCTGGCCGGCGTCCTGGTCGTGGACGCCGCTCTCCTGGGGCTGCAACTGTGGCTTTTCGGATGGGCGCCCCAGAGCGGGCACGGCCTCGATCTGTCGCTGGGCTATCTCATCCTGCCGCTGGTCATGGTGGTGGTCAGCGTCGCGGTCTACCGCGAGAAGCTCTCCCGCTGGCGGATCGCGGCCGTGCTCTGCGCCGCTGCGGGAGTCACGGCGGCCGTAGTCGTCGCCGGCGGGCTGCGCTGGCCCACCCTGCTCGTCGCACTGGGGCTTCCGCTCTATTTCATCAGCCGGCGCGCCTTCGCCCTGGACTCAGCCGCGGCCCAGCTCTTCGAGCTCAGCGCGATGCTCCCCTTCTCGGTCTTCGTCCTGGCGGCCAAGCCGTCGCTCGGCACGGTCATCCACCGCCCACAGCTGATCGCGGGACTTGTCCTGCTTGGGCTTCTCAGTGCCGCCGGGTTCGCGCTGTACCTGACCGCCAGCCGTGTCCTGCCGTTCTCCCTGTTCGGGGTGCTCAGCTACGTCGAGCCGGTGCTGCTGGTGCTGGTTTCCCTGACGTTCCTGGGCGAGCCGTGGCAGTCGGCTGACACCTTCGTCTACATCCCGATCTGCGCCGGGCTCGTTCTTCTCGCGTTCGAATCGGCAGCAAAAGAACCCGCCACGCCGAAGCAGCCCGCCTCTCAGGTCGACAGCGCACGCCCGTGACTCAGCGGCTGCGGGCCGAGATCGAGGGTGCCGCACAGCCGCTCATGTCTCGCGAACCCAGACACGGCCGGCAGTCTTCCACCGGTTCGCGGGCCGGCTGGGACTGGCTCGAAGCCCACGCGGTCCCGGCCCGGTTCACGGTGATCCCCCCGACGGCGGCCGGTGACGGGCCGGGCCGCGGCGGCGCGGGCGCCAACCTCCGCGGTCCGCATGCGGTCGGCCGTTTCGTGTTCGGCGTCGACCGCGGCCTGGAGCAGGCGTTCGGCCACCAGAATCCAATCGCGGTCCCGGCCGGCCACCGACACCGCGCATGCCCAGTCGGCATCAAGAGAGGTCAGCTCGAGAACCCGCCGCGGCGCGGCGGGGCAGCGGCACCAGCAACTCCTGCGCCGCCGCGAGGACCTCGGCGTAAACGTGGGCCGCACGGCCGGCGTCGGCGGCAGCGCCGTGCAGGGTGCCCGAGGTCTTGCCGTACACCTCGCCCTACACCTCCAGGGCCTGCTCCTGGGCGGCGCCGGGCCTGACCCCCGTCAGGCGCTCGGCGATCCTGGCGGCCCGCCCCAGGTGGTAGCCGCCCGGCTGGGCCAGCTCCCCGCGCAACGGTCCGGCCGCCGGATCCGCGCCGGCAGGGCGGGGCGGCGGTACGGCGGCAGGCGGGCGGGCGGGCATGCGGGCGGGCGGGCGGGCGGGCGGGCGGGCGGGCGCAACGGCCAGGCGTCCAGCAGGTTGGTGGCGGCCGCCTTCAGCCCGACCCTGCGGGCCGGGCCCCGGCAGGCTCAGCAGCGCGTCGGCCGCGCCCCGCAGGCACACGACTCCGCGACCTCCCCCGGCCGCTCCACCGAGACCGGCAAGGACCCGCCGCGCATCCCGCAACAGGTCCAGCGCCCGTACGCCCCGCGGGCCCTGCGCGGTAAGCGCCTGGGCCAGGACCTCGTCGACCGCAGGGAGTTCGTCCTCGCCGGCCGGCGGCGTCTGGTCGCTCACCGGTGCACCGTAGAGCCCGCGGGCCGGCAACCGGAGCGGAACCGGACAACCCGGCAAAGGGGCCCTGCAACCTCTTCCCGCTCTCCTCCGCTGACCGGCGGAATCGTGGAATGCCGACCGTCGGCAACGCCCACGTCTGGGGCGGTGGCGAAGGCGGCGGCGATCGCGAGCGGGCCGAGGTCCGCGTCGGTCTGCTGTCGAGCAACAGGGGGTTAGGGGTGTGCCAGGCGCGGGTCAGGGCGCCCTGGTGAGACGTGGACCACATTTCGAGATGGAACAGCGTCTTCTCGATTCCACCCCTCGACCTGTGAAGACGTGGAAGGTCGAGAAGGCACGCCGGTAGCGGTGGCCGCGGGTCGGCGGGTCGCGCCCGGGCCCGTGTCCTGCCACGATCGGCTCACGCACCGGGCCCGCGAAACCGCTCAGCACCCCAACTCCCTTCACGGAGGCGCCCTCATGTCCACTTCCCCGCCCCTCCCCGCGTCCTCGCCCGAGCCGTCCGCCCCGCCCGTTCCCGTCGTCGGCGTCCCGGGGCCGGACGGGTACGGGCGCCTCGGGGCGGCCGAGGCGGCCATCGTCATCACCGCGATCGCCGCGGTGACCGTCCTCGCCGTCCTCGAGCGTCCCGTCCCCGCCCTGCTGACCACTCTCACCGCGGCCGCCGGCCTCCTGCTCCTGCCCGGCCGCGCCGTTCGTCTGCTCGCCGCGCTCACCGGCGGCCGCCTGTGACTCGTATTCCCGGCGCCGGCCGCCTGGCCGCCAAGCCGGTCGAACTCGCCACCCTGCGCGGCTGGCTGCGCGGGAAGAAGGCCGCCGCGGTCGTGGCGGCGCGGGCCGAGGGGAAACGGGCCACCTTCCAGTACCTCGCCGACCGCGCATGCGCCGGCGGCCCCGCCTACAAGGTGTCCGCCTGCACCCTGCGCCAGGCCCTCGACGGCCGCCTCCCCACCCTGCGCACCGTCCTCGCCTTCACGTACGGGGCCGGCGGCGACGAGAAGGACCTCCGGAGGGCCGGGGAGCTGTGGGAGGCCGCGGACCGCGCGGTCAACTTGCCGCGGAGCCGGCCCGCCCCGCACGTCCCCGGCCGCTTCACCACCCGCGCCGGACTCAACCGCGCCATGAGGCGTGTCCGCGCCACCGCGCCCGACCCCCGCCTGCGCGCACTCGCCGCGAAGGCCGGACCCGGGCTCACCCCCAGCACCCTCCACCGCCTCCTCACCGGCCAGCAGATGCCCACCGCCGACCAGCTCGCCCGGTTCGCCGCCGCCTGCGACGCCGGCGCTGAGGCCACCGCCGCGCTCCTGGCCGGACACCGGTGGATCCTCTTCGGCCCGCCGCGGCCCTTCCCCTACAGGTGCTCGGAGATCGAGTGGGAGGAGGACCGCCGCCTCGGCGATGAAGCCGCCCGGCCCTGGCTCGCCGAGAAGGAGCTCGGCTGGGACGACCAGCAGCGGCACGCCGAGGAGGAAGCCGACTTCCGGCGCCGGGTCGCCGACGCCGAGGCCGTCCTCGAAGGGCCGGAGGCCGGCGCAGGACAGGCTCATGACGGCGGCACCGAAGCGGGGTTCGACCCTGGCGGCGAAGCCGGGTGCGGCACCCTGGGCGCCGGGCTCGCCGCGATCGCCGCGCGGATCCGGTCGCCCCACGACCGGTAGCCGGCAAAACCGCTGCCCCGTGCCGTCCTCGTCACCCGCCGTCTGGTGCTGCGTGCGCCAGGACGCGGTCGACTCCGCCTGCCCGGCATGGTTCCGGCCCCCTTCTCGACGCGGTGTCACGAAGGGGGCCGGTGTCGTGTGCGGGTCAGGCCCGCAGCAGGTCAGTCCGTCTGGGGCCGGCGTGGAGGCGGTCCGTTTCTCCGCCGGCGCTCACGTTGCGAGTCGGCCGCCCGCTGAAGCGCACGGAAGGTCCCCGTCGACCGTCCAGGACCCGCCCCGGGCCCACACCCTTCGGACTCGCGCTTGTCGAACGGGCCGCCCGGTGCCCGGCCGATGCGCTGGCGTCCTTGCCGCGTTCCAAAGGAAAATGATCCTGTGAACTCCCTTGCCTGCGCTCAGCGTTCCCTCCGCGACCCCGACGTACGCCACCCCCTGTGGCCGCCGCTCACGGCCGGCGACCCCGGCACGTCCACCGACTCCGTCGCGTACCCGCTGGACATCGACTACGACTACGACCGCGTCCCGGAGGACCTGTTCACCGGCCCCGCCGCCCATGGCCTGGAACGCTGGGCGCCGCTTCTCCCCCCGCTCGCCGCGCCGGGGCTCGGCGAGGGAAACACACCGCTGGTGCGGCTCGCCGACGGGGTCTGGATCAAGGACGAGTCCCGCAACCCAACCTGGAGTCACAAGGATCGTCTGAACCGGGTGGCGGTGAGCGCCGCCGTGGCGTCCGGCGCGCGCGGGATCGTCGTGTCGTCCTCGGGCAACCACGGCGCGTCGGCCGCCGCCTACGCGGCCCGCGCGGGGCTCCCCTGCACCGTCTTCACCTCCCCCTACGCGCCCCCGGCCGTAGCCTCCCACCTGCGCGCCTACGGGGCGACCGTGCTGACCGTCCCCTACGAATCCGTACGGCCGTTGATGCGGCGGATCGTCGACGAGCTCGGTTACCAGCCGGTCAGCAGCATCACCGACACCGCGCACACCGGCCACCCCTTCGGACCCGAGGGGTACAAGACGATCGCGTACGAAATCGCCCTCGAGCTCGGCCGCGCCCCGGCAGCCGTCCACCTCCCTACCGGATACGGCGAGCTGCTGTACGGCGTCGCCAAGGGCTTCCTCAAGCTGGTCCGGCTCGGCGTCACCGACGCCGTCCCGCGCGTGTACGCCACCGAGCCGGCCGCCGCGGGCGCCCTCACCCAGGCGATGCGCACGGGCGCCGACACAGCGCGGGTCCCGGTCGGGCCGACCGCCGCGTACGCCATCGACTGCGAGATCAGCGGTTACCGCGCAGTCGTCGCCCTGCGCGAGACGAGAGGCGAGGCCCGTACCGTGACCGACGACCAGATGACCCGCGCCCAGGACGAGTTGGCGGCGCAGGGCCTGTGGTGCGAGGTGTCCGCGGCGGCCGGCCTCGCGGGCCTGCGCACCCACGGCCCGGCCGACGAGGACGGCCCCGTCGTCTGCGTGGCCACGTCCAGCGGCTACAAGGACACGGCCACGGCCCGCGACACGCACGCGCCGGTGGACCTGACGTGGGAGGAGCTGAAGACCCGGCTCACCCCGGCCCGGCCATAGCCCGCCCACGCTCCGTGAAGGGCAGGGGCAGGACGGTGTCTCCACACTCCGCGGCCGATGGCGGTGTTGGCGCCTCTCCCGACCCGCAGCCGGCAGCCGCCGGACCTGCTCAAACCGCGGCACGTCTTCCACCCCCACGTCCAGGCGCAGAGCGCAGCGGGTGGCGGTAGACGCCACCACGGCCGTCGGCCCTGAGCTCCGCCACCGCCTCGGGGCGGGTCAAGACCACGTCCAGGAAGTCGCGTTACCCCCCACGCTCGGGAGGGCAGCACCCGCCCGCCGGGGTTGGCCGGGGTCAACAGCAGCACCCGGTGCCCGTCGAACTTCTGTTATGCGCTGCTGGACGGTCCGCCGCGTTGGCATCGGGTCGCTCGGACCATGCCGCGCGGAATCGACTCGCCTCTGGTCAAGGACCCTGGCACCCTGCCCTTCATGCAGCATGCAGACCCCATCGAGCAGGCGCGACGTCTCGTCCGCAGCCGTTTCCCCGAAGCGCTCTCCGTCGTCCTCGCCGGCTCCACGGCTACCGGAAGAGCCACTGCCAGCAGCGACTTGGACATCGCGGTGCTCATCGAGGACGGCGGGGTGACCTACCGGGAGACGATCCGGTTCGAGGGACGCGTCGTAGAACTCTTCGTCCACACCCGTACCGGTCTCCTGGAGCTCTTCGCCGCAGACGTCGCCGCACGGCGGGCGGTGCTTCAGAACATGTACGCCTCCGGTCTCGTCCTGATCGACACCGACGGAGAAGCCGGGCGCGCTCGCGCTCTGGCCGAAGCGGACCTTCGTGAAGGTCCGCCCGTGTTGGAACCAGAGACGATCGATACGAAGCGCTACGGTCTGACGGATGCGCTGGACGACCTCGCCGACGCGAGCGAGCCCGTCGAGCGTCTGGCCGTGGCCGGGTACGTGCTCAGCGCCGCCGCCGATTTGCTCTGCGACCACCATCACGCATGGATCGGCGCCGGGAAGTGGTTCCCCCGCCGCCTGTTGGAAGCCGACCCACAACGCGGAGCCGCCCTTCTCGAAGGACACCACCACTTGTGCGGGTCCGGCGACCCCGCTGCACTGATCAGCGCAGCGTCGAAGGTGCTCGACCTCGTTGGCGGCCCCCTCCGCGAGGGCTACCGCAGGACCTGGCACGGCACCAACGACTCGGTTGCCGCGGCACGCTGACACAGACTGCCACCGCACACCGGACAGCTGGCAACGCTGTCCATAACTTCGCTCATAGGCAAAGCCACCCGCCAGCGTTCCGGTCAGCAGCGCGCCGCAGCCCCCGCCCGGGCCGCCAGATCCATGCAGTGGACCCCGCCTCCGGGATGCCACTCCATCACCGGCTCACCACTCCGGCCGTGCTCGGCGCACCAGCCGACCGGGACCAGGCCGCCGCAGCCATAACGCTCGCACGCGCGCCCTTCCCCCGAGCCGGCGTACGGCACCCCATGAGGCACCACCCCACCCGCCGTCCCCTCCGAGGCCGCGCCTCGCAGGCCGGCCGGCCACGCGAGCGTCACCCGCAGGCCGCCCGCCGACCCCGACCGGAACCGTCGATCACCCGCACCTCCCCCAGCACTGCCAACGGCCCCGTGCCCGCGGCCAGCCGGCGCAGCAACGCCCCCGACTCCCCGGCCGCCAGCTCGGCCAGCGCGTCGGCGTCGTCGTCGGTGGACCAGCCGGACAAGCAGTCCTCCCCGGCCGCGTCGTCGGCCAGAGCCAGCCACGGGTCATCGAAGCGGAACCGGTGCGTGGCGCCCCGGCCCCGGCCAGCACCACCGTGGCGACCGTGGGCCCCATGGGGATCTCGATCTTGTCGTGGGCCAAAAGCCAGACACCGACCGCGCGGCGGTCGAACTGCGGGTGCACGCCCGTGCCGGCCACCGGGCCGGGGAAGTCGTCGTGCCTGCGGCGCCAGCACGCGGGTTCGGCGGCGGTGGTCCCACACCACGGGCCCGATGCCGCGTCCGGCGAGCCGAAATACTACCCATTGTGTAAATCTCATACTGAGAGGCATTTCAGGAGGGTGGTGTCCGGCCGCCCCCCGGCTCACAGGGAGGATCGCATGCGACGTGCCGCAACCGTGCTGGGCGCTCTGGTCATGGCCGGCTCGCTGGCCCTGAGCCTGTCCGGCTCGGCCTGGGCCGCCGAGGGCACACTGGTCATCAGCGGGAAGACGTACAACAACCCCGGCAAGGGCTGCTACACGGGCTTGTACTCGCCCCTGTCGGTGAACAATGACCTCGACGGCGTCACCGTCCTCGTGTTCGACGACAACCAGTGCTCTCCGGGCCACCTCATCGGGGGGGCCACGGTCGAGCCCGGCCACAACGAGGTCTTCGAATCCGGCCGAGGTGTCCTCGTCCCCCACTAGTAGAGAACCCGTACGTGGGAACCCGCAGGGCACGCCCCTCATGAGCACCAACTGGCGGCCATGGAGGGGTGTCTGCGTTCGAGCCGTGGGGGGCGCTGCAGCACGAACCCGTCCCGGTTCGGAAACAGGATCCCAGGCCACCCGCTCGCTATTCGCTCCGTAGTGAAGCGAACACTTGGCGCGTTTGTCGAGCCCGCCGACGTCGCCGCCCGTCGGCAGCAGCGTCTGCCCGGCACCGCCGGCGACGCCAGGCCTGACTGCCCTGTGACGTCGATTCCTCATGCCGTCTGTCAAGCCGCGTGGACGGTCGGCGGCGTGAGCTCGCAGCACCGTCCGTCGCGGAGGAGGGCCCAGAGGACGTTGACGCGGCGGCGGGCGAGGGCAAGGACCGAGCGAAGTGGCCGGTGTGGAGGGAAGACGTACGCCAGCATGCGCGGGGCAAGCTCGGCCTGTTGGAGATGTCGCCGACCCGCAGGGGTTCATTTGACGCTCCGCGCCCACCACCAGACCCCACGTGGCCAGCCCGCGGCCGATCTTCTCAACCTCTGGGGAGCGCTGCAGGACGGCCCGTACGGTGTCGATGTCTGTCGGATGCCTGCAGAAGGCGACCATCGCGCGCTCGAGCGGATGCAGAGGTTGCTTCGCCACCTGTTCTCAAGCGCCCGGACCAGCGGGCTCGGAAGCCTGCGGTCCGATCCTGGGGTCAAGGACGATGACAAGAGTGTGCGGGCGCCATCCGGATGCGGCTCATGCTCATGACCGAGGAGCAGGCCGCCGACAGCACCAGCGCCGCCTCGGGTCACCGGCAGTGGGCCGATGACCCGGGCTCGTGTGTGGTCAGTAACCGCTGCTGTCGTAGATCCGCTGGCCGGAGTACGTGCCGCCCTGGCAGTACCAGTAGCCGCTGCTGTGTTTCACCGGGTTTCCGCCGCCGTACTTGCAGTCCGCCGAGGAAACCTGGGGTGTGGCAGCCTCGGCCGCGAAGGACCCGGTGGCGCTCATTCCTGCGAAGGCCAGGGTTGCGAGCGCCAGGCCGAGTAGTCGTCGAACGCGCATGCCTTACTCCTCTCGGGGTTAGCCCGTTGGGGCCTTCCCAGGATGACTGCGCGGGGTGTCCGTGGCATGCATGACTAGTCCAATCGGGTGATTCCGGGGAAGTGGCAGGGTGCTGCGCTGAACGCCTACAGGCCTTGGCGCGCCTGGGGAGTCCGCTGACCGGCGAGCTCGCGGCTGAGCCCTGCCGGTAGCTCTGACCGCGCTTCGTGATGACCACGCCCGGAGAAGGCCAAGTAGAACGCTCAGGGCGTAGCGTGACTGGGCGGAAATGCCAAAGCGGCTGCAAGCCCCTCGGCCGTGAGGAGGCCCGCCTGATGCTCGCGGAGGGCGTAGAGCCCTGCCCCTACTGCAGCCCCGAGGACGCACTCGGCATGAGCGGCTGACCGCCGGCCTTCAGGCGGCAGGTACGTTCGGAGGCAAGGGGCGCGGCTTCTGGCCACCAGAAGGCCGCGGCGGGGGCCACGCCCCGGCCCGTGTCCCAGAGCCAAGCGCAGGCGTTGAGCGGTTTGGCGTGGACCCCCGGCCCATCTTCCGGGGCGGCCCGCGCGTGACGGCCCTGTTCCACCGCCCGGAGGCAGGGTCGTCTCCACTCCCCCGGCTGCCTCACCATCCGAGCGCCGTCATCGGTCATCCCGCACTGCGGCCGGGCCCCGCCGAACCGGGGCACGTCATCGACGGTCGTGTCCAGGCGCAGGCGCACGTACCGGATCGGGTGCCGGTAGACGCCGCCCCGGTCGACGGAGGTGTCGGCGCTGATCCCCGCGACAAGGTCCGGTTGGACGAGGGTGGTGTCCAGGACGGCGCGGGTGCCCCAG
Organism: Streptomyces sp. NPDC029122; assembly: GCF_055569445.1. Classification (NCBI taxonomy): domain Bacteria; kingdom Bacillati; phylum Actinomycetota; class Actinomycetes; order Kitasatosporales; family Streptomycetaceae; genus Streptomyces; species Streptomyces sp. NPDC029122. The sequence goes on along the minus strand of NZ_JBVHWK010000017.1, from coordinate 50,805 downwards.
GCCGAGGAGAACTTCGCGCCGGTCCAGGGGTGGCATGCAGCAGATCCCCCGTTACGGCCACACCGCCCATCGCGGCTGCGGCAGACAGCCGCGCGGTCGATGGCCGTGTCGGCGCCGATCTCCGCGACCAGCTCGGGGAAGATCAGGAAGATTGACTGCGGACCAGGTCGTCAACGCGCACCCGGCGGTCCGGGCCGGAGTGCAGGCGCGGTCGGCGAGTTCGAGGCCGGCGAGACCCCGGAGGCGATCGTCGCTCGCGACGCCGACAAGCTCGAGTGCCTCGTGCAGGCGGTCGAGTACCGGGAGCAGAGCCACAGCCTCACCCAGAACTGGATCGACACCAGCCTCGCCTCGTTCAAGCCGTCCGCGAAGGCCCTCTCCAACGCGGCGCTGTCGATGCCGTCGCTGGAGCGGCAGAAGAACTTCCTGCCCTGACCGGCACCGCCCCGGCGAGGTGCCCGGCGCTGTTGGGGGCCTCTTGCCGCTCGGGCAGTGCACGCGCCCGCACTCGCGTGAGGTGACACTCGCCGACGCTGGCTGGCCCCGTCATGAGAACGGCCTCCCCATGGAGGATGAGGGGAGACCGTTCTACACCAGGCTGTGCGCTGCGCCTGGTCGAGGACCTGGTGCTGTCAGTGCTTGCCGTGGTGGTCGGCCTTGTGGTGCCCGTCCGAGCCGCCGTTGTTGATGCAGGTGTTGCCGAAGGCGGGGTTGAGGATGCCGACGATGTTGACGGTGTTGCCGCAGACGTTGACCGGGATGTGGATGGGCACCTGGACGACGTTGCCGGACAGGACACCCGGAGAGCCGATGGCAGCGCCCTCTGCCGTGGCGTCGGCGGCGGCCATGCCGGCCCCGCCTGCCAGGACGGCGCCAGTGGCGGCGGTAACGGCTACGGCCTTGGCAATACGGGACATCAAGATCTCCTTGAACTCACTCTGCCGCAGGGAGGTACGGCACGGACGACGTCCCCCACAACGGCGGTAGGCGCCCGCCCGTCACGGACGATGGGCCGAACCGGTGAACTCTGCCCGCCTGGCCAATCCAGAGCGAGGCGGCTACGGCGATGGCTGCATTCCTTCGTGCTGCACTGGGCTTTGCCGAAGGTCGAGCGCCGGTACGCCGCCGGGTCAACCCCGTGCAGCGGATCCCGCCGCCGGGGTGCCACTCCATCACCGGCTCGACAGCCCGCCCGTGCTCCCGGCACCAGCCGACCGGAACGACGCCGTCGCAGTGTGCCGCTCGCAACACGCACTCCGCCCCCGGGTCGGCGTACGCCATCCCGTGACGGACCACGCCGCCGGCCGACCTCTCCGCAGCGGCGCCCCGCAGGCCGGCCGGCCACGCCAGCGTCACCCGCAGGCCGCCCGGCCCCGAACGGAGCCGGTCGATCATCCGTACCTCCCCCAGCACCGCCAACGGGCCCGTGCCCGGCGCGGTCAGCCGGCGCACCGATGCCCCGAGCTCCTCGGCCGCCAGCGCGTCGGCGTCCGCGTCGGTGGACCAACCGGACAACTGATCCTCACCATCGGCGTCCTCGGCCAGAGTCAGAGGTGGGTCGTCGAGCCGGAACCGGTGGGTACCGCCCTTGGGCCGGCCAGCACCAGCGAGGCCACCGTCGGCCCCGCGGGTGCCTCGATCTTGTCGTGGGCGAGGAGCCGGGCGACGACCTGGCGGCGGTCGAACTGCGGATGCACGTCCGTGCCGCCCACCGGGTCCTGGAAGTTGGGGCGCCGACGGCGCCAAGCTCTACCGCCTGGTCCTCGACGAGATCGGCTCCCGGGGCGAGCTGGACTGGTCCCGCTGCGCGATCGACTCGGTGAGCACGCGGACGACGAAAAGGGGGACCTGACGGGTCCGAAACCTGCCGACCGGGGCAAGTACGGTTCAAAGATCCACCTGATCACCGAACGGACCGGTCTGCCCATCTCTGCCGGGATCTCTGCGGCGAACCTGCACGACAGCCAGGCACTCGTCCCACTAGTGAAGGGCATACCGCCGATCCGGTCCCGCCGAGGACCCCGGCGGCGCAAGCCGGGAAAGCTCCACGGCAACAAGGGTTACGACTACTCCCACCTGCGACGCTGCTGGGGAGCGTCAGGTCACGTTCCACGACCACGTCTCGTCGGCGGTGACGAGACAGGCGAGAACCACCAGGTCCGCCACGCCCAGCGCGATGCCCAGGCGGGCCCGGCTTGGCCGGGCCGTGTGCCGCCGAAGGGCGAGTACGCCGAGGACGACGGCGGTCGGACCGAGGAGCAGGTTCATCACGAGCAGGCCCACGAGGCCCAGGACGAAGGCCGCGACGGCCATCGCGTCGCCGTCCCGGGCGCGGACCCGGGTCGCGGTGCGGGCGGGGGACTCGGTTCGAGAGCTCATCGCCGGCCCCCTCGTCCGGAGTGCGGCAGTCCTGGCAGGCGGCGGTCCGAGGAGCGCTCGCGCGCGAGGAAGACGGCGAGCCAGAGGGCGATGGCCAGGCCGGCCACCACGCTGACGGGAACGGGAACGTGAGCCACGGTGCCGAGGACGACCCCGAACACCAGCAACGCACCTACGAGGAAGAGCATGAGACGTCCTCCTATTGAGGTAACAGTTGTACACTGACTACCCAGTTCAGTTTGCCTCATGCTGGCGCCGCCCGATGTGACGCGGTTGACTTCGCGTCATGTGTCCGCACACCGGGGTCCGCGAGACCCAGCGCCGCCGGACCCGGCGCGCCCTCCTCGACGCGGCCTTGTCGGAGCTGGAGGAGCGCAGCCTCGGCAGTCTCGGCCTCAGAGAGATCGCCCGGGCAGCCGGGGTCACTCCCACCGCCTTCTACCGCCACTTCCGGGGCGTGGGCGACCTGGGAGCCGCGCTGGTCGAGGAGGCGCTGGCGAGCCTGCACGAGACGGTGCGCGGCATCCTCGCCGCGACCGGGGACGCCGAGCAGCGCGGTGACGCCGCGGTGGGGCTCATCGCCGAACTGGTGCGCAGCCGGCCCGCGCACGTCCGTTTCCTGGTGCGCGAGCGCCACGGCGGGGTACCGGCGGTACGCGAGGCCATCGCCGGGCAACTCGACGCCTTCGCCGAGGAGATAGGGGCCGCGCTCGGGGCCGATCCCCTGAGCGCGGACTGGGACGCCGACGACGTGATGATGCTCTCGCGGCTCCTGGTGGACCACATGTTCATGACGGCCTCGGCGTTCCTCGCCGCCTCGTTGCGGGGCGAGGACTGGACGGCCGCCCTCGGCACGGCCCGCCGCCAGCTCCGCCTGATCCATCTGGGGCGGGTGCACTGGGCCGGGTGACGTGGCGGGGCGGCCTGGGGACGTTCTTACGCGGCCGGGTTCCGCGCCGCGTCCGGGTCCGGGGCCACGACCAGGAAGGCGTCCCTCTCCAGGTCCATCACCACGGTCGCCCGCTCGCCCCGCTCCCGGCACCGGGCCGCGTACTCCTCGGCGAACCAGCTTCCGTGCGGATGACCGGCGGGAAAGGAGTCCAACACCTTCGTAGCGCGCACCGCCACCACCTCCTGAGCGACGAACCGTCCTCACGGGCCTGTGCCCCGAGCCCCGGGGCCCATGCACGTCGCCCCGCGGGCCGGTCTCGTTCCACAACCGGGGGTTTACGGTCGCCGGACGCGAGCAAGAGAGCGTTCACGACCGAGCCGGTACATCTACGAGGAGGTCCCCATGTCGGGTGAACAGAAGGCCAAGGCACACGCCGAGCAGGCCAAGGGCAAGGCCGAGGAAGCCGTCGGCCGCGCCGTCGGCAACGACCGTATGGTCGCCGAGGGCCGCGCCGACCAGTCCAAGGGCGACGCACGCCAGGCCAAGGAGAAGACCAAGGACGCCTTCCGCCACTGATCCGGCGCAGGTGCCCTTGCACGGCCGGGCCCCGACCCCCTCCCCCTGGGTCGGGGGCCTCGCCGTGCCCGGGAGCACCCCGCGGCCGTCGGGCCCCGCGCCGCCGCTACAGCAGGCGCGCCTCTTCCACGCTGTCCACGATCCGGAAGAGGTCGCCGGCCTGGGTCAGGTCGAGCACCCGGTTCAGGCGGTGCGGAGTGGGACCGATGAGGACCAGACGCCCCGTACGCAGCAGCCACAGCAGCAGGTTGAGGAGGGTAGAGTCCGCGAACTCCAGGCCGGTGACGTCGAGCGCGATCCACCGCACGGCCGCATCGGCCACCGCGGCCTCGGCGGCCGACCGCAGAGGCCCGAGGGTGTCTTGGTCGAACTCGCCGGAGCAGACGATGACCCGCGCGCCGGGCTCGTCGCAGAGGACCTCGACCCGCTGCTCCACCAGCCCCACCCCGCATCCGCCACCGGTCCGGCCCCTCACCAGGATGCCCACCGTCGGCAGCCGACAACCAGCCGGTGGCGGCAGGTGGTTCCGGCCGGGACCGGCGCCCCGGCCCGGATCGCCTTTCGAGGGCGTGCTCATCCTGCGCCGGCGCCCGTCCCCGGGTGCCGGCGGTGGCGCGGCCAGGCCGTCAGGGGCGCCTGGAGTTGCGCCACTTCGCGGGGCGTGAGGAACTCAAGGGCTTCCGCGGCATCGCCACCCGATACGAGAAGACCGCCACCTCCTTCGAAACAGCGGTCACGCTCGCATCAATCCTGCTCTGGGCAAGATCAATTTGAAGACGGACCCTAAGGCCCCATGGTCTCTCACCCCATCGCAGCTCCCGCCCGGAGCCGCTCACGCCAACCGCGCGCTACCGTGCAGTTCACACGGAAGGGAGCGACAGATCGATCATGAACGACGAGACGATCAAGGTGGGCGACATCTTGCGTGTCAGCTGCGCCTTCACTCCCACACGGGTGGTCGAGATCTCGGACTGGCACGTGTCCATCGTCTGGCCATGGGAGCAGATCGATCCTGACTCTGAAGTCCGGTGGAACGGACAGTACGCCATCCCTCGGAGGCAAGGCTCCTCCGAGTCTCGGCTCAGCCTCTTCCAGACCGATCCTGCCCCCTGGACGCTCTCTGCGGGCGACAGCTGCGGCGTGGGTATTCCCGAGCAGTTGGTACGGGTGATCGACATCGGGAATTGCGATCCACCTCAAGACGTTGGGTGGCTGCCGCGGCCCCGCATGATGTTGATCGTGCTCCCCGTCGATTACGAGGACCCCCAGGGTCTCGCTGAGGGCGACACGATCTCCGTACCATCCGTGGCGCCGGTCAGGTTCAAGCTCGTGTAGCAGCAACCTGCTCCAGCGGGGTAACAGGCGTGTGCTTGATCGGTCCGGTAGTCGCGGATCAACGCAACTGCGGCTGCAGTGCTCACGCGGGTCTTGCCGCCCCTACGGCAGGCGGGTGACGCCGCCCGAGCAGCCCTCGGCCGGCTGGTAGTCGGACCGGCCACCCGGCCCGAGCGGCGAGCGTCCGGACTGCACCGCCCCACACGGGGCTCGTGCTCACTCCCGCGCTGCGGGCCGAACTCCCGTGAAGATCACCCCCAACGACGAGCACGACGACGGGAGCGACACCCTGCGGGTGGGGCGGCACGACCTGGAGCGGCTGCTGCTGGAGTTCCGTTGATCCCGCGGGAGGTCTGTCCATGTCGCTGTGCGGCTTCCGTTGGGCGGAGCGGGAGGGCCAGCGCGTGAGCGGCTTGCCGGATTGCCGCGAGTGCCGACGCGAGGTCCAGCTCGGTGCCGAACGATCCCGCGGCCGCTGGTGACTACCGGGCGGCTGCGAGGTCTACCGGGCTGTCGTCAAGTCCCGTCACCACACCCCGGAGCACCTGATCCAGATCACCTCCGACGAGGATCCTGCTCGACCGCTGCGGATGAAGCACCGACCGGTGGGCGGTGCTCGCCGCCGCGATGACCTTCGAGTACAACGAAGAGCGACATTTGGGCAGTTCCTGGACTCCCTGGACCCCGCACCCGCCGGTGGCAGCCGCTCCCCTCGCCCATCGGCGGGGTGGACAACCAGCTGTCCACGACAGGCGTGGGCCGGCCTACCGCTGCGGCGGGCCGTCAGCGAGTTCCCCAGTCACCGGGCTGCCTGTCGGTACGGTGGGCCCGCGCGCCGAACGCGAGAAGGAACGGGCGTCGGCCGTGAGGACAGGGCGGAGGAGGACGGGGTGACGGAGGCTGTGACAGGCGAGCTGGACGAGCGGGTGCTGGGGCGCCGCTGGACCGTGCGTCTGGACCCCGCCGGCCGTGGCAGTGCGGCGGTGCGCGTCTCGTGCAGCCGACCGTCCTGTGCCGATCAGCGTCTGCCGTCCGCGGCCGCCGGCCGCACGGCCGCAGCAGCCCACGTCGCGTCCCACCTACGGACGGCACCCGCTCCCCGGCCCGACGCGTACTGCGCGTGCCGGGCCGACAACTGCCGTGCCCACCTGCGGCCCACCAGCCGACATGAGCGCGCGCAGCCCTGGCGGTGCGGCGGCGCGATCGTCCTGGCCGTGGTCGCCGATCGGGAAGGGCGCTGGTGGCAGGTACTGGAGTGCTGTTCCCGCTGCGCGGCCGCCACGCCCGGCGCGAAGGTCATCCTCGCGGCCCCGGCTGCCACCGGCCCGGCCACTGCCGAACGCCCGGCAACCGCTCCCACGAGCACCCCGCAGTTCTGCCACCCCTCCGCACCGGCGGCAGGTCTGCGGGAGGTGCCGGCGCCCCGCTCGGCACCTGCGCGCAACCGCCCGCCGCAGGCGAAGATCGCGCAACGGGTCATCCCCCACGACCTGCGACCCGTCACCCTTCGGGATGAACTCGTCGAACTGGGGGATCTCTTCCGTGCCTACCAGCAGCGGACCGAGCCGGATCTCGCGCTGCTCGCCGAACTCCAGGAACGCAAGGCCCGCGCCTTCACCGCCTGGGCCGATGCCACCTGCGAAGGTGCCCTGCGATGGGAGGCCCGGCGGGCCGAGCAGGCCGCTGCCACCGCCCGCCTCCAGCACCAACAGCGCACCGGTGGCATCACCAGCGACGACGGGCCGGCCGTAGCCCGGCTGCTGACCGTCGCGGCGCAGTGGGAGCACGCCCGTTCTGTGCTGGCGTACGTGGCCGACCACTCCCCGCTGCCGGGTCCGGAAGCACGGCTGCTGGTGCTGATGCTGACCCTGCGCACCGCGCACACCGGCAGCGGCAACCTCGTCGGCCAGGACATCACCGCGCTGGGGCTGACCGAGCCCAAGGACCTGGTCGAGAGGCTGGCCGGCCGTGGCTGGCTTCAGCTGCCCGGCACCGTCGGCGACCTGCTCGCCTCCCGGCCGGCGAACCCCACCCCGGTCACCGTCCCCTCCCTAGCACCCGGTGAGGACGGGACGGGCCCGTTCACGTTCGGCAAGAAGATGCGGCCCAAGCTCTCCGGCTGGGCTCAGAGCGTCGTCTCGGACAAGAAGCTCCGCAAGGCCAAAGCCACCGCCGGCGCCCGGCTGCTCGCCCTGACGCTGGCAACCCAGAGCAGCGCATCGGGATCCCTCGGCCCCGGCGGTCACGGCATCGCCCTAAACGCCCTCGCCGCCCGGGTCCAGGTCGACTCCGACGAGCTGCAGCAGCTGGTCGACCAGCTGACCGCAGCGGACTGGCTCACCGCAGCCGCCCTCACCAGCACCCAGCTCAGCGGGCAGCTCACCGAACGGGTCCTCCCCCTCACCTGCCCCCTCCCCGCAGCCGACACCCAGTAGCCCGGAAGCCTTGGGCAAGCCAGGCCCGCCCGCTGGTCAGGATGGTGCCGAGGGCGGTGTCCATCGCGGAGCGGACCACCGCGTACCGGATGACGGCCTCGCCGTCGGTTCGGTCGAGGCGCAGTCGAAGGTGACGGCGGCTCGATGCTGCGGTCAGTCCCGCAGGTCCGCGTCGCTGAGGGTCGCCGGCTGGTCCAGGTCGCCGTGCAACATGGCTTTGGGCTGCTTGGGTGGTGCCGGGCCGGACGGGATTCGGAACCTCATCTGCAAGGTTGTGGCGCACAATCAGATCGCAGGTCCTGGGCTACTGGCCATTTGGGTGTTGCATCTTCTGCCATACGACGTCGCGTGTGGGGGGCAGTTCGGTGAAGCGGATGCCCGTGGCGTCGCGCAGTGCGTTGGCGTCCTCGGTGCGGGGGTTGAAGGCGACGGACCGGGGCGAGCCGTGCCGGTGGCCCTCGACGGTCAGTCAGTCCTGGGCGCCCTTGGCGTGGGCGGCCTCGCACAGCCTTCAGGGTGACGGTGCGTTGTCTTCGAATGATCTTGTCTAGTGGTGTCACAGGGTTGGATGTCCGTGGAGGTCGCGGAGGGCAGCAGCACCGACCGTGGGACGGGAGCTCAGGGTGGTGACGATGCTTTTCGGAGGGTGGGTCGATGAGGGTGATCCCACGTCTGCACTTCGCTCTCGCGCCGGTCACCTGGTCGGCCGATGTCGCGCGGAGGCCGACCGGGGCGCGGCCTACCAGTGGGTGAGGTCGAGTACCTGCACGCAGTGGGGGTCCGTCTCGTCCGACGGGTTGTACTGCAGTTGGTCGTTGGCGATGAGGCTGGGAAGGACCGCGGACAGGTCCGTGATGGCGGAGATCACCGTTCCGTGGCGGTCGCGCAGGGCGACGTCGAGGCCGACGGTGTCCGGCAGGCCGCCGCCGGTGAGGTACAGGCGTGCGCGTTCCTCGTGGAGCAGGAGGAAGCCCAGCAGGACGAGCCCGTCCTGGTTGTCGATGTCCGCGCTCGGCGCGAAGCCGGTGGCGGCCGCGTGGAGGGCGTCCGTGAGGTCGGGTGCCGCGGGGTGGGCGTCCAGGATGAGTCGTACGGTTTCCGCCGGCAGCACGGGGATGCCGGGTGTGTCCGCGGGTCCGGCCGTGGCGAGAGGCCGGTCGCCCGGGGCGTGCCGTACGAGCTGTCGTAGGGCGGCAGGCAGCGCGGCGGCGGGGCCTCCTCCCGTCGCGGTCCAGCAGGGGGATGTCGTACGCCGTCGACTCGGTCGGCGCGGCGCCGTCGCCCACGACGACGCGTACGAGGTATCGATGACGCCGCAGGGGCAGTACACCCCTGACCACGGGGCCGCCGCCCAGCCGGTTCGTCCTCCCAGCGTGCCGCGGGCTGCGCGGATCCCTCGTCATCGGGGGAGGGCGTCTTCAGCAAAGTGCTGCCAGCCGAAGTACCTGTTGCCTTCCCTGGTCGGGATGTGCTTGCCTTCGCCGTCCGTGCTGACGAACCTCACCACGCTCCAGTGCTGCCTTCGGCCAGGGAGCGGTTCAGCGGGAGGGGGCGGTCACGGGCGGCGCGGACTGCAGGATCAGGCCTTCGGACCGGGCACGACCCGCGTTCCGGTCCGGGACGGCCTGGGGGGTGTGCCTGAGCATTACGGGCCGTGGGCCACCCTGCATACGCGTTTTCGCAGGTGGACGAGGAACGGGACGTTCGACCGGATGCTGCGGGCCGCTCAGGCGAAGGCGGACCCGGCGGGCGACACCATGTGGCTGGTGTCGGTCGGCTCCACGATCGTCCGCGCCCACCAGCACGCCGCCAGGGCCCGAAAAGGGGGCTCCGCGGCCCGGCCCGGCCCTCGGCCGGTCCAGAGGCGGCCTGACCATCTAGATCCACCTGGCCTGCGATGGCCGGGGCCGACCGCTCGCTTCGTCGTGACGGGCGGCAACACCAACGACCGCACACGGTTCACCACCGTGATGGAAGCGATCCGGGTACCCCGTCTCGGACCCGGGCGCCCCCGCATCCGGCCTGATCACGTCCTCGGCGACAAGGGCTACAGCTCGAAAGCAATCCGCAGGTGGCTCCGTTGCCGCGGCATCCCGCACACGATCCCCGAGCGGGCCGACCAGGTCCGAAACCGGGCCCGACGAGGCAGCAGGGGAAGCCGCCCGCCGGCCCTTCGACCGCGAGGCTTACAAGCACCGCAACGTCGTGGAACGGTGCTTCAACCGCCTCAAGCACTGGCGCGGCGTCGCCACCCGCTACGACAAGACCGCCCAGCCCTACGAAGCAGCCGTCACCCTCGCCTCACTCCTGACGTGGGCGTGACATTTGGCGACAGACCTAGCCACCTCATGGCAGCAGCTTGGTCACGCAGTGACAGCCAAGATCAGCATCACTACACGGTGAGAGCAGGGACGACCGCGCGGACCCGGCTGGCGCCCCACCAGTGCCACCTGCCCACCCATTCACACAAGGTTGCGCCAGCAGTGTCATCGGCGCCGCACCGGCGCAGGTCAGTGCTCGGGGTCGGGTCGGTCGGGAGGGCCGGGGTTTCCGAGGGCGAGGCACCATGGACAGCCGTCGGCGTCGCTCGTGCCGCGTGCTTGCCGGGGCAGGGGCAGGGGGAAGCCCGCCCGGTATTCATCGTGGAGTGGACGGATCGATCCCGCTTCCCACAGGGGTGGAGTGGCCGCTTCCGCTGCGCCCGCTTCAGCGAGGCGACGTGTCACCCGCATCAGCGCCGCTCGCACCTTGCTCGCCATCCGCGCTACCGCCGGCCGGATGCGGCGGCGGGCGGCCGACCATGGGCCGCCGCCGTCGGGTAGGTCACCACAGAGGTCGTACTCGCGTACCTTCACGAATTGAGCTGCTCCCTGCATGAAAAAAGAATAGATGGATGATATTTCTTTTGTTTTGGGTACTTCTCGCCATTTCACCAAACGCCTAGCACGAAGGTGCGTCGAACGTGAATTACGCGGGTGACCGCAGTTCAAGGCCAGCACGTTTGGGAGATCCGGCAATGTACGGATTGCCGGGGTTTTTGCATGGCCGAAGTTGTGCGGATTGCCGGGGTTTTCTAGGGATCCGCGATATCAGCCACGCTTGCGTGCACGATCTGCCGGAATGAGTATTTCGTGGCATTCCGGCCGAGGTCAGCGGTGCATCGCCACAGCGCAGTAGCGGCGTGCAGTCACGGATGGAAGGGCGGCACCCACAGCTCGTGGACGACCTGGAGCGGCTCCGCAGGCATGCGGGCGGATGCACCGGCGGGCTTCTCCAGTGGTGCCGCCGCTTGTCGGCGGGCCAGATGAAGGGCGTCAACATGGCAGGACAGGACGTGCTCGAAGCGTTGTCGGCGCCTCAGTTCCAGGGTGTCCACGTGCCACAGCCGGCCGGTCCCTGATGAGGTCAAAGCGGTGCAACCGGCGCCCAGGGTAGCGGAGATCAGCACGATCCAGGGGAGGAGGTGTGCCACAGCTGGTCCTTTCGAAGGCAGATGCTCGAGGCGGCGCACACGATCAGTCCCCTCGATTGCCCGGCATAACGCAGTGGCATATGCAGGGTTGCGCTCTCCCCTGAGATTGCAGCCATGCGCAGCAACCCGCCCAGCTTGGCCTATCAGCCTTTTTACTGATGATCAATCGACGTTCAGTACCGCGCCGAGGATCGACGTGGTCCCGCGAGGCGTGAGGCCGTTTGATGCCGGGAAGCCGCATAGGGCGATGAAAATATGAAGAGTCGGCGACATATGCGGACGCATCCGGCCACCGAGGGGGACGTCGTCGGACAGGCGCGCGCGGCAGCAGTGCGGCGAGAACCTGCGTCGGCCGGCGCTCACCGTCGCGCTGAGCTGCGTATTCGCGGTACGGGAGGATGTCACTGCTGAGTCTTGTCGCGTTTGCAGAAAACGACAAGGGACGGGGTCAACAGCTTCTTATCCGCCACCATCACCTGAATGGCGCATACCCAGACCAACATCGACAGCGTTTATGGAATATGACAACAGCAAAGCCCCGCGTCTTCTTCCGCAGACCTCCAGAAGAAGACGGACGGGGAGGTGGTTTCCGCACCGGGCCTACCCGGATCGGAAAGTGGACTTTCACCCCAGGCTCAGCCGGCGACGGCGAGGTCAGGAACGCAACGCTGGAGGACGGAGGCCTGGAAATCGACCTGCGATACTCGTCCTCGGTCTTTGAGGACTTCCTCCATGCGATGAGAACGATCCAGGCCGAGTTCGACCGGAGGTCGGGGGGCACCCCGCCGTCGGAGGAGGCCGTCGGCGAGCGCTCGGGCGGCAGTTCCCGTGTATGAGCCGTACGGATACCCGGACCTGCACGGCTCCCACGCCCCGCCGGACACCACCCTGTTCTGGCGCCAGCCGGACCCGGGGGAGCCGCCCGGCGGTTCCGGTGAGGAGAATCGGCCGTGGGATCCGGTGGAGGAGCTCGCGAGCCTGCTCCAGGAGAGCGCCGCACCCGGCCCGCCGGAGCCCTTCACCCGCGTCGGCTACGACGACACCGGTGAACCGGTCAGCGCCATCGGCCTTGTCGCGGGACTGAAGCAGACCCCTGCCGAGCAGCCGCCCAGACGTTCCGGCAGTGCGCACCGCCGGAACGCGTCGCGGACGCCGGTGGCAACCCTGCTGCAGACCGGCAGTCTCTTCACCGCCGCGCTGGTCGCCGTCATCGCGGCCGTGGTGAGCATCCTCAGCGGGCTGGTCATCTGCGACGCGCTGCGCCACAGCGCAGGGCTCGACACGGCCAGCGAAGTGGCGAGCTGGTGGCCCCTGCTGATCTACGGACCTTGGATGGCGGCCTCCCTGTCCATCCTCAGGTCCGCGCTGCACCAGCGCCGCGCCCTTCACTCCTGGTCGATCGTCCTGCTGTTCTCCACGCTGGCGACGCTCCTGTGTGTAGCCCAGGGACCCAGAACGCTCGCCGCCGGGACGTCGTGTGCGCTTCCCGCCGTCGCGACGCTGGCCTGCTTCCAGCAGCTGGTCCGCCAGATCACACTCACGCGGCCGCCCCGCCAGGCCGCTCCACGGCACCGGACCCGGTCCCCCTCCGTCGCGCTCCGGGCGGGACGGACGGCCGCGGCCCGGCCCAGCCCGGAGGGTGTCCGGCCCGGCTACTCCGTGGCAGACAGAGGGGCTGATCGCTCTCCGTCCAGCGGTCACAGATTCGGGTACGGCGCATGACGGCCGCACGCGGGCGGCGGTGTCCTTCGGGCAGGCCGGGGCTGCGGCTCCACGCTGGGGAACGGGCAACCGTGTCGTGCCGGCGGCCCGGGGGCAGCCGCGGCGTTCTTCAGTTGTCTGCTCGGCACGAGTCGGTGAGCTCCCGCCGGAGGGCCGGGCCCTCAAATTCGTACCGTCGGTGGACGCTGACCGGCCGACAATCCCCGTTCCGACGAAATGAGGTGCTGATGCTGACTGGAGGAGGTACGCGGCGGGGTTCCCGCGCCCACCTGACGTCGGCCACGGCGCTGCCGGACCATGACGTCGGAAGGCCGATCGTCCCGTGCGCGGCGACCGCGAAGACCGGAGGCGGTGACAGCCGCTGACTTCTTGGACAACCCGGTCCTTCCCACGCGTTCAAAGGGGCGTTCGCTTCCACCTTTGAAACGAAGATCGAAACCGATGGTCACGGGCCGTGCGGAGACTCTGCCCGACAGTTTGTCCAGGCTGGGACTCGTTCAACGGCTGTGGCCCGTGTCGTACCTCGCACCCCGGGCATCCGGCTGCCGCGGCGCTCGTGCGTCGCGCCGTTCGGCATGGCGGTACCCGTTGTCCGCCAAGTGACCGGCGGCGCCCAGGGGAGCGGTGCGCCCGGGGGCGACGTCCCAGCGCATGGGCCGCACCTCGATGGCCCGAGCGGAGCGAAACCACGACGCGCTCGGCCCTTACTCCAACCGCCACGCCTACCACGAAAGGCAGAAGCATCGTGTGCGAAATGACCTACGTCGAGCGGATCCAGTACAAGCGGCGTCAGGACGCCGCCTACCAGGCCGGCGAAGACGCCGTCGCCAACCTCCAGGCGGCGCTCGCTCTCGCCGGGATGGTTCTCCCGTCCCTGTACAACGACGGACCGGTGGCCGGCCACGGATTCGTCCGGCTCGGAGGATGCAACGCAGCTGTCGCCAACCGGCTCGCCGAAGTCATCACCGCGGGTGCCGACGCCCTGCAGTGTCAGCGGTGATGAGGCGGACGGCTCCTTGAGCCGGGGCCCGGCGGGACCTGCGCGCAGAGGTTGATGCGCTGGGCTTCATCGAGCTGGTCCTCGAGGATGACGTGGCCCTGATCGACGAGTTCCCGGGCACGGGCGGCGATGCGCAGCTGGTAGCGGGAGTAGCGGCGGCGACCGCCGGCGGAGCGGAGCGGGGTGATCAGGCGGGCTTCGCCGATGGCGCGGAGGAAGGCCTGGGTAGTGCCGAGCATCTCGGCGGCCCGCCCCATCGCGTAGGCGGGGTGGTCGTCGTCATCGAGACGGCCGAACGAGTCGTCTGCTGTCATGGAAGGGGCGGTGTCAGCGTCGGGCGTCAACGCTAGCCTCCGCGTTTCACACAGGATGCCGAACTCTGTGGTTGTGCTGCGGGACGCTGGCCGGCCGCGGATGTGGTCGGGCGCAGTCCGCGCCGATAAGGCGTGCGCGGGCGAGGCCCGGTGACCAGAGCGCTCTGGCGGCAGTAACACCGGGCCGCCCCGCGGGACAGAGGTCCAGCACGCGGACCGGGAGGAGCGGAACCCGCTCCGCGTGGCCTGGCTCGGCTGGTCGGCTGGCTGCACGAGCTGGCCCCGCCATCAGAACGGCCTCCCCTTGGAGGACGAGGGGAGGCCGTTCTACACCGGGCTGTGCGCTGCGGCTGGTTCAGATGACGGCGCTGGATGTGCCGGGGCGACGAGCGCGCGGGGGCCAGGACCTAGTACTCCAGCCGTAGATCGTGATCTTGTTGCTGGAGTGCGGTGGAGAGGGTGCAGCGGTCAGTCGTCGACGAGATCGAGCTGGGCAGCACAGGCGTCCGCTACTCAAGTCCTTCGAGACGGCGGGCATCTTTGATCTCGCTGATCCTGGCAGCCGCCATCGGGGTCCATTCCCTCCTCTGTCCAGCGGCACGGACGGCTTCTCCAACCTCGCTGAGCTTCACGGAGGACAACACGCCCGCCCGCTCGATCAGGTCGTCCCGGGCCACGGCGGTCAGCCATGTGCACGGAGTAAAGCCTGGACGCGGGAACGCGAACCGCAGCACGCCTTCGAAGGGCAGTCCTTCCGGGGCTCCTACGGCCACTTCAACGCCCAGGCCGCTGATGTCGACGCCCGCTGGCGCAACGACCTGCATCGCCTGAAACCCGGATGACTCCTCGTCCGAGAGCAGCACGACCGGGCGTCGCTCATCGAAGTCGACCCACCAGACTTCACCGCGTTGCATGTGTCCTCCTGGCACGAGACGGCGGGCGAACGCTGCGTGCCCCGTGCGGGACACGGAAGGGATACGGCCCCGTCTTCGCACGTCGTGTCCGAGGGGCGGTGAAGACGGGCGCGGCCACCGTTGATCATCGGTGTGTGAAGACTGAAGATCATGCGGTGGCCGCGAGTCACAGCGTAGACCCTGCCCGTTGGCAGGAGGCGTTCGAGGTCCTGATGTCCCGGATAGCGGGCCGGTTCGCGCGGGTTGAACCCCGTTGTCGGGTTCGGGACTTGGTGCTGTCCTGCCGACGTAGGGCGTACTCGCCTGGTGGTCCAGGACTTGCAGTCGGCGGGCAGGCCCTCGCCATGGGGCGAGCGCGAGGAGCGCAGCGACGAGACCGGTCCCAGAACTCGCCCTCGATGGTCTCAGCGACTCCGGACCCGAGACATGCGACTGCGCCCGGCCACCCCGCTCCGGCACGCGGCAGGGCGCTGATCGCTCTGGCGCAAGAGGCCCCTACCGCTTGCTGTTCGCCAACCGGACGTTTCGGCGGCTGCTGCCCCTCTTCGCGCTGTCCGATCTGGGCGATGGCATGACCGTCGTCGCCGTCGCATGGCTGGCACTCGAGCTGGGCCCTGACGGCGGCCAGGGCGCGCTGGCCGGCATCGCTGTTGCCGCCTATGTCCTTCCCGGTGCGCTCGGCGCGCTGATCCTGGGAAAGCGGATGCGGCGGCTTCCTGCACGGCGGCTCCTGGTCACCGACTCCGCGCTACGGGCCGTACTGCTCGGGGCGGTCCCGCTCGCGCACGTGGCGGGGCTCCTCACCCCGACCGTGTACATCGGGCTCCTGGGCACCTCGTCGCTGCTGCACGCCTGGGGCAAGGCAGGCAAGCACGCCCTGTTCGTCCCTCTGCTCTCCGATGACCAACGTCTGACGGCCAACAGTGTGCTCAGCACCAGCCTGTGGATGGCGACCATCGCGGGCCCTGCTCTCGCGGGACTTCTCGTGGGAGCGGTATCCCCGGCATGGATCATCGGCGTGGACGCCGCCACGTTCGCCGTGCTCGCCCTCCAGACCGGCCGCACTGCTCTGCCTTCCTCAACGGGACCTGCGCCGGAACCGGAACTGGTGACCGGCGGCGCACCTCGAGGGCTGGGCATTCTGCTCCGCCAGCCGGAACTCCTCGGCCTGCTCGTCGTGACCTGGGTGTTCAACCTCGCGTACGGACCTGTAGAAGTCGCCCTGCCCCTGTTCGTCGCGGACAACCTCCAGGCCGGCCCTGGGCTGCTCGGCGCCTACTGGTCCGCCTTCGGTATCGGAGCCCTCATCGGTTCCCTCGCGCTGAGCGCGGCCGGCCGGCTGCCGGTGTGGCCAACCATGCTCGGCATCATCGCGGGCCACGGCACCGGCATGCTGCTCTTCGCCGTCACGCACACCCCCCTCCCCTCCCTGATCGGTTTCGCTTTCGCCGGATTCGTCTACGGGCCCTACTCCGCGCTCTCCCTCACCCTGATCCAGGGCCGCGCACCCGCCGAGTCGCTCACCACGATTCTGGCCGCACGCAGCGCCGTACTCCTGACGGCCGCCCCCCTCGGAGCGGCGCTCGGGGGCTTCATCCTCGACAGGACCAGCGCCCCCACCGTCCTCGTCGGCTGCGGTGCGCTGATGATCGCCATCGTGCCCGTCAGCGCCGTCGCGCTGAAGTTCGTCTGGACGCCTTCGGTCAGACCTGTTCGAAGTGGAACGCCTTGATGAAGCAGTCGTCGACAATCCCGACCCGTTGTCCGAGGAGTGGGAGGCGACACCTCGTGAGGCCAAGGACGCCCTCACCGCGCAGTCCCTCGTGGACTGCATCCCCTTCGCCGTCGCCCGACCCCGCAGGTCTATGTGGTCGGTGCGGTCAGGGCCGGTTGGCCGGCACGGTGTCCTTGGCCACCAGTACGTCGCCGGCCCAGCAGAGCCGGTAGAGGTCGACCTGATCCAGCAGGTCGCGGCCGGAGCGGTAGAACTCGCAGCGGGTGCCGGGTGGCCGGGGCGCGGAGCGGGCGTGGTCGGGCGGGTGGGGGTAGGCGCGGGCCGGCAGCACACGGGCGAGTTCGGCGCGTGGACGGCCGGGCTCCAGCTCGTCGAACCGGGACGGCGGCAGCACGCTCGTCGTCAGTTGCCAGGCCAGGTAGACGGCGGCGGGTACAAAGAACGCGGCTGCGGCCACGGGTGCCGTGAAGGCGGCGACCGAGCGGCCCCGAGCGGCGCGCCGGGCATCCGCGAGCCGCCTGGCGGACTCCATGCCGGTTCCTGTTCCTGTTCCCTTGCCGACGTTGTCGGCGTGAGGGGCCATGCGTGCAGGGCTCTCGCTGGTCCGCTCTGAAGCGTCGTCGGCAGGCGTTCCGGACGCCGTAGCCGGTGTCAGGGGCACGGCCGGAGCCTGGTGAGGCAGGACGGCGGTCACCCGGAACCCGCCGTCGTGCGGGCCGGTCCGCAACGAACCGCCCAGGACCGTGACCCTCTCCCGGAGGCCCGTCAGGCCCTGCCCTCCTGTGCCGGCCTGCGGGCCCTCCGTCTGGTGCGCCGGTTCGCCGGCCGGCGGGGCGGCGTTCTCGACGCTGACCCTGGTGCGGTCGGCCTCGTGCGTGATCCCCACCCGCACTGATGCGCCCGGCGCGTGCTTCACGGCGTTGGTGAGGGTTTCCTGCACCACCCGGTACATCCCGCGCTCGACCAGGGGCGACAGCGCGGGCACCGGCCCGCGCCGTTCCCACCGCACCGGCACCCCTGAGGCGACCGCGCGGCTGATGAGGTCCTCGACGGTGTCCCCGACGGGCAGACCGGTGCTCGCGCCCGTGCCGGTCCCCGGCGGGTCGCGCAGGACGGCGACCGTCTCCCTCAGCTGCTCGACGGCGTCCGCGATCGTCCCGCGCAGTTCGGCGAGGTCGGAACGGTCGCGTTCGGTCAGGTCGGGGGAGAGCTCCAGGGCCCCGGCCCGCAGGGCGACCAGGCTCAGGACGTGGCCGAGAGAGTCGTGCATGTCGGCTGCGATGTCCGCGCGCTCGGTCAGCCGCGCCCGCTCTGCGACCAGGTGTTGCCGTTCCTCCAGGCTCCAGGCCAACCGCCATCCCTCCCGTACGAGCTCCCGCCGGCCGCGCCAGTGTCGTCCGGCCAGCCACGGCAGCAGGAGGGCGGCGGGCAGTACGGTCAGCGCGTAGAACCACCACACGGCCTGAGTCCGCAGCACAGCGCACATCGCGATGTCGAGCAGGAGGCACCCGGCGAGCACCAGGAGCGGGCCCCGTGCCGTGGCGACCCGAGCTCCCAGCAGGCAGCTCAGGGCGGCCAGCGACAGGACTTGTGCGTTGGCGGGAGTCGCGGAGTCGGCCAGTCCCAGCGCGCAGAGCCCGTTGACGAGGACCACCGCGGCCCCGGGCCGACGGCGGGAGAGCGGCACGGCCACCGCCAGGACGGCCAACGGGAGCAGGAGGTCCAGGACCGGCGAGGCCGCCCTCGCGTCCCGGAACCCGTAGCCGGTTGCGGCGGCAAGCACGCCCCACAGCGCCACGTCGCCCAGAACGGGCCTGGCCGGGAGAATGCGCGATGGCAGCATGGTGCGTCAACCGTCCTTCCGATGAATACCCTCATCCGCCCGGTCGATTCTGTGCGACGGGCCCGGACGCCCGACGAACGGGTGTGCCCCGGGAGGCGTCCGGGCCCGGTTTCGACACAGAGGCGGGCGCCGAGCACACGGCACGCGTCAGGCGTCCCGGCGGCGCAACACGTACAGACCGACCAGCTGTGCGCCAGTTGCCCACGCCACCACGATCAGGACCGCCGTCACAGGCGCGTGCGGGACGTCGGTTCCGACGCGCATGAAGCGGTCGCCCGCTCCATGCGGCAAGAGATCGTTGACGGCTGCGAGCGTCGGACCGCCAAGCCCGAGGAGCACGCTCGGCAGCCCCCACAGCAGGGCTGCCAGGATCGACAGCGCGCCGGCGGGATGGCGCGTGGCGAATGCCACCCCGACGGTCAGCACGGCCACGAGCGCCTGGTAGAGGCCGACGGCCAGGACCTGCCCGACGGCTGTGCCCGCCTCGAAGGAGGCGCGTCCGCCGAACGGCCCCCAGGCAACCGCCGTACCCACGACCGCGAACGCGGTGCCGGCGACGAACGCGACCGCGCCCGCCACCAGCGCCTTCGCTACCTGGACGAGGTGGCGCCGGGGCACCCACAGCAGTGACGCCCGCACGCTCCCTGTCGAGTATTCGGAGGTCACCGTCACCATGGCCAGCACGACCACGGCGAATTGGACGAGTACGGCGGAAGAGGCCACCGCGTTCCCGACGGACTGGACCGGATGCTCGTTGATACGGGCGATCGAGGCGTAGTAGAAGGTGAACACCCCGGTCATCGCAAGACCCGCGACGAGGCAGAGGTAGGGGGTCCGGACCGACCACAGCTTGGTCCACTCCGAGGCGACCGCCCCCGCGAAGCCGCCGGCCGTGCCGTGGCCCAGGCCGTCGTGCCCTGCCCCGGGCAGATCCGCCCGGTCACCGTCACCGCGCGCCGTCGTCGTCACCGCCGTTCCCCCTTGCCGGCCGTGCGGGCTGTCCTCGTGCCGGTGGTGCGCATCGCGCTCGCGCCAGTGCCGCCCGTCGCGTACTCGACGCTGCGCGCGGTCAGGTCCATGTACGCCTGCTCCAGCGAGATCCGGACGTCGCTCAGCCCGTGCAGGCGGATGCCGCAGTGGTGGGCGAGGTCGCCGATCTCGGCGGCACTGCGGCCCTCGACGGTGAGTTCGCCGGACTCGGACGTCTCGACGCTCACCCCGTCGGCCGCCATCAAACGGCGGGCCAGCGTGGCTCGTTCCTCCGGGTCGGGCACCGAGGCGCGTGCCGAGGCGGGGGAGGCGGCCGCGAGGAAATCCGTCATGGAGGTGTCCCTCAGCAGACGCCCCCGTCCGATGACCACGAGGTGGTCGGCCGTCAGCTGCATCTCGCTCATCAGGTGGCTGGAGAGGAAGACGGTGCATCCCCCCGCCGCCCGGTCGCGCACCAGTCGGCGAATCCACCGCACGCCGTCCGGGTCGAGGCCGTTGACCGGCTCGTCCAGGACGAGCACGGGCGGATCTCCGAGCAGGGCACCCGCCACCCCCAACCGCCCGCTCATGCCGAGCGAGTACGTGCCGGCCGGGCGCCGGGCAGCCTTGGCCAGGCCCACCAGCTCAAGGACCTCGTCCACGCGCCGTACCGGAATGCCGTTGGCCCGAGCTTGGGCGACCAGGTGCGCGCGGCCCGAACGGGCCGGGTGTACGGCCCGGGCGTCCAGCATCGCCCCGACCGCGCACAGTGGCCGGCGCAGGGCCGCGTAGGGCCGGCCGGCGATCAGCGCCCGCCCGCGCGTGGGGTGGTCCAGGCCCAGGATCATGCGCATCGTGGTGGACTTCCCGGCCCCGTTGGGACCGAGGAACCCGGTCACGCGGCCGGCTTGGATGTCAAGTGTGAGGTCGTCCACCGCGTGGGTGGCACCGTAGCGTTTGGTAAGTCCTCGGAGGGTGATCACGGAGTTCCTTCGCTGTCAGTGGCCGAACGCGGCAATCGACGGCGGGCACGCACCGGCGACCCGCGGTGGGCCTCTCCCCAGGCGGCGGTTGCGCCGCGTTGCCGTACGGAAGCGACGCTAGAAGGACCCGACGTCCGAGCCCATCGGTCGAAGGTCAGCAGGCTCCTGCCTTCCGTCAGGGGTGTGGCCCGCCCTGGGGCGGATCCGTGGAGCTCGCCGTTCGCACGGTGGTGCGCCGGCCGTAGGCTCAAGCGCGTGGACGAGACGACAACCGATAACCGCCCGGTCCGGGTCCTGGTGGCCGACGACGAGGCGATGGTCCGGGCCGGGGTGCGGGCCATCCTGGCCCGCGACCCGCGCGTCGACGTGGTCGCCGAGGCGGGCGACGGCGAGGAGGCCATCGCCCTCGCCCGCCGGCACCGGCCGGACGTCGTCCTGTTGGACATCCAGATGCCCGGCATGGATGGGCTGACTGCGGTGACGCGGCTCCACCGCGAGCTGACGGGCGTCGGTGTGATCATGCTGACGACGTTCGGTCAGGACGAGTACGTCACCCGTGCCCTGGAGGAGGGCGCCGACGGCTTTCTGCTGAAGGCTGATGACCCGCGAGAACTCCTCAACGGCGTCAAAGCAGTGGGGGCCGGCGGAGCGTACCTGTCCCCACGGGTCGCGGGCCGCGTCATCGCGGGGCTGCGCGCACACCGCGCGGCCCATCCCCACCGGCCACTGGACCGGCTCACCGAGCGGGAGCGCGACGTGCTGGCCGGACTCGGAGCCGGGCTGTCGAACGCGGAGATCGCGAACCGCCTGCACCTGGTCGAGGGCACCGTGAAGGCACATGTCAGCGCTGTACTCGGTAAGTTGGGCGCGCGAAACCGCGTGGAGGCAGCCATCTCCGCGTACCAGGCCGGCCTGGTCCCGGCGCGCTCCCGCTGACCGCGTGCCGGAGTTGGCCGGGGTCCCAGCGCGCAGACGATCGAGTAGGGCCAGCCGGGAACGGGAATGTGGTGGTCCTTGCCCCCGCCGTAGGTGTGACACAGGATCCGCATCGAAGGCCAGGACCAGCCGGCCCTCCTCGACACACGGAAGCGGCACCGAGGCCAGGGCCCGTCGCATCCGGGCCGCGTCGCCCCGGCCGCGCCACCCCCGCCAGGAACACCCGGTCACCTTTCCGGGGCGACCGGGTGGGGACCGGCGAGCGGGGAACGGCGGCACGTGCCGGTCGAGGAGGGCGGCCAGGTCCGGGCGGCGGGCGAGCGCGGCCACTTGGTCCGGGATGCGCTTCCGCCTCAGCTCACGCCTCACCCAGCCCACCCCAGCCGCCGGGCCGCTCCCAGCAGCCTGAAGCGCGGGATCGGGGCGGGCGCCTGCTCCGGATGCCGGACACTTGGGCGGTGATCGAACGCCGCGCCTTGGGCACCGGCCCGCGCCCTGCAACTCTCCCTGCGCCGCCGGCGGCTGCCCGCCGGGCCCGCCTCGCCGCCGAGCTGGCCGCCGGTTCCGGCGCAGCGCTCGATGGGCCTGTGGTGCCCCGCTCCCCCGGCCGCCGCCCCTTGGGAACCGGGGTGAGCACCGAAGGCTGATCTGGGGTCATCCGGCCGCGGCAGCAGGGCACTGGCCGAAGCGCGGCACGTCTGCGGCCGCCACGTCCAGGCGGAGCCGCTTGAAACGGAGCGGGTGGCGGAAGACGCCGCCGTGGTCGATGGCGCGATCCGCGCTGACCTCGGCGACCAGATCCGGGCGGACCACGGTGATATCGAGGACGTCGCGGGACCCCACGCCCGGGGCGACCCGCGCACGGCGAGTCGGACCAGGCGGCCGGAGCGGAGCTGCGTCCGCTGACACAGGAGGACCGTGTCCAAGTCGTCAGGCGGCCCCGGGTCCGGGAACCGGCCCTCCCCGGCCCTTTGGTGAGCAGGTTCGACAACGGACGCCGTGCACTGGGCGATGGCCGGCTAGGTGTGTTGCCCCGGGACGTTGGTGACACGCGTGCTGGGTTCTTGAAATGGGTGAGGGCCTCCGGGTTCGGTGTGGATTGCGACATCTCCACCGATCCGAGGAGGCCCTCGTGGTCCACCGTAATGCCCCGCTGACCGAGACCGGCCGACTTCGGCTTGCCCGCTGTGTCGTGGACGACGGGTGGCCCGTGCGCCGGGCAGCGGAACGCTTCCAGGTCAGCCACACCACGGCGGCCCGCTGGGCCACCCGCTACCGGACCCTGGGCATCGCCGGAATGAGTGACCGGACCAGCCGCCCCCACCACCAGCCGCGGCGGACTCCGGCCGAGGTCGAGGAACATGTGCTGCGGCTGCGGCGCGAGTACCGGATCGGACCCCTGCGACTGGCCGCCCGCGCCGGAATCGCGCCCTCGACCGCCCACCGCATCCTCACTCGCCACGGCCTGCCACCACTCGCGGCCCTGGACCGGGCCACCGGTGAACCCGTCCGCCGCTACGAACGCGCCCGGCCGGGCGAACTGATCCACGTCGACGTCAAAAAACTGGGCCGGATCCCCGACGGCGGCGGCCACAAGACCCTTGGCCGGGCCGAAGGCCGGCGCAACAAGACCGGCACCGGCTGGGCCTACCTTCACACCGCCCTCGACGACCACAGCCGCCTCGCCTACACCGAGGACCTGCCTGACGAGACCGCCCCGACCTGCGCCGCCTTCCTGACCCGCGCCGTTGCCTGGTTCGCAGAACGAGGCGTCACCGTCGAACGCGTCCTGACCGACAACGCCTGGGCCTACACCAAGAACACCTGGCGCGACACCTGCCGTGACCTGGGCATCAGCCCGCGATGGACCCGGCCCTGGCGGCCGCAGACCAACGGCAAGGTCGAACGCTTCCACCGCACGCTGCTCGAGGAATGGGCCTACCAGCAGCCCTACACCTCAGACGCCGAACGACAGACCGCGTTCACCGACTGGATCGACTGGTACAACTACCACCGACCCCACACCGGCATCCAAGGCCACACACCCGCCAGCCGCGTCACCAACCTGCCCGAACAACACACCTAGGTCGTCTCTTTCGGATCTTGCCGGTTGGGCCCGCGTCTCCCCCAGTACCGCTGGGAGGTGCCCCCAGGTGCCGTGCATCGCAAGGCGGAGCGGCTCCCGATACCGGACGTCCTCGGGTGCCGCGACAACGCGGTGAGGTGCGGTACCGGGCGGCGCGGGTCTGGGGGCACCTCCCAGCGGTAGCTGGGGGAGCAAGATCCGGAAGAGACGGCCTAGCGCCGAACGTACTGCCACAGCAAGCCATCGCTCGCCTGGAGGTGGAACCCGCACCGCTCCAGGAGCCGGTCAGCCATATCGCGGGGAAAAAGCCGGAACCGAAGGCGCTGGTGAGCCAGAACCGCCCCCTCCCCCTCGATGAAGTAGTCCTTGGTGTGCCGGCCCTGCGAGTCGACCGCGACGTGCTGCGTGTAGAGCAGGCCTCCGGGCAGGCTTCGGTCGTCACGTCGATGTGGCCCCTGAACGGAGAGCACCAGGGAGCCACCGGGCCGGATGGCGGCGGCGAGGTTGGTGAGCCCATTCTCGTTGTCCTCCTCCTCCATGAGGTGACTGCTCAGCCATGACTCTTCACCGTCCTGGACGATGTACCAGATGCCGCCGACGGAGTACGCGGCGTCGAAGGCCGAGGGAAGGGACAGGTCCAGGACGTCCTCGCGTCGGAGCCGGGCGCGCTCGCCCAGTCGGTCGCGGGCCTGGGCCAGCATGCTGTCGGTGTGGTCGATGCCGGTCAGCCGCAGGCCCTTCGGGCCCAGGGCCAGCAGCCGGTCGGCGACCAGTCCGGTGCCCACCCCCAGCTCCAGCACGTCCGTGCGGGTACCGATGCAGGCAAGGAGGGCCTGTGCGTAGGCGTCGTAGTCGTAGTAGCCCGAGGTCATGACAAGGTCGTAGAAACGCGACAGGTCGGCATAGGAATCAGGCACCCGCCGGACGGTAGAGCGCAGTTCACTGAGCGGCAAGACTGCGTTTTGAGCCGCTGCCGGCGCTCGTCTGGCCTGTACAGCTTGTCGCTTCTCGGCCCGGGTGGTGCCCATCGGGAACCTGCCTGGTCGCGCGCCTGTCGCCGCGTCGGCCGCGTGAGCGGTACGACCTCGAGGATGGATTGGCTCCCGCCGACGTGCCCCAGCCGCCGTGTAGTGACGGACCACATGGTCACGGCGGTCCTCCAGGCCCGCGCGTCCCTCGGTGTATCTCCCGGGGGCCTGGTGGCCCTCGACGGACGCGCGGGCGCCGGCAAGACCACCCTCGCGGCAGACATCGCCGCCCGCCTCGGCGGGCCCCGCGGGGCAGCAGTCGTCCACGGGGACGACTTCCTGCGGCCCATGAGCCGACAGGCGCGTCTCGCACTCGGCGCGCAGGACGGGTACCAGTTGCTCTTCGACGTACCCCGTCTCCAGAGACAGGTCCTGTCGCCACTGCGGGCCGGACGGCCGGCCCGCTACCAGCGTTACGACCCCGATACCAGATCGTCAGCGCGTCTGCGGGGCAGCGCTGGCGCGGATGGCTGTGATGACCGTACGCGCCCAATCGGCGGGGTCCGGTGTGTCCAGCAGGGCCGCCAGACGGGCGATGTGGGTAGCACGTTCGTCCACCGGCATGGCCAGCGCGGCTCGCAGGGTGTCCACCAGGTCGTGCGGAAGCAGTGGGTCGGTCAGTACGGCCGCGCTGCCCAGGTGCTGGGCGACTCCCGCGTGGCGGGAGAGGATCAGGACGCCCGGGCGGTGGGCGGCGTGGTGTGCGGTGATGTACTCCTGGGCCGTGAGGTTCATGCCGTCGGCAAGCGAGGTCACCCAGAAGACGTCGGCCTCGAGGTAGTGATCGACGACTTCGGTGAAGTCGAGGGTGTGGGGGATGTACTCGACGGGCTGCCAGCCGGCTGTGCCCCAACGCTGGTTGATGCGGGTGATTGCGTTCTCGAGTGCGGTGCGGGTCGTGTCGTAGGCGTGGATGCCGGGCTCGGGTGGTGGGCAGATCAGGCGGTAGCGGACCTGTTGCCGGAGTGTGGGTTCTTCGGCGAGGAGGGTGTCCAGTGCGTGGATCTTTTGGACGGGGGCCTTGGCGTAGTCGAGGCGCTCCACCGACAGCACCAGCTGGACGCCGTCGTTCTTGTGGTGTGGTCGGGACCCGGCCCGGGAGCGGGCGAGGTGGGTGACGGCGGGCCGGTCGATGCCGAGGGGGTGCACGCCGATGTCCGGGGCGGGCACCGCGGTGCCGGCGAGGAGCCGGCGGAAGTTGTCGGCGCAGTCGGGGGTGTGGAAGCCGGCCCAGTCCAGGCGGGCGAGTGAGTCGCGCAACTGGTCGGCTGCCGGGATGCGGCGGAAGACGTCGGGGCGGGGGAAGGGGGTGTGGTGGAACAGGCCGATGGTCAGGTCGGGGCGGTCGGCCTTGAGAGCGGCGGGTACGAGCCAGAGGTTGTAGTCGTGGAGCCAGACCGTCGCGTCCTGTTCGGCGAGGGAGGCGATGTGCCGGGCGAAGGCGGTGTTGACGGCTTCGTAGTCGTCCCAGTGCACGGGCCGGTGCCTGATGAGCTCGGGCTGGGACATCAGGGCCGGCCAGAGGGTCTCCTTGCAGGTGCGGTGGAAGTAGCCGGCCCACCGCTCGGGGGGCAGCGGCAGGAGAGAGAGCGTCGGGACGCCGTCAGCCCGGGGCGGTGCAGGCGCGGGTGCTTCGCCGACGTGGGCGGCGGCCCATACCGCGTCCAGGTGCTCGTCGGCCAGAGCAGCCTGGAGGGTCGGCAGGATGCCGTTGGGGCTGGGGGGCGGCCGCCATGCTCCGTCGAGCCAGCAGACGGGCGGGCGGTGGTAGCCGACCACCACCGAGCGCCTCGGCGGCCGGCCCAGGCGTTCGATCCCCTGCAGCACGGCGGCCGCTCCGTCAAGCTCCGAATGGTGGACGCGCTCACTGGGAGGGACCCGCGCGGTCAGCGCGGGTTCCGCGTTGGCGACCACAACGGCGGGCGTGCCCAGGCGGAACAGCGAAAGGTCGTTGAGGGAGTCCCCGGCCACCAGCATCGCCCGCCGGGGCCACCCGAGCGTCTGGGCGAGGAGCTCCAGCGCATGTCCCTTGCCGGCTCTGGGCGGTAGGACGTCGAAGTACCGGCCCGAAGCGTACGACCAGGAGCATCCCAGCACCTCCACCGCACGGATCAGCTCGTCGGACAGGGCATCGGGGGCAAGATAGAAGGAGCAGCGGCCTTCCTGGGGTACGTGCTCCTGGTACACCAGGTGCGGGAACGCCTCCAGCGCCGCCCGGACCCGTCCGGCGCCCGGCCATCCGGCGCGCAACCGTGCCTCCAGGGCTCGGGCATGCGCCATGCGGGTGGCATCGACGATGGTGGACCCGACGTCGGCGATGATCCAGTTCGGGGGCGGCAGCAGGGGATCGTCGCGCAGGAGAGCCCGGACCGACGCCAGGCCTCGGCCGGTCGCGAAGACGACGGTGATGTCCGGGTCCCCGCTCAGCACATCGAAGAGCTGCCGCCGGTCGTGTGGGCTCCCACCCAGCAAGGTGCCGTCCAGGTCGGTGGCCAGCACCCTGGCAGCGCCTGCCGTTGCCCTGCGGTCACTCACCACGCGGGGTCGTGGGTCACCGGGTCGATCACACGCGTCCCGTCACAGGCATCGGCGTCCTGCGGCTCCGGCGGGACGTCCTGCAAGTTCCGGATCGCCTGACCGAGCCGCGCCGTACGGAAATCCGCGCTGCCCAGAAGCCGGGTCACCAATTCCCCGGGCGCGTTGAGTGCGGATGCCACCAACTCATCGATGGCAGGACCGGTCTGGGACACAGCACCTCCTACAGAACGGGCAGCAGGGTGGGCCTCTCGGGTGGCGGACACAGGACGCTCCCTACGCGTCCCGTACACCCGTTTTCTCACCATATAAGGGAATGGCGGATATGGCGCACTGCACGACGCATCCGTCCCCTCGTACCGCTCCGGCCGCAACTGGCCCCCGTCGAGAACGGGCAGCACCTTGTCCAGCAGAAACGTCGTTGCACCGTCCCGACCCTGGACCTGCTCGCGCAGACCGCGCAGGCATGGCGCCTGATGGGCCACCGGCCCCGATGGTCGCAGTGTGCTCGCTGGAGAACGACCCGGTGCTCAACGAGCTGGGGGTGCGCACCACCACCAACCCGATCCAGCTCGCCTTGTGGGCCGGGACCGGGCCCGTGGTCGTCTTCGCCACCTACGCCTCGCCTCACCGCTGCCCCGCGCATCCTCGCCGAGGCCCGCCCCCAGAAGGGCACCGGCAGCCAGGAGACGGAGATCGCGAGCATGGCCGACGACCCGGACGGCACCTACGGCGCGTGGCTCGCCGAGCTCGGCCTGAGCGAGGCGATCGAGCGGGGCATCCTCGCGGGGTTCGAGATCGACGTCCTGGAGATCCGCGGCCCCTCCCCCGTGCTCGGGGAGTCCGAGGAAGCACCGCGGGGCCCGCGCCTGGCGCTGCTGCCAACCGCGCTCCTGGAGCACGCCGCGGCGTGCGACCTGCGTACGTTCATGACGTTCCACCAGAAGGTCGAAGACGCCACCGTGTTCGCGGACGAGCTGCCGGAGACCGCCGCCGAGCTGTACATCGCCGACGCCTCTGACAGCAACGGCATCGACGCCAACAACCGGCGCGTGCGCCGGGTGCTCGGGCCCTGCGCCGCGACCGCAGCACCAAGGTCGCCCGCATCATCGTGCCGGTGTTCCTAGAGCCGGGCGAGGACCAGGAGGACGGCGTCGACGCCGCCGCCGCCGAGTCGGCCCTGCTCCACTTCTCCAGCCCGCGGGACGCGGCCACGATCGCCGCGTTCCTGCGCACCCGGGTCTACCGGCCCGAGTCCCTGGTGTGGCTGGAGGGCTACCAAGCCCTGACCCGGTGGCGGGCCGAGAACCGGATCACCGGCCTGTACGCCGTCCCGTACGACACCGAGACCGAGGTCGGCGTCACCCAAGGACTTCCCGCTCGGCCGGTGGGTGCACCAGCAGCGCAAGGCGCTGCGCGCCGGCGAACTCGGGGAGCGGCGCAAGGAACTGCTGGACGCGCCCGAGGCCGACATCACCGGCACCGTGAAGTACGGCACCCTGGACGCAGACCGCTGCAGCGCCGCCGGTGAGCACAACGGCCTGCACGTGGTCCTGCACCCCGACCGCCATTGGGCAAGGATCGTGCCGGAGTGCGCGGAGGGCAGACCGAACCTCGCGGTGGCCGCTCGGCTGGGCGTGAACCGTGGCACCGCCGCCAAGTGCCGGTCCCGGTTCCTCCGCGATCGGCTGGACGGCCTGTCGGGCGAGCCGCGGCCCGGGGTGCTGCGGCCCATCACCGACGTGTGGAACAAAGTGGGAGCCGACAAGGTGTCGCCCAGGTATGCAACGAACCAGCTGCTTCCTAGACGCGCTCCAGCGCGCGGTGGGGGCGGGCCGGGAGTTCCACCTCCACCGGGTCGCCGGGACGAACGGTTCCGCTCTGGCGGACCACGGCCATGACGCCGCATTTGAAGGTGAACTCGTCGGTGAGCGGGTCCAGGGCAAACATCTCTCCCAGGAGACCCGTCCGGAAGTCGTTGATCTTCGAGCACGGGTTGCGCAGTCCGGTCACCTCGACCACCGCTTCGGCTCCGAGCCGCAGCAGAGACCCGGTGGGCAGGCCGAGAAGGTCCACCCCGCGGGTGGTGATGTTCTCGCCCAGCCGGCCCGCGGATACGTCGAACCCCTTGAGCGCGAGTTCCTCGAAGAGCTCTTCGTGCATCAGGTGGACCTGGCGCAGGTTGGGCAGGTCCGGTTCGTAGCTCATGCGGAACTGGTGGCGGATCGTCTCGCCCGCGTGGACGTCGCCCTCCACACCGAGGCCGGCGAGCAGGGTGATGGACGCGTGGTTGGGCTTGCTGAACGAGTACGAGGCGTTGCGGCTCACCGCGGTGATCCGGCCTTCGTTCACGGCCCCTCCTGGGCGGCCTGGGCGAGGACCGTCTCGCGCAGTGTGGCGGGGTCGGCCTGGAGGGCGACCAGGACCGCCAGGGCGTTGCCTTCGGACACGGTCAGCAGACCGAGCAGGATGTGTTCGGTGCCGAACCTGTCGCGGCCCAGTGCCCGGGCCTCGTCCAGGGTGTTCTCCAGTGCCTTGCGGGCCTCGGGGGTGTAGGCCGGCCGGGGGAATTGGAAGGCGCCGGGTCCGAAGGAGGTATCGGCCTGGCGTTGGATCTCCGCGACATCGATGCCGATCGACGACAGGGCATCGCGTGCGGGCTGCCCGCCCACGGCGACGATCCCGGCCGCCTCCAGGACGCGCAAGGTCTCCTGCCGGGCCCGCGCCAGGCCTACGTTCTGCCCGCGCAGCACCCCGGCGGCCGTCCCGCCCTCCACGGCAAGCAGGCCGAGCAGGAGGTGCTCGGTGCCGATGAAGTCGTGTCCCAGGGCGATCGCCTCGTCCTGGGAAGCGGCGACGGCCTGCTTACCCCGATCGGTGAAAAACTCGAACACTGCTACTCCTCCATGCCCATGGCTTTACGCCTGCCCGCGTGCTTTTCGTGCACCGACTGTCTGCTGACGTTCAGGTGCGTGGCGATGGTCTGCCACGACCAGCCGTGCCGGCGGGCGTTGTCGACGTGCAACCGCTCCAGCTCCTCCAGCAGACGACGCAACGCGACGACGGCCTGCAAGCCGACAGCGGGATCCTTGTCGGTGACCATTCCCGCCAGCGAGGCCGGGGTGTCCTCAGCTCCCATACTTGTCAGGTTGCCCTGACATACTGTGACTGTCAAGGAACCCTGACACCCGGAGGCGGCGGCACAACGACCCCAAAGAACGCCGGCAGCCCCTCCGTCCCGCCGGCGCACGGGATCACCGCACACCGCCGATCAGCCGCAGGACGTGCCGCAGTGATGCCGCGTGCACTCGCACTCCCGTGCCGGTGAACGCGCCCGAAGGGCGACGAGCCCGGCCCGGCGTACGCCATCCCGTGACGGACCACTCCGCCCGCCGACCTCTCCGCAGCAGCACCCCGCGGGCCGGACGGCCACGCCAGCGTCACCCGCAGACCACCCGGGGAGCGGCGGCCCGCCGCCACCGTGCGCACCGCCCGCCGGTCCACCGAGGGCCGGACCATCTCCAGGAACGCGACGTCCTCGGCTGGGAGGCCCCGAAGAACAGGGCCCACTTCGCCGTCATCCGCCAGAGGTGGGGACGAGCGTCCGCTGTGTGGCCGAAGGCGTGATCGTTTCTGCGGTGAAGCGGCTGCGCGCTCGGGTGAGTCCGCCCATGGCGGCGCCAGAAGCTTCCGGTATTGCCGGTATTCAGGAGCCTGCGCTCCTCGTCCGGAGGAGCCGGCTCTTACCGGAGGAACGGCATGGCCAGTGGTCAGACGACGAATGCCTTCATCTGCCTGCGGCTGCCCAGCGCGCTGGTGGAGGCGCTGAGCGGGCCGCAACAGGACTGCCAGGACTACGTCGATCCGCAGGAGTCCGAGCACATCCACATCACCCTGGGCTTCCTCGCCAGTGCCGACGAGCAGAAGCTGAACGACGTCCGGTCGCTCATCGAGCAGGGGACATGGCCGGCTCCGGTCATCCGCCTGACCGGTGAGGTGCGGCACGGCAGCTGGAGCCTGCGCAACGATCCCGCCTACCGCTACGACGAGGACACGGTCCAGGAGGGGGAGCAGGTCCGCCTGGGCGTCGAGCACAGTCCCGAGCTGGCACGCGTCCACGAAGAGATCACGCGGCGTCTGGACATCGCCGAGGACGGCTTCTGGCCCCACGTGACGCTCGGCCTGGCCCGCGAGGACTTTCCCGTCACGAAGGTCAAGTCCCTGGAACTCCCGCAGGTCAGCGGACCGGCCCCCAGCGTGGACGTACAGCGGGAAGTGTCGCCCACCGAATTCACCACGCTGGTCCGCAAGGACCTCGAGCCCGCCTGAGCGAGCCGGCCGCGGTGCGGTCCCTCCTGCGCTGAGCCCCCCCTTGCGCATCTGCACAGAGCGCTGAGCACGGGGGAAGACGCGCATGCGTACCGCCGCGCGACTGCACTTCGAGGAACCCAACCTCACCGCGGACGGTGTCTACACCTACGGCCAGCCCTGCATCTGCGACCGCACGGTTGCCCGCGCCCACGCAGCGCCTTCACCCGGCGCATGTACCGCTTCCTCAACAACAACGACGTCATCCCGCAACTCCCGCCCGAGCCGGCCTTCCACCGCGTCAACACGCTGCGCTACATCGACTCCGACGGCACCATCCGCGACCAGATGCCGGTGGCCGGCGGACTGCTGGACCGCGCGAAGGGCTACACCGCCGACATGCTCGCTCCCGCCTCCGACGGCGTTCGCGACCACCTGATGAGGCGGTACATCGCCGCCCTGGAGGACAACCAGAACTGAAGCTGGAGTGGACTGCCGGACTACCCGTGGGCCGGCCGGCAGTAGCGCCGGACGAGGTCGGCGTGCGCGGGGAAGCGCGTCACGAGCTCGTCGCTCCGGCCGAGGGTCATGTCGGCGTAGTCGAATCCGGGCGCCACGGCTTCACTGATCAGGGCGTGGTCCCCGCAGGTGAGGTGGGAGGCCTTCCAGACCCCTCCGGGGACGGCCAGGGTGAGGAGCTGTCCTCGGCCGGTGTCCTGTCCGAGAACGGCACTGCTGTAGTGGCCGTCGGGGTGGAGCAGGTGGTAGGTGATCGGTTCGCCGTGGTGGTGGAAGTGCAGGATGTCGGACCGGTTCAGGTGCCAGTGTCCGACCGGCGACCAGTGGGTGAGCAGGTAGTGGATGGAGGTCAGCGTGTAGCGCTCACCAGCGGACGTCGTGATGGGCGGGCGGTGGTCCGCCTGGAAGGTCCGACGGAAGTACCCGCCTTCCACGTGGGCTTCCAGGCCGAGGCTGTCGATCCAGTGGTGCGCCGTGATCAAGTCGTCCTCCTGCGTTCATGGGAGTGATGGCGGAGGCAGCCGCCTTCGCCGTGGCCGAGGGCCCGCCGGTGCGGCTGCCCGGACCCAGGATCGGGCAGAACCGGTCCGCTGACGGGGTGCGACCCCGGCGACGGGCCTCCGGCCGGCACGCGGGACCCAGTGGCCGACGCCGCCCGGCGAGACGGCCCCCGAGCGAGCCGGATCCGCCCTGGCTCATCCGTTCGGTGGCTTCGGGGGTGCCGACCCGGCGGATGGTCCCGGGGCGATTCGCAAGGGCCGGCCGACGGCCGCCGGGCGGGCCGGCTGGTACGCGTCGCCCCACGAAAAGGTGAGTGAGCTGTGATCGTCCGTTCTTTCAATGATCTCGAGGGCACTGACCGGCACGTGCACTCCGCCTCGGGCACCTGCACGGCAAGCGCATCGTGCCGGCACGGGAACGGGTCGGGTTCTCGCTGCACGAGACGGTGATGTTCGCCGGGACGGAGACCTCGATGTGGTACGCCAACCACATCGAGGCTGTCGTCTGTCTCGAAGGCGAGGCCGAGCTCACCGACGAGGAGACCGGCGAGCAGTACTGGATCAGGCCCGGAACCATGTAACTCCTTGACGGGCACGAGAAGCACACCGTCCGGCCCAAGAGCGACTTCCGGACTACAAGACCGGCCGGCAGCGCAGCCACCGGTTCACAGGGCCGACGACTGCACCGATCTGCTCGTGTGGTGGAGGGCGACAGCTGCGTGCACGGCGATGCCGGTGGCCATGGCGGCCTCGTCGAAGACGACTCGGTCGGAGTGCATGTCCGGGACGTCCCGGGTCGGTGGGGAGGGCGGGCGGGCGCCGAGAAAGGCCATGGCGCCCGGGACGCGTTCGAGGACGTAGGCGAAGTCCTCGGCACCCATGACCGGCTCGGCCAGGTCGTGGACCACGCCCTTTCCCAGCCGTGCGGCAACGGCCCCGCCAACGGCGGCGGCGAACGCCGGTTCGTTGTGCAGCGGAGGGTAGCCCTCGACCAGCTCGATGGCGGCCTCGGCGCCGTGCGCGGCGCAGATGTGACGGACCACCCGTTCGATGCCCTCGCGTACCCGGCGGCGCGTTTCGGGGGTCAGGGTGCGGAAGGTGCCGTGGAGTCCTGCCGTCGCCGGGATGATGTTGGTGGTGGTGCCCGCTTCGATGCGGGCGATGGTGACCACGGCCGGGTCGAAGACGCTGACCGTCCGGGTGACGAAGCTCTGCAGGGCTTGGACGATCTCGCAGGCCACCGGGACGGGGTCGAGCGCCAGATGGGGCGCCGAGGCGTGGCCGCCCCGGCCGCGCACGGTGAGACGGATCAGGTCGGAGGCCGCGAACATGGGGCCCGGCCGCAGGTGAAGGGTGCCGGATGCGAAGCGCGTGGTGACGTGCAGGGCGAAGGCCGCGTCCACACCGTGCCCGTCGGGGGTGGTCAGGACGCCCTCCTCGATCATGTCGGCGGCGCCGCCACCGCTCTCCTCGGCGGGCTGGAACATGAACACCACCCGTCCCGCGAGCTCCTCCCGTCTCGCCGCGAGGAGGCGGGCGGCGCCGACGAGCATCGCGGTGTGCAGATCGTGACCGCAGGCATGCATGGCACCGGGGATGCGGGAGGCGAAGTCCAGGCCGGTCTCCTCGTGCTGGGGCAGTGCGTCCATGTCGGCGCGCAGCAGCATCGTGGGGCCAGGACGTGCGCCCTCCATGACGGCTGTCACCGAGCTGAGGCACGTGCCGGTGGTGACGTGCAGGGGGAGGCCTTCGAGGGCCTCGAGAACCCGTTCCTGCGTGCGGGGCAGGTGCCGGCCCAGTTCCGGTTCGCGGTGCAGGGCCCGGCGCAGGCCGATGACGTCGGGCAGGAGGCGGCGCGCCTGTGCGAGCAGGCCCTCTTCCTCCGGCAGGCCTGCTGCCGGGTGGGGCCTGGGGGCTTCCTCACTCATGCGTGACTCCTGCGGCGTCGGTGGCTCGGCGATGGCGGGGCGGCTGTCGGGGGCTCTCGTGCGCCCGGGTAGTACGCCTGGCCAGATGGCCGTGCGACCTGATCGTTTCCCGGCGAACGGTCACCCGACTGGGTCAGGGGCGGGCCCGTGGCGGTACCGGGCCGGGTGGGGCCCGCTATCTACATGGTCAACGAGCAGGCCACGGAAAGGGCATGCCGACCGACCCCGGCACC
Organism: Streptomyces sp. NPDC029122; assembly: GCF_055569445.1. Taxonomy (NCBI): domain Bacteria; kingdom Bacillati; phylum Actinomycetota; class Actinomycetes; order Kitasatosporales; family Streptomycetaceae; genus Streptomyces; species Streptomyces sp. NPDC029122. Next base: position 16,163 of record NZ_JBVHWK010000017.1, on the reverse strand, counting down.
GATCGGGACCGGGTCGCCGGCGTCGGCGCCCCCGTACCCCGTCCCACGAGGAGTCTCCCTGTGCCCTTGACCGTCCAGAGCGCCGCCCAGGAGATGGAAGCCGCGAGCGAGGCCGGCGCCCGGCAGGTCCCACGTACGAGCATCTCCCTGATGGGACCGCTCCCCGCACCGGGGTGTGGCTGGCGTAACGAACCGGAGCACGGCCGGGCCCGGAATCGACTCGGCGGCCTGCGCCAGAATCGACTCCACCGGCGGCCGGCATCGTCCAGGCGATGGCGAGGGCGCGCCACCGGACACCTCGCGCCCGCCAGGACGCCGTTTGGGGCGAAGGGGAGACGCTGGTGCCCATCGGACCTCATGCCACCGCTCGTCGTCGACGAGCCCGCTCAGGTGTCGGCACGGTATGCGGAACAACAGGCGCCGCTCCAAGTCCGGCGGCGACACCTCGCTCATCGAGGCCAAGGCACCGAAGGGAACCGGATCGTGAGGGGCCGGGTCCCCCACAGGCGAGGCCGGCGACCGGGCCCGTGCGATCCTGCCGCGCGCCGTAAGGACCTCTCACGACAAGCTCTGCACCGTCAGCCGCACGGTAGAGGCCGGAGCCCCGGTCACCGTGAAGGCCATCGACGGGGACTGACCGGCCCAGACGAGTGGTGGCCGCCTCGGCCTGGACGGGCGGGTGCCGCCCGAGCGGGGGCTGACCCTGCGACTGAAGTCCGCCTGGTCGTCGAAGGACCCAGAGGCGTTCGACGCCCGGTCGAGGCCGTCGGGCACGCGGGCGATCCCTGCCGTGGAGGAACTCTCGCCGGCGCTGGATGAACCGCCGGCGCCGCGGCCCCCGAGCTGGGGAGAGGCTCAGCCCCCGTGGCGAGGCGTCGGCTGAGCGGTCCGGCTTCGTCGAGCCCGAAAGAATGCGCCCCTCTCGTGCGCCTGCCCGAATGGGCGTCTGGGTGATCGTTTCCGCGGTGAACAGGGTGGCCCAGCCGAGTGAGTGCGGCCCGCGAGGGTGCCGGGCGCGTGCGGGCCCGTTATGCATGGGCCCGGTAAACGCGACCACCAAGCATGAACGGCGCCATTCGGAACCTGGACGTCTGCGTCGGCGCCGCAGCCCGTAGTTCCTCGACGGCGCGGCGCGGGCGGACGGCGGGCTGGGTTCCGGTTCAGGGCGGGCCCTGGTCGGTGGTCTTCACGGGAAAGGAACTGATGCAGTGAGCACGAAGACGCAGTCACAGGAAGCGGGGAATCCGCCCTGGTTCGTGCAGGACGGCGACGGCCGGTGGCAGGTTCAGTGGTCGAGCGACGGCGCCGCGGAGTACCAGTTGGTGCGGCTGCCGGAGGACGGCGGCCCCCAGTGGGAGGTCCTCGCGCGGGAGAGTGACGTTTCGGCGTTGGTGTTGCCGGCGGAGGCGGGGGAACCCGAGCCGGAGCGTTACGCCGTCATCGCCGCGGCTAACGGCAAGCCGGCCCGGCGCATGATCGTGGGTGTGGGTGACGCCGCGGCCAAGGCCAACCTCAAGGAAGCGGTCAAGAAGAGGTGGAAGAAGTGGGTCGACCTCGTCCCGGAGCGGCCGGACGAGAAGAAGCCGCTCGGTGAGCCCAAGACCATCACCTCGGCCGAGGGCGTCGGCACCAAGCAGCACTGGCAGATGAGCGCCAATCCCCAGGACGTGATCACGTTCAGCCTGAACCAGGGCACGATCTGGCCCGGGTCCATCGTGCAGTCCGCCAAGATCCGCCAGAAGGGCGAGATGAAGCCGGCGGGCATCAAGGCCAGAGAACGCGCGCCGCTGAAAGTGAAGATCGACGCACTGAGCAGCGGCAACAGCAAGACCGTCAACAATCCTGACGGCGGTACGGTCCTGGACGCGATCAAGGATGCCGTGAAGGGAAAGGAGAACAAATCCCCTCACATCATGTTCAAGCAGATCGAGGCGCACAGCAGCACCCAGGTCGCTCTCTCCCTCGGACTGTCAGCCGGCTACGGCGGGTTCGCCGCCTCGCTGAACGTCGAGGCGCAGCACAAGGAAGGCAAGAACACCGTCGTCGTCTTCCTGCGCGAACGGGCGTTCATCGCCTCCATGGAATACGAGGGTGACCCGAACGACCTGATCAACGACACCTTCACCACGGCCCGCCTCGACGAGGTGGTCAGCGACGGGGACATGGGCCCCTCGAACGCACCCTTGCTGGTCACCGATGTGACCTACGGCCGGGTCCTGATGTACACGTTCACGGCCAAGGCGTCCGAGACGGAGATCAACGCCGCCCTCAACGTCAGCTACAAGGGCATGTTCAACGAGGTGTCCGCCGAGGTGCGGGCCAAGTACAAGAAGATCATCTCCGAGTCCATCATCACGGTCCTCAGCCAGGGAGGCGACCCCGGGATCATCGGCATGCTCCTGGACGGGAAGAAGCCCAGCGAGTACTTCACCAAGGTCCACAACCTGGACGGGTACTCGATCATCGGCTACACCCTCAGGACGTTGGAGGGCGACGCCGTCAAACTCTCCGAAACCCACGACTACGACGCCGTCGTATGGAACGTAGGCGGCACCTACAAGGTGGCCCTGACCGTCGATGAAGTCATGCAGAAGCAGGAGGGCTGCGAGGACTACGAGCGAATCGCGAACCAGAAGATCGAGATCGACGGGGAGATGACGGAGGACGTCTCACCCACGAATCCGGCACGAGCACCGAAGGAACGCTGGTTCTCCAGCGAAGGCCAGGGAATCCCCTACACCGTCAAGGCCTACAACGAAAGCGCTATGTTGCAAAGTGAGCGCAAGATCAAGCCGTCCAAGGCATTCCTGACAGGCAGCAAGAACCAGGACTCCCAGTGGGAGTACTACGAAGAAGGCAAGTGCTACAAGGCGACCTGGACCCGCAGCAAACTCTGACCGCAAAGCCAAAAACTCTCCGTGGACCGGCCGCCCCGAAGCGGCCGGCCCGCACGCGGTTCGCACGACGGCGAGCAGGGTCCCTGAACCAAGTCGCCGAGTACAACGCAGTGCCACCCGGGAACGCCGCGCGGCACCGGCCGCAGGGCGGGCAACGCCCAGCTGGAGGCCCTTGCCACGGCGGCGCAGCAGCAGCCTCCGGGAGTGCCTCGCCGGAGCCCAGCGCTGGTGGGTTGAGTACGGTATCGGCGCCGCCCGAAAGCCCGACCGTGTCCACACTGGCCTGCCGGATCACCGGCCGCGGCCGGGCGGTCACCCGGGAGTCGGTCCTCGAGGTGCTCTGGACCGTGTCGGCGGTCATCGCGTGCCCCATCGGCGCGCACTGCGACGTCGGCCAGCCCCTTTTCGCAAAGGGGGCAGGTGTTACACGCCCATCATAGCTAGGCGTGAATGACCGAATACACACTGTTGTGGTGTGTGAATTCCTGTGATTCCGATCCTTCTCCCCCGCAACCGGTCTAACTTCCCCTTCCGTACCCGCACAACGCGGGCGCACTTGGACAAGGGGGGCACAGTGTCGCGCATCGAAACCTTTGGCGACATCGACATCTGTTACACCACGGCCCGCACGCTTGTGTGGACCTCCGCCAAACCGCTCATGAACACGAAGATCGCCAACCTCTGGCTTCCGACGCCTCCGCCAGGGCAGGCCGGATTTCGCCCGCTGGGGACCTACGTGGTCCCGATCAAGTCCTTCGGTGACTTCGCGGACGACCTGAACTCGGCGACCGGCCGACCGCTACCGCTGATCCGCAACCGGGGCAACGGGCACGGGCCGCTGGCCAGCCCGGTGCGCTACGAGCGGCTGTGGCGTGACAAGGGCAGTGGCGCGGTGAAGGACGGTTCGGTGTGGAGGCCGATCGCGCCGGCTGGCTACGTGGCATTGGGGGATGTGTGGTGGGAGGGCTGGGACACCGCGCCGCCACTGAACGCCGTTTGGTGTGTCAAGCAGGAGTACGCCGGCCGGGCATACGCCCGTGCGGCAAAGGTGACACCGCGGCTGTGGGACGACCAGGGCAGTGGAGCCGATGCTGACGTGGCGGTGTGGGGGCTGGACGCCCCGGAAACCTCGGTGACCGACACGAGGGAGCGGCTCTTCCTGCCCGGGCAGTACACGACCACGGTGAACCACTACGGCGTAGCAGACCCGACCCCGACCTCGTGGGTGCTGGAGGTACCCGCTGACGTCCGTAAGCGCGAGGTGCCTGAGCCGCCGAGGATGACCTCAACGCAAAAGCCCGTGGAGCCTGCTCTGGTCACCGACCGCATCGTGCGTGTGCCCTTCACCGCGGTGAAGGACCCCGACCGCAGCACGGAATGGAAGATTCAGAACAGCCCGTTCTACACGATTCGGCGCCAGGTGGGCTACGAGAGGGCTGTGTACGGGCACAACCCGGACGGATCGAGCCCTGTCAAGGCGGGCGAGACCGTGACCACTGGATTCTCCACGGAGCAGAGCAAGGCGTTCACCGCGTCCACCAGCATCTCGGTCGGTGCCAGTGTGGGGGTCTCCTTTCAGGCTGGCGATGCCGGGCTGTCGGTCAGCGTGACCCGTGAGCTCGGCTACGAGAGCAGGACCACCGTCGCCCAGTTCGAGCAGAAGTCGCTCCCCAAGGAGATCAGCATCCCGCCGGGGGCAGCGGGTGTGCTGTGGGTGGAGGTCCACCACCTGGAGGTCTACCGCGAGGACGAGGAGGAGACTCTCGTCGGCAAGACCCTGACCTACAGGATCAACAACTCATTCGTCGTGGGCGAGTACCCGCACGGCGCAGGTGTCATCGAAGTGCCGACCGCCTCCGCCGCCGAACCCGACTTCGCTCAGGCCCCGGACATCGACTGGGAATCGGGAGAAGGGCTCCCGCGGATCGACACCGCCGAACTGGTCAAGCAGGCCGAGCAGCAGAACGGAGACCAGCAAGCCGGCTGAAGCTGGCGCCCTGCCCGCTGGCCGCGCTGGCGATCGAGCAGGGCACGACGATCCGGCAGCCGGTCGAGGAGTTCGCCGAGGGCCGGCCGACTCTGGCCGAGTACCGGAGCGTGCCGAGCAGGCCCGCGCGGAGCTCGCCTCGGTGCCGGGTACCGTGCCGAGCAAGGAGGCCGAGGCGAAGGCCCGCGGGCTCCTGGAGCGTCTGGGCGCCCGGCCGGACCCGGCGGCCGTGTAGTGGGACCGATCGCCGTCGTCCTGGTGGAAGAGACCGAATCCGAGTGGCGACCGCATGTCAGAGCGCAGGTCAGCGAACGGGCGGCTACCTTCAGCGGCATGATGGTGGACGTCACGCCCTACTTCGGATTCACCGGCAAGGGCAGCTCGGACGACGGCCGCGAGCGCACCATCACCACGGCCATCTCGCCCACCTACGCCAAGCAGATCCTGGAGTTCCAGGCAGCCGGGGCGACGGGGTGAGGACCTGCATCCGATCGTCGCCGAGGCCATCACCGAGTCGTATTTCACGGAGTGGGGCACCTGGCCGCGGGCCTGCGCTCGGATTTCACACACGTGAGCCCTGGCCGTGTGGAACCGGGCGCTCGAGGCAGCACGTCCCCCCGTACATGCTGACCGTCTTGGGGATACTCTTCGCCGTCGCGCCCGCCGTCGTCTGGACGACAATCGCCCGCACCCGCCCTGTCGGCTTCGCGATCGGCGGCACGCTACTCGCCGGAGCCAGTCTGCTGATCAGTGTCCAGCAGAGCTGGATCCACGCCCCCAGACCCGACGCCCATCTCGTGTTCACGGCCCTGGCGCCGGTGCTCATCGCCTGCGGCGCGGGACTGGAAGGCCGGCACGAGAACTCCCCTCCCCCGGAATGGATTGCCCGCCGCAACGGAGCGATCGGCTTCCTGGGGATGCAGTTCACCCTCACCCTCGTGGCCGGCCTCCTGTACGCGCTGATGATCAGCGAAGGCTCGGAAGCCCCGCCGTCCAAGGCCCTCCCCTCATTGCCGCCAGGCATCAGCATGGTCAACGAAGGCACCAGCTGCGGTTCCGGCGGTTGCTGGCGCGTCGCGACGGTCACCAGCCGGGACGACCTGTCCCGCCCGGAGATCATCCGCGAACTGGGCCTCCAGCAGGAGAGCTGCCGCTCCAGCGGCTGGCTGCTCGACTGGCGTGACGTGTGCGTCGGCGCCAGGGACAACGGCGAGAACGTCACCATCTACGCCGGCTGGGGATACTGAGAGGCTGTTTCCGGTCGGTCACGGTGGTCCTCAACGAGGACCTGTGACAAGCCGCGTGCCTCACTGGTGACATTCAGGCTGCTTCGACCGATCTCCTACACCAGCGCAAACAGCTCTGTCGGTGAAAACTGCCGTGCTTCGGCACACTTGGTGCTCGTCGAAACCCTCGGCGCTCTGCTTCTGCCTCTCCGGCGTCTGGCGCTTCAGCCATGCTTGGCTGCCTCGGGCTGAGCAATCCCATCAGCGTTTCAAGCGGATCGGCGGCTGACCCGAGGAGGCCGCTCAAGCCGTCGGTCACAGCGCCTCCTGTTGCGGGGGCTTGAAGCCCGGGGTGCGGTGTGGCCCACGCCGCCGTCGGTCTCGGGCAGCCCGTGCCCGGCTGTGGGACGGGAATGCCTGACAGGCGATACTTGCACCCCAATGGGCGCCTTCACCCGGACCGTGATCGTTTTCGCCTATAACCTCTGTACCGATGTCCCCGCGGCCGCATCCGACCTGGCGGCCTTCGGGCCCCTCTGCCGAACGGGTCACGAACCGGAGCGAAGAGCATCCCCACCGACATCCGGGTGGCGAGCCGCGTGCAGTTGAAGCGGGAAGCCCGTCCGGCCGAAGCAGCCGAGGCGGCGTAGCCGCCATGCGGGAACCCCTGCTGTCCCCGCCGCCGGCGCTGGACCAGCTCCTGGCCATACGCCGCTGGCTGAAGCTCACCCTCGTCCGCGTCGACGAGAAGATCACTGCCGTCCGGGCGGCAGAGGAGAAGCGGGCCCGGCGCCGCCCGCTCCCCGAGCCTACGGGGCGATTGTGGCCACCACCGTGCCGAAGCGCTGGGAGGGCCGGCCGGTCCGGGTCCTGGACCTGACGGCGTGAGCGCCCAGCCGCGGCCGCCGGTGGAGACCCTCTATGACGGCATCGCCTCCGGTCTGACGGCAGCTCGCCAGGAGATCGCCGGTATTGGGCAAGAGGTGGAGGGACTCGGGGGGAGAAGCCTTGGACGAAAATCGACCGTAACCCAGGCCCGGATCATCGAGCTGCTCACGCAGCTCGTCGGCCGTGGTTCAAACGCCGGCTGACATTTTCTCCGGCTTGCCAGCGCTCGCTGTACTGATCATGACGATCAGCGCAGCGAGGCGTCCCGCCCCCAAGACGACAGGTGCGGTATCCACGACGGTGCGCTTCGACCAGGACGACTTGCTGGAGATCGATGCGTGGCTGATCGGTACGAGGGCTGAGGCAGGCAGGCGGTGGGGCAAGGCCGAAGTCATGCGCGGGCTGTTCCGGATGGCCCGCACTGCGGACGGTCCCTTGCGCCACGGGCTCATCTACCGGGCCATACAGTAGCCCCTGGCGGCTGAGCTACCGCAGTGAGCAGGGGGATGGCGAGCCGTCTGTATGTGCCTGAAGTAGGCGGGGACGGTTTGAGCCTTACCAGGCCCAGGCTTTACTCGCAGGCAACGCCACCCATGTCGCGTCCGGACGCCGACCGTACCGTTTTACTTTGTGCTCCATGCGGTGGCGGGCGCCGGGGCTGGGGCCGACTTCGACGGTGTACCTGATCTTGCGTTCCTCGGGCTTGCCTCGCAGTTTGACTGTGTAGTCGAAGGTGTCCTCTCCACTGAAGCCTGAGTGGGGTGAGTAGAGGGCCAGGCTTCTGTCTGCCTGGAGTTCCAGCGTTCCGTGCTCCGGCTCCCGTGTGATGGTGATTTCGACGTCTGCGGAGGTTAGGCCCTTGCCGTCGTCGAGGTCGTCCGTGCGGATGCTGTGGACGTCATCGGCGGATTCGTGGATGAGCAGTCGCAGCCGGCTGAGTCTCGTCATGCATGTCGGTCCAGGACGTCGTGTCCTTGCTCGCGTAGCCTTTCGTTAGGTTTTTCAGTTCTTAGTTGGGTGCGGGTCTGGCCGAGGGGGAGGCGCTCGGGGCGGTCACCGTGCGGTTCCGCCAGGGGCTGCGGGCCAGTCGCCGATGCCTGATACGACCCACCACGCGCCCCATGCCGCAAGCCCGACCAGCAGGGCTACGACGAGACAAACCGTGTTGAGCCGAAGCACGACAGTTGTCATCAAGGCAAGCGTGGTGGCACGAGAGGCGCTGAAGTGGGCACGCCGGGTGTGTCTGAGCGCTTGAGCGGAGGGTGAGCGTCATGGTTGGCGAGACGCGGTCTCGTGTGCGCGTAAGCAAGTAGCGCGAGTGAGTGTTTCACCGCGAGGGGAGACGTCGACGCACTACCGCGAGGGTTCCTGTGGCGAAGGCCAGTAGCAGGAGCGCGAGGCCTGTGAAGATCACTGGATTCACCCAGCCCGGGGCCAGCTCGGATCCCACACCGTCTGACGTGACGCACTGAACGCTGACCGGCAACGTCCATCGCGTCACCACGTGATCACCCGATACGCCCTTCGACGCGCACATCTGATCCGGGTCCAGGATGTAGAACCCCGACATCACACCCCACGAGTACGCGCCGTACACCGCCGCGCCGGCTAGAACCGCTACCAGAGCGCAGGTGGCGACGGTGGGCAGGTGGCTGACGAGAACCGGTTGCTGCTTACAGACCCGCCGGACGAGCGCGACGGCAGCGCCCAGGCCCATGCAGGGCGCCAGAAACGGCCCGAAGACCAGGGCGATAAACAGAAGATCATCCATGCCTGCCCAGACATCACCCGGACAGGACCGGTTCCACCGATTCGCTGAACCGAACTGCCTGGGCGCTCTACGTGGCGACCGCCGCCGACTAACTGCTCAAGTCACACGAGGCTGACTATCCGGGCCAGCGACCAGCAGAGCGTCGGAGCCGGTGACACCCACCGTGCTTCACACGCTGCTGGTGACAGGTAGCGCGCCGACCTGGTGACAACCACTGTGCTTCGCTCGACCGAAGTCGCAGGTCAGCGGGAGCCGCCGTGCCGGAGCCCTTCTGCCCCTTCCGTCGGCGCTGGACCAGCTCCTGGTCATACGCCGCTGGCTGGAGCTCACCCTCGCCCGCGTGGACGAGAAGAACGAGAAGATCACCGTCGTCCGGGCCGCTGACAAGAGCGGGCACGCCGACGGCCCCCGCCGGAACCCCCACGCTGGTGGATCGAGTACGGCATCGGCGCCGTCCGAAAGCCCGACCGCGTCCACACTGGCCTGCCACATCACCAGCCGCGGCCGGGCGGCCACCCGAAAGTCGGTCCTGGAAGACCTGCGGACCATGCCGTTGGCCATCGCGTGCCCACAGTGCCGGCCCGACAGCGAACTTGGACTGCTTGAAAGTGAGGCAGGCAGGTGTGGGACGGCGGGGCCGCAGGCGCTGCTCCTCGAGCCCTGCGCACCGGTCCTCTACTGAGGCCTCGGTGCGGGCGGTGACGGCCTGGTTCATGTCGCCGGCAAAGGACAGCTCGGTGTGCTGCCCCTGATCGCTTCCACTGCAGGACACGAACGACGGAACGGACGACGGAACGACCGGACAGCCTGACCGACGTCCGGCACCACGGCGGCGCCCCGGCCGACGGCCTTCGGGTCGGGTCGGGTTGGGTCGCGGAAATCGATTGCCCCTCCGCGGCCGGCTATGGATCCTGCTGGGATGCGCTTCTCCGTCAACATTCCGAACTTCGGTGACTTCGCCGACCCCCGCAACGTCGCGACGGTGGCGTCCGCCGCCGAAGAAGCCGGCTGGGACGGGCTCTTCGTCTGGGACCACGTCCTGCACCGACGGCACCAGGGGCGTCCGTTCGGAGATCCCTGGATGCTGCTGACCGCGGCCGCGCTGGCGACCTCCCGGATCCGGCTGGGCACCCTGCTGACACCGGTCCCCCGGTACCGTCCGCAGCAACTGGCCCGCCAGGTGGCCACGCTGGACCAGCTCAGCGGCGGTCGGGCGGTCTTCGCCGCCGGTCTGGGCGGGCCGGTCGAGGACGAGTACCACAGCTTCGGCGACGAGGCCGAGCCGCGCGTGCTGGCCGGGCGGCTGGACGAGGGACTGGAGCTGCTGCGGCGCTTCTGGTCCGGCGAGCCGGTGACCCACCGGGGCCGGCACTACGAGGTCCGGGACGTGGCTTTGCTGCCCGCCACCGTGCAGCGGCCCGGACCGCCCGTGTGGATCGGGGGGTTCTGGCCGCGACGGGCGCCCATGCGGCGGGCGGCGCGCTGGGACGGCGCGGTGCCGCTCTTCGAGACGGCCCGGCACGGGCACGTACCGGATGCGGCGGAGGTGCGGGAGTTGGTCGGTTACGTGCGCGAGCACCGGGCGGCGGCCGGGGCCGAAGGCGCGTTCGAGTTCGTGCTCGGCGGTGCCACGCCCCCGGACGCGGCGAAGGCCAAGGACGTGATCGGCCCGCTGCACGACGCCGGCGCCACCTGGTGGGACGAGCGGCAGGTCCAAACCGGTCCCGACCTGGACCGCCTGGCGCCGGTGCTGCGGCGCATCGAGGCGGGGCCGCCGGTGGTCTGACCGGCCGTTCGGGGGTACGGCCGCGGGGCGGGGCCGCGGCGGGCTCCGCCCCCGGCCTCTCCGAGCGGGCCGGAGGAGGGGGCGCCCGCTCGGAAGAAAATCACGTGCCCCACAGTGCCACCCCAGGATCGGGTCGGGCTGCACCCTGACTGGCGGACCTGGAACCTGGGTGCCTCAGCCTGGACACTCGGCCGCCGCGAGGCCTACGGCAACGACCAAGGACAGGTCTCCTCCCTGATCGCGGTGACGGCCCGGTCCGACCGGGCCAAAGCCGACCAAAATCCTGCGGAGCGGCTGCCGCCGTCGCCGGAAGCGCTGTGCCGGTACGCGCCGAATGGACAGCTACCAAGCCGGTCGGCAGGCGCAGACCTGTTCCACCGCGGCTGACCGGACCGGCGGTGCCGCCGGTACGGCCGAAGGATCTGAAGCAGTACCGGGAATCAGGCCGCGACGAGCTCCTGCTCGCGGTCCGGCGTACTGACCCTGGGCTTCTTGTTCGGCAGCGAGAGCCGGAAGACCTTGCGCCACGCGGAGAACACCTGCTTGGGGAGCGGCCCGGTGACGTACTCCAGCTCGTACTTCTCGAACAGCGCGCGCACCTTCACCGCGACCTCGGCGTACCGGTTGCTCGGCAGGTCCGGGAACAGGTGGTGCTCGATCTGGTGCGACAGGTTGCCGGTCATGAAGTGCATGGCCCTGCTGCCGCTGATGTTCGCCGAGCCCATCATCTGGCGCAGGTACCACTGGCCGCGCGTCTCGTCCTTGATCGACCGGCGCTCGAAGACCTGTACGCCCTCTGGGAAGTGCCCGCACATGATCACCGAGTGGGTCCAGATGTTGCGGACCAGGTTCGCGGTGAACGTGGCGGCGAGCGTGGGGAGGAACGACGGGCCCGACAGCAGCGGGTGGATCACGTAGTCCTTGAGCACCTGCTTGCGGATCTTGCGGCCCACGGCCCTGGCCTGAGCACGGAACTCCGGGTTCTTGCGGCGGCGCTTGTGCAGGTTCTTGCCGAGCTCCAGGTCGTACGCTGCGATGCCGTACTCGAAGAAGCAGGCGTTGATGAAGTTCCACAGCGGCTGGCCGAGGTGGAACGGGTGCCACTTCTGGTCCTCGTCGACGCGCATGATGCCGTAACCGAGATCGTTGTCCTTGCCGATCACGTTGGTGTACGTGTGGTGCAGCTCGTTGTGCGAGTGCTTCCACTGCTCGGCCGGTGAGACGTGATCCCATTCCCAGGTGGTGGAGTGGATCTTCGGATCCCGCATCCAGTCCCACTGGCCGTGCAGGATGTTGTGGCCGATCTCCATGTTGTCCATGATCTTCGCTACGGACAGCCCGGCGGTGCCGATCAGCCACGCGGGCGGGAAGATCGAGAACAGCAGCACACCCCTGCTGACCAGCTCGAGCTTGCGCTGCGCCGAGATGACCTTACGGATGTAGGCGGCGTCCTCCTCGCCGCGGCCGGCGATCACCTCGTCGCGGATCGCGTCCAGCTCGCGGCCCAGCTCCTCGATCTGCTCCGCGGTCAGGTGGGCGGTGGGGTCGATGGCGGTCAAGGTGCTCCTACCGTTCGATGTCGCAGGGGCCCGCCGCGGCGGACACGCAGGTCTGGATGAGGACGCCCGGCTCGGCCTCGGTGATCTCGCCGGTGCGCAGGTCGCGGACGGCGCCCGCCTTGAGCGGTGTGATGCAGCCGAAGCAGATGCCCATGCGGCACCCGGAGGGCATGAGCACGCCGGCCTCCTCGCCGATGTCCAGCAACGGCGTGGCGCCGTCCGCGTCGACGGTCTTGCCGGTGGCGCTGAACGTGACCTCGCCGCCGTCGCCGTCGCCGACGACGACGATGCCGGGGCGGAAGCGTTCGGTATGCAGGCGCTCTCGTACGCCGTGCCCGGCCCAGTGCTCTTCGGCGGCGTCGAGCAGGCCCGCGGGCCCGCAAGCCCAGGTCTCGCGCTCGGCCCAGTCGGGCACGAGTTCGTCGAGACGGGCGATGTCGAGCCTGCCGTCTGTGTCGGTGTGCACCTCGGTGAGCCGCAGCTTCTTGTCCGCGACCAAGTCGTGCAGTTCGTTGCGGAAGATCACGTCTTGCGGCTGTGGCGCGCAGTGGACCATGACGACGTCGTCGAACACGATGTCGCGCAGCATGCCCATCACGGGCGTGATGCCGCTGCCGGCCGTCAGGTACAGCACTTTGGCCGGCTTGGCCTGCGGCAGCACGAAGTCACCGGCCGGCTGGTCGAGCTGGATCAGCGTGCCCGGTTTCGCCTTGCGGACCAGGTGGTTGCTGACCTTGCCGTCCGGGATCGCCTTCACGGTGATCGTGACGCGGCCGTCCTGGCGGTTTGTCGGCGAGGTGATGGAGTAGGCACGCCACAGGCGCACCCCGTCGACGTCGACCCCGATCCGCACGTACTGACCGGCTGTGTGGCCGCGCCAGCCCCGTCCCGGCCTGATCACGATAGTCGCGGCGTCACTCGTCTCGGGGTGCACGGCCTCGATGCGCCCACGCAGGTCAGCACCCGCACGCAGCGGGCTGACCAGGTCGAGGTAGTCCGACGGCAGCAGCGGCGTCGTGACCATCTCCAGCAGTTTCCACGCCCTGCTGCGAAGGGCTGCACTCGTCATGACTCCAGCTTGCTGCGCCTCAGGGGGTAAAGTCCTGACCGCAGGACGCAAATCTGATCGGCTGAATTGTTCGTAGGGAACAAAACCGTGAGCCATGCAATCCGGAGGGCCAGTGAATTGGCCCTGGATGAGACGACGGTCACCGCACTTCGGGCCGCGCTGAAGACCACCGCCGACGAGGTCGTCCAGGCGATCATCGACGAGGTCCCTCCCTACGCCAACGCCCTTTCGGGCCGCATGGGCGCCACCATCCGCCGAGCCGTCCGTACCGCCCTGGGGCACTACCTGGACCTTGCGAGCGGGAAGGCCACGGGCGGCGACGCCGGTGAGGCAGCCTACGAGCTGGGCCGCGGCGAGGTGCGCGACGGCCGTTCGATGGACGCCCTGCTCAGCGCCTACCGCGTCGGCGCCCGCGTGGCCTGGCGATGCCTGGCGGCGGGTGCCGTACCCGTAGGTCTGCCCGCCGCTGAGGTCGCCAAGTTCGCCGAGCTGACCTTCGCCTACATCGACGAGCTCTCTGCCGCGAGCGCCGCGGGCCACGCCGACGAACTGGCCGCTCGGGGAAGGGCCCACGAGCGCCACCTGGAGCACCTGGCCCGCGACCTCCTCGCCGGCGCGAGCCCGGAGGTGCTGCTGGCGTCTGCTCAACGAGCCGGGTGGCAGCCTCCGGTTTCGCTGACCGCGGTCCTTCTGCCCGCCGCCCTGGCCCGGCCTGCCTACCGCGCGCTCGACCCGAGCACCCTCGTCCTCGACGATCTGCCGGACGCCACCGGTGTGCTGCTCGTCCCCGATGCCGACCGATCACATCTCTTGCGGCAGCTGACCGACCGCACCGCCGTGGTCGGCCCGGCCCGGCCATGGACTCGTGCGTCCGCCTCGTACGCACGAGCCGTACGCGCGCGCTCCCTCTCCTCCGATATTCGCGACACCGAGGACCACCTGCCCGAGCTGGTGCTGAGCGCCGACGTGGACGCGTTCGCAGACCTGCGGGCCCGAGCCCTCGCACCGTTGCATGCCTTGCCTGTCGCGACGGCGCGGCGGCTGGAGGAGACGTTGCGAGCGTGGCTGCTGCACCAGGGCAGGCGGGACGAGGTGGCGGCGGCGTTGTTCGTCCATCCCCAGACGGTCCGGTACCGGATGTCGCAGCTGCGGGAGCTGTTTCCGGATCTCGCATCGCCACACCGGGTCCTTGAACTGACGCTGGCGGTCGGTCTTCGGGTCAGCTGACGCGTACGTCGACCGTCCACGACTGCGTTTGCGAGCAGTCCAGGCATCGTGCCTCGTTCTCGTTGCAGCCCGCCGCGCGCCCGGGGGTCACGACGTCCCGGGACGGCCCCCCGCCCAACGGGTATGCGGACTTTTCCAGTAGAGGGGTGAAAGGCCACGGCATCCGGGTGAATCCTGCTCGGGCTGCGCACGCGCCCCGCCCAGAAGCTGCTGACCGGCGCATCGCCCTGCCGAAGGTGATCGTCGGACCGGCCGGAGGTCGTACGCTGACCGCGCGGTGCGGGCACGGTCCGCCGTACGGCGCCGCGCTCCCGGGCTGTCGGACCGGCACCGTGGTTGGGCCCCGCCCGACTGCCGACCCGTCGCGGCCCCGCCCCGCCGGCCGCCGGGCCAGGGGTCACTTCTGCTCCTGCTCACGCTTCTGCTCCTGCACCGGAGCCGGTGGTGAGCGCGGACGCCCGCGCGATGCGGGGCCCGCTGCAGGGCTTGGGCCTCCCGAACGACTGGGACCTCGGCCGCTGACCGCCACGTAGGTGCTGGGCAAGCCCAAGGGCAGCTTGGGCGAGCCGCCCCGAAACCCGGCTTGCCCACCCCCGCCCGGGGCCGCGTCGGCAGGGCGGTGTCGGTCACGGTCCGCCGGGCTCCTTGGCGAGGCCGGGCTGACCGGTGGCTCATGACCGATGACCGGACACCGCCTCGGCCGGGAGTTGCACGGACCGGTCATGGCGCTGCATTGCCACCTTGTGGGGGAAGCGCCGACGGGCTTCATCGGGGAAGGACGGCGCGTACGGTCTTGCCGCCGGACGGCCGGCGGGTGACCGAGGTGGCGCGGGCGAGGCGGTTGACCATGGGCCAGCCGAAACCCCCGGTGCTGCCGTTCAGATCAGGGGTGCGCATGCGCGGCGCCTGCGGGCTGGGGTCGTGGACGGCGACCTCGATGCTGTCCGGGTGCGCGGTCAGGTCCAGGGTGCAGCTGCCGCGCGCGTGGCGCAGGGCGTTGGTGACGAGTTCCGAGACGACCAGGACCACCGTGTCGGCAGTCCCGGCTGCGAGCGGGCGTACGAGGCGGTCGAGGAAGTCCCGGGTGCTGTCGCGGGCGCCGGCGACGGAGGCGGCGGAGCGGGCGGTGGTGAGGTTGACGCTCGTCGTGTCCATGAGGTTCACCCTGGTCTCTGGATCGTCGATGCCCCCGGTGGTGCCCCCGGATGGTGCTTGTGCCCTGGCCTGTGGCGGGTAATCCGGTGACGGCCGCTCCTCGCGCCTGGCCGTGCCGTTGTTCGAGGACGATTATCTACTCGGCGAACGCACGGAAATCTATGTCGGCCAGAGTAGACATTGGGCGTTGGCGTGGTTATGGTTTCTCACGTAACCAAGAAGGACCGCAGGGCCCGGCAGAGACGAACTGCCGGGCAGCAGTGCCCGCAGTTGCAGTTCGCAGGACGGTGCGGTGACGGAGTTTCGAAGCCAGGGTTGTTGCAGGACGGCGACGGGACTGGTGACCGGACCGGGCGGCCCGCAGTGATCAGGGGCCGCCGTCAGTGAGGTGGTCTCCGGTCACGCATCCGCGATCCCCGCACCCCCGGCAGCATTCAGGTCGGGCTTGCGGACAGAGAAGGCCGGCGCAGTATCAGGGCCGGCAGATGGTGTAGCAGTTCCTTCGGGGCCCTGGTGGCGTGCGGGAACAAGGGCCCCCCCCGCGTTCCACAGAGGGGTGGAACAAAAGCAGACGAATCCCACCGCCATCTCCACGCCG
>NZ_JBVHWK010000016.1:0-163115 GCF_055569445.1 Streptomyces sp. NPDC029122 | reverse complement strand
CCCCCCCCCCCCCCCCCCCCCCCCCCCCCCCCCCCCCCCCCCCCCCCCCCCCCCCCCCCCCCCCCCCCCCCCCCCCCCCCCCCCCCCCCCCCGCGTCGGCGTTCCCCCGGGCGCCCCGCGGTCCTAAACGGCCGAGCGAACCGCTGAGACGGCCTTGCGGGCGGCGACCAGGACCGGGTCCCAGACCGGGGAGAACGGCGGGGCGTACCCCAGGTCCAGGGAGACCACCTGCTCCACCGTCATCCCCGCCGTCAGGGCGACCGCGGCGATGTCCACCCGCTTCGCGGAGCCGGCACCGCCGACGATCTGGACACCGAGCAGGCGGCCCGTGCGCCGCTCCGCCAGCATCTTGACCGTCATCTCCTCCGCGCCCGGGTAGTAGCCCGCCGTGTTCGTCGAGCGGATGGCGGCCGTCACGAAGCGCAGGCCCGCCTCCCGGGCGTCCTTCTCGCGCAGCCCCGTACGGGCGATCTCCAGGTCGCAGACCTTGCTGACCGCCGTGCCGACGACGCCGGGGAAGGTGGCGTAGCCGCCGCCCACGCCCGAGCCGATCACCTGTCCGTGCTTGTTGGCGTGGGTGCCCAGCGGGATGTGCCGCAGGCGGCCCGCCACCAGGTCCAGCACCTCCACGCAGTCACCGCCGGCCCAGATGTCCTCGTGGCCCCGGACCCGCATCGACAGGTCCGTCAGCAGGCCCCCCGACTCTCCCAGCGGCAGCCCTGCCGCGCGGGCCAGGGCCGTACGCGGCTCCACGCCGAGGCCGAGCACGACCACGTCCGCCTCGTACTCCCGGCCGTCCGCCGTGGCCACCGCGCGGGCCCGGCCCTCCTCGTCCGTGAGGATCTTCACCACCTCGGCGTCGGCGACCGTCACGATGCCCATGGCGTTCATCGCGGCGTGCACCAGGCCGCCCATGTCCGGGTCCAGGGTGGACATGGGCTGCGGGCCCCGGTGCAGGACGGTCACCTCGTACCCCCGGTTCACCAGGGCCTCCGCCATCTCCACGCCGATGTAGCCCGCCCCGACCACGACCGCCCGGCGGCCCTCCGTGCGCTCCAGGGTGTCCGCCAGGCGCTGCCCGTCGTCCAGGGACTGGATGCCGTGCACCCCGTGCGCGCCGATCCCCGGCAGCTTCGGCCGGACCGGGCGGGCGCCCGTCGCCAGGACCAGCTTGTCGTAGCCCGTCCAGGACTCGGCACCGCTCTCCAAGTCCCGGGAGCGCACCCGGCGGCCCGGCACGTCGAGCTCCACGACCTCCGTCCGGGTGCGCAGGTCGATGCCCCGGGCACGGTGCTCCTGCGGGGTGCGGGCGATCAGGTCGTCCCGCTCGCCCACAAGTCCGCCGACCCAGTACGGGATCCCGCACGCGGAGTACGAGGTGAAGTGCCCGCGCTCGAACGCGACGATCTCCAGCTCCGCCGGGTCCTTCAGCCGCCGTGCCTGTGACGCGGCGGACATCCCCGCCGCGTCACCGCCGACCACCACCAGTCGTTCCACCGCCATCGTCCGCCCCGCCTCCGCGCCGTCGCCTGCGTGTACGGGGACACGCTACGGGCGGACCCGGCGTCAGTCCTGGAGATCCGCTCCAGTCCGCTCTGGGGCACCGGCGCCCCCGGGGGCCGGCTCCGGTGCGGCGGGCGGGGCCTGGCGGGGCACCAGGGTCCGCCCGAGGCCCGTCTTCGGCTTCGCCGGGCGGAAGCGGCGGTACGCCCTGAACCCGAGGGCCAGCAGCCCGGCGGCGATCACGAACGGCAGGACCGCCGCCACCGCCAGGGCCAGGTAGCGCACGAGCGTGACGAACACGCCCCAGCCGCCGCTCAGGGCATCGCCCAGACCCGGCTCCTCTTCCTCCCGGGGCTTCTCCGGCCCGGCGGCGGGCTCCGAGACCGACACCGTGATCGTGCCCAGCGAGGTCTGGTCCTTCAGCGCGTTCTGCTGGGCCAGCAGCGATTCCAGGTCGGACTGGCGCCGGCTCAGCTCGCCCTCCAGCATCACCACGTCGCTCAGCGCCGAGGCCTTCTCCATCATCTCCCGCACCCGGGCCACGCTCGCCTGCTGCGACTTGACCCGGCTGTCGACGTCGGCGACCTTCTCGGTGACGTCCTGCGCCTCGACCTTCCGGTTCAGCAGCTTCCCGCTGCCCTCCAGTGCGCCGATCACCGCGTCGAAGCGCTCGCCCGGCACCCGCAGGGTCAGCGTCGAGGTCAGCCGGCCGTCGCGGCCGCGCTCGGTGGACTCGTTCCCGACGTACCCGCCCGCGCCCTCGGCCGCCGTGCGCGCCGCGGCGAGCGCCTTCTGCGGCTCGGCCGTCTCGAGGGCCAGCGTCCCCGTACGGATGACGTGCGGGCGCAGCGGCGCCTGCGACCCGGCCTTGGAGTCCTGAGCGGCCGCCGGGGGAGCGGCGGCCCCGGCCCCCGGCTTGCCCGGGGCGGCCGCGCCCTCCCGGGGGCCGGCGACCGCCGCCCGGTCGGAGGCGGCGCTTCCGCCGCCGTCCGCCCCGCAGCCCGTGAGCACGAGGGCCGCCGCGAGCGGGAGGCCGGCCAGCGCCGCGGCGCGGCGGTGTCTGTGGAGCGTGTGCATCGTCAGTACCCCCGGGGGATCGGCTGATGTCCCCGTTTCGACGTCCGGCGGCCCCCGCCGGGTTGCGCCCGCGAGGTTCCGGCCCGGTCCCGATGCGGTCACGTTCAGGCCTCACCGGCCGGTCTGAGACGATGTGTTCATGCACGAAGCGGACACACGTACGGACCGGCCGGGCCCCTCGCGGCACGCCGTCGTCATCGGCGGTGGCATCTCCGGCCTCGCCGCCGCCCACCGGCTGCTCTCCGACGGAGTCCGCGTCACCCTCCTGGAGGCCGGCCCGCGCCTCGGCGGCAAGCTGTACGCCGGAGAGCTCGCGGGGAACCCCGTCGACCTCGGCGCCGAATCCGTGCTCGCCCGCCGCCCCGAGGCGCTGGAACTGGCGCGCGCCGTCGGCCTCGGCGACGCCCTCCAGGCCCCGGCCACGACCACCGCCCGGCTGTGGACCCGGGGCACGCTGCGGGAGATGCCGCGCGGGCACGTGATGGGGGTCCCGGGCGACCCGGCCGCGCTGGCAGCCTCCGGCGTGCTGTCCGCCGAGGGCCTCGCCCGTATCGCCGCCGACACCGGGCTCCCGCCCACCGAGGTCGGCGAGGACGTCGCCGTCGGCGAGTACGTCGCCGCCCGGATGGGCCGCGAGGTCGTCGACCGGCTGGTCGAACCGCTGCTCGGCGGGGTCTACGCCGGCGACGCGTACCGCATCTCCCTGCGCGCCGCCGTTCCCGCCCTCTACGAGGCCGTCCGCACCCACCGCACGCTGACCGAGAGCGTCCGCGCCCTCCAGAGCGGGGCGGCGGCCCGCGCGGCCGCCGGGCGGAACACCGTCATCGGCGCGGGCGCCGCCGGAGCCTTCTTCGCCGGGATCTCCGGCGGCATCGGCCGGCTGCCGCTCGCCGTCGCCGAAGCCTGCCGGGCCGCCGGGGCGCGGGTCCTGACCGGCACCCCGGTGCGCGGCCTCACCCGTACGCCCACGGGCTGGCGGGTCATCGCCGACGGCGAGGCCATCGACGCCGACGCCGTGGTCCTCGCCACCCCGGCCGGACCCGCCGCCGAGCTGCTCGCCGACCTCGCCCCGGCGGCGGCCGCCGGGCTGCGCGAGGTCGAGTACGCCTCCATGGCCCTGGTCACGATGGCCTTCCGGCGCTCCGACCTGCCCGCCCCGATCACCGACGGGGACGCCAGCGGGTTCCTCGTGCCGCCCGTGGACGGCCGCACGATCAAGGCGTCCACCTTCTCCAGCAACAAGTGGTCCTGGGCCGGGGCCGACCCCGGGCTCTTCCTGCTGCGCACCTCCATCGGCCGCCACGGCGACGAGGGCGACCTCGAACGGGAGGACTCCGAGCTGGTCGACGTCTCCCTCGGCGACCTCGGCGAGGCCGTCGGGCTGGCCGCCCGGCCGGTGGCCGCCACCGTCACCCGCTGGGACGGCGGACTGCCCCAGTACCCGGTCGGCCACCTCGCCCGGGTGGAGCGGATCCGGGCCGCCGTGGCCGGGCTGCCGGGCCTCGCGGTCTGCGGGGCCCTGTACGACGGGGTCGGCATTCCGGCCTGCGTCGCGAGCGCCGGGAAGGCGGCCGACGCGGTGACCGCCGCTTTGGCCACCCCTGGGACAGACCACTGA
The DNA here is from genome assembly GCF_055569445.1 of Streptomyces sp. NPDC029122. NCBI lineage: Bacteria > Bacillati > Actinomycetota > Actinomycetes > Kitasatosporales > Streptomycetaceae > Streptomyces > Streptomyces sp. NPDC029122. Next base: position 158,917 of record NZ_JBVHWK010000016.1, on the reverse strand, counting down.
TCAGCACACGGGACAATGGACACATGACTGCACCAGAGAAGATTCCCAACGCGGGGAAGAAGGCGAAGGACCTCAACGAGGTCATCCGCTACACCCTGTGGTCCGTCTTCAAGCTGAAGGACGTCCTGCCCGAGGACCGCACCGGCTTCGCCGACGAGGTCCAGGAGCTGTTCGACCAGCTGGCCGCCAAGGACATCACCGTCCGCGGCACCTACGACGTCTCCGGCCTGCGCGCCGACGCGGACATCATGATCTGGTGGCACGCCGAGACCTCGGACGAGCTGCAGACCGCCTACAACCTGTTCCGCCGCACCAAGCTGGGCCGCGCGCTGGAGCCGGTGTGGTCGAACATGGCCCTGCACCGCCCGGCCGAGTTCAACAAGTCGCACATCCCGGCCTTCCTGGCCGACGAGGTCGCCCGCGACTACGTCAGCGTCTACCCCTTCGTGCGCAGCTACGACTGGTACCTGCTGCCCGACGAGGACCGCCGCCGCATGCTCGCCGACCACGGCAAGATGGCCCGCGGCTACCCGGACGTGCGCGCCAACACCGTCGCCTCCTTCTCGCTGGGCGACTACGAGTGGCTGCTGGCCTTCGAGGCCGACGAGCTCTACCGCATCGTCGACCTCATGCGCCACCTGCGTGCCTCCGAGGCCCGGATGCACGTCCGCGAGGAGGTGCCCTTCTACACCGGGCGCCGCAAGTCCGTCGCCGACCTGGTGGCCGGGCTCGCCTGATACCTCCCCTGGGGGGAAGGACCGGAGGAACACCCGTGACACAAGGGTGGCCTCCGGGGATCGGGAGGCCCTGCCCCCGAATCGACGCAGCCGGAGACCCCGCCCGGAAGTTCAGACGACCGGCGGCAGCAGCGCCCTGGAGGTGCCCGCCGCCCCGTCGTCCAGCGACACCGGCGCGGGCTCCGGATGCGGCGCACACGTGACACGCCACCCCGGGGTGGCGCCCGTCAGCAGATACCGCTCCACATGCCGGTCCACGCACGCGTTGCGTCCGCCGGACACCCCGTGGGCGCCCGCCCCCCGCTCCGTGACCAGCGCGGCCCGGGCCCCGAGCCGCCCCTGCAGTGCCAGCGCGCCCCGGTGGGGCGTGGCCCCGTCCCGCTCCGCCGCGACGATCAGCGTGCCGGGCAGACGGCCCGGTTCCGGCCGGACCTCGACGGGCCGCTGCCGGCCGGATACGGGCCAGGAGGCGCACGGCAGGTTCAGGAAGGCGTTGGCCCAGGTCTCGAAGGGGGCCCGGCGGGCCAGTTCGGTGTTGTCGCGGTCCCAGGTCTCCCAGTCGGCGGGCCAGGGGGCGTCGTTGCACAGCACCGCCGTGTAGACGGCCGTCGCGTTGGCCGCCTCGCGCGCCGTTCGCGGATCGCGGGCCGCCTGCCGCACGAGCGGGGCCGGGTCCCCGCGCAGGAAGGCGGCGAGGGCCGCGGCCCGGTCCGGCCAGACGTCGTCGTAGTACGCGGCCTGGAGGTAGGCGGCGTGCAGCTCGCCCGTCCCGACCACCCCGCCCGCCGGGGTGCGGGCCACGGCCGCGCGGACCTTCTCGTAGCTCCCCCGCACGGCCCGCGCCGTGGTGCCGAGCCCGTACGTCGCGTGGTGACGGGCCGCCCAGGCGCGGAAGTCGGCCCAGCGGCGCTCGAAGCCCGGGGCCTGGGCGAGGTTGTTGAGGTACCAGATGCGGCGCGGGTCGGGGTCGACCGCCGAGTCGAAGACCATGCGGCGCACGCGCTCCGGGTGGCGGGTGGCGTAGACGGCCCCGAGGTAGGTGCCGTACGAGGCCCCCATGAAGGTCAGCCGCCGCTCTCCGAGCGCGGCCCGGAGCACGTCGAGGTCGCGGGCGTTGTTCAGGGTCGTGTAGTACGCGAGCGCGGAGCCGGCGTGCCGGGCGCAGCCTTCGGCGTAGGCCCGGGCGGCGGCCAGCCGTTCCCGCTTGTGGGCGGCGGAGGGCTCGGCCGGGACCTGGGTCGGCCCCTGCGGCCACTCGGCCGGGTCCTGGCAGGCCAGCGGGGCGGAGCGGCCGACTCCGCGCGGGGCGTAGCCGACGAGGTCGTAGGCGGCCGCGATGCGCCGCCACGCGGGGCGGTCGGCGAGCAGCGGGAAGGACATCCCGGAGGCGCCCGGTCCGCCGGGGTTGTGGACGAGGGCGCCCTGCCGGGCGGCGCCGCCGCGGCCGCTCGCCGGAACCCGGCTGACGGTGAGGGAGATCTGCGGGCCGTCGGGGCGGGCGTAGTCGAGCGGCACCCGCAGCGTGGCGCACCGCACGGGATCGGGCAGTTCCTCGACGGCGGGACACGGCCGGAACTCCAGCCGCCCGCCCCCGACGGAGGGCCGGGGCACGGGCCGGGTCCCCGCCGCCGGAGCCCCGGCCGCCCCTGCCGGCCCGGCCGCCGGCCGCAGCGCGGCGGCAGCGGCCGCCCGCCGGGCGACGAGCTCCGCTCCGGCGTCCTCGGCAGCGGTGCTTCCGCCCCCGGGCCCGCCCCCCGGCCCGTCCCCGGTGCCGGTCCCGCTCGCCCGGGCCGGGGCGGGCGTGCACAGGGTGAGGCAGAGCGCCGCGGCGGCGGCCCCCTGCCGTAGGCGCGTCGTCGTCCGGAACGTCCGCATGGCGGCCCCTTCATCTCATCGTCCGGTCTGATGAGATGCCAGGACCGCGCGCCAGTACAGGCACACCGCCGGAACACCGCGACGGGTACGCCCTCTTGCCGTACGCCTCACGGCGTGTCGCGCCCCAGCGCCGCCCGCAGCTCCGGGTCCCGTACCGCGCGCAGTCCCCGGACGGCCGCGTCCGCCCCTCCGCCGGGAGGGCCGGCGAAGCCCCCGCCCCGCCACCACCGGCACGGCGGCCCACCGCACCGGCCGGACCGCCGGTGATGGACGGTCAGGAACTGCTGGAGCAGCTGGAACCGGAGGAACCGCCGCAACTCGACCCGCTGGAGCTGCTCGAACCGGAACCGCCGGAGCAGCTCGAACCGGAACCACCCGAACCACCGGAACACCCGTGGCCGGAGCCGCCGGAACAGCCGCTGCCCGAGGCTCCGCAGCCGCCCGCCCCGGAGGAACCGCCCCCGCCGTCGCTCATCGCGCACCAGAGCACCGGAAGCAGCTCCGCGGACGCACCGGACGTGCCCGCCGAACCGGTCCCGCGCCCCCGGGACTGCGCCGCCGCCAGCCGGGTACCGCGAGCCGCCGGCACCAGCTGCTCGCGCAGGTACGGATCCGGCAGGCCCCGCAGCCCGAACAGTGCCGTCCGCACCCGGGGCGCCGGATCGGCCGCGTACCGCGCGCGGAAGGCGGCCAGTGCCCGCCGCCCCGCCGGGGTGATCCGCCGCCCGGCCCGCCGCGCGCACACCAGGCCCGCCACGAGGCCGCCCACCAGGGCCGGGAGCACGGTGAGGGCGAACGGCACCCCGGGTTCCGGGTCCGCCAGCAGGAAGATGAAGGTGAGCGGCAGCGACAAGGGCAGCATCACCAGGCACGCCACCGCCTGCGCCAGCCCCCACCGCCGCACCACGCGCCCGGCGCCGGGAGCCGAGAGCAGCCCGCGCGCCGCCAGCGCGTCCCCGGTCTCCTGGACGGCCGGCTCGCACATGGCGGCGTACCGCACCTGGTAGAGCCACCCCGACGGCGCCCGGGACAGCGCCAGCAGCACGGCCCGCTCCACGGGGTCCGCGCCCCGTGCCCCGGGCCGGGCCTGCACGATGCCGGGGCCGCCGACGACCAGTCGGCCGTCCCCGAGCAGCGAGACGAGCGCGGTGTCGACCACCGTCCCGGGGCCGCCCGCGAGGAACGCCGCCTCGGAGAGGTCGTGCACGGCGGGCGCGGGCCCGGGCACCGGCGGCCGGGAGCGGCGCAGGGCGCGCAGCAGCAGGAGGGTGGAGACGGTCACCGCCGCCCAGACGGCGACGGCCAGCGTGTTCACGGCGACGCCTTTCCCACGAGGGCGCGGGCCCAGCGGGTGAAGCGGCCCGGCGGCCGCACCCCCGCCCGCTCCCGCCACCAGGCGGCGAGCCGGCCGCGGGCGGCCGGGTCGGTCGGCAGCTCCCGCACGAGCAGGTGCTCGGCGAAGTCCAGCGCGTCCCGGCGGTACCCGGCCGTCATCGGGCGGCTGCGGGCGTAGCGGAGGAAGGCCGTGCGGTACGCGGCGGGACCGCCCAGGATGCCGGGCAGCTCCGGCGCCACCTTCGCGACCACCGAGGCCCGCTTGGCGGCGAGCGCCCGCGCCTGCACGCGGACCCGCTGCCGGTCGAAGCCCTCGGGCACGGGTGTCCCGGCGACCAGCGCCGACAGCAGGGCCGCCTGCCCGAGCCCCAGCCGGGTCCGCGCGGTCTCACCGGCCGTGCCCGCCGCGTCCTCGCGGAGGGCGACCCGCTCCCGCAGGGCGCCGGGGGGCCCGCCCGCGTCCACCACCGCGCGGATCCGGCCCAGTTCGGCGGCCAGCTCCGCCTCGGGCGGGAAGTCGTCGTCCCGCTCCAGCAGGACGCCGGGCGGGTCCACCCGCTCGCGCAGCCGGGCCAGTACGTCGAGCACCACGGGCGGCACGGGGTGGGCGTGGGTGTCGTGCCAGACGCCGTCGCGCTCCACGCCCCCGGCGACGTGCACGTACGCCAGCGCCTCCAGCGGGATCCCGTCCAGCACGGCGGCGGGGTCCTCGCCGCGGTTGACGCGGTTGGTGTGCAGGTTGGCCACGTCGACGAGCAGCCGTACGCCGGTCCGCTCGACCAGCTCGGTCAGGAACCGCCCCTCCGTCAGCTCCTCCCCGGGCCAGGTGATCAGCGCGGCGATGTTCTCCAGGGCCAGCGGCACGGGCAGCGCGTCCTGCGCGATCCGGACGTTCTCGCAGAGCACGTCCAGCGCGTCCCGGGTCCGGGGCACGGGCAGCAGGTGCCCGGCCTCCAGCAGCGGCGAGGAGGTCCGTACGAAGGCGATGTGCTCGGTGACCAGCGGCGACCCCAGGGCCACCGCCCGCTCCCCGAGCGCCGCCAGCTTCGCCGGGTCGGGACGGTCGGCGCCGCCGAGGCCCAGCGAGACCCCGTGCGGCACGACCCGGACCCCCCGCTCGCGCAACCGCAGCAGGGACTCGGGCAGGTGGCCCGGACAGACGTTCTCCGCCACCACCTCGACCCAGTCCAGGCCGTCCAGCCGCTCGACCGCGTCCGCGATCTCCGGCCGCCAGCCGATGCCCACCCCCAGGCGTTCCATGGGCTTCATGTCCCCCTCGCCCCCTTCACGGACCGTGTGCCGAAGTGATGGCCCCCCACGGGCACGCCCAACCACGGGGAGGGGACGTTCAGAGCAACATTTGAGGTTCCCGCCGGTTCAAGGCGGGTTCACAGCCGGGCGCGCAGTGCCGGGTGGTCCGAGACCACCGTGCAGGAGCCCGGGGCGATCTCCGTGAAGCCGGCGTCCCGGACCACCGGCAGGCCGCTCCCGCTCAACCGCGCCCACCCCTCGCGCGGGGCGGTGCGTACCGCCAGCCGGAAGCCGGAGGCCTGCCACAGGGCCCGCTCGGCCGCGGTCAGCTCCCACCACGCCAGCTGCGCCGCGTGCCCGGCCTGCGCCATCGCCTTGCCCGCCGACATGTCGAGGTCCGGGTTCAGCCACAGCACCGGGACGCCCGGCTCGACCGGACCGGCCGGCCCGGGGTCGTCCAGGTCGGTGCCCGACACCTGGAGCTTGGCCAGCTCCTTGGGCCAGCCGTCCAGCGGCACCGGCGGGAAGACGCGGACCTCGGACGCCTCCCCCTCCACGGTGACCCCCGGCAGGGTCCCCGCCTTGCGCCACTCCGCCCCGCGCGCCCGCCGGACCACCTTGCGGATCCGCGCGTCCTGCCAGTCGCGCACCGCGCGGGCCCACTCGCCCTCGCCGTGCGACCGCTCGTCCGCCAGCAGGACCAGCACCGCGCGGGCCGCGGTCTCCAGCGCGTCGGTCCGCGCCGGCGGGCCGGTCTTCTCGATCCGCACCACCAGCGGCAGGACGAACTGGGGGGCCTCGTCGCGCAGGGCGTGCTCGCGCCGGAAGGGGCTGTCCGCGCCGACCGCGGGTAGGTCTGTGGTCTCGTTCGGGTGCTGGCTGCTCATCCCGCCAAGGATGCCAGGCTCCGCCTTCAGGAGGATGTCCCGGGTGGCCGGCGCGGGTGAGGATCGGGTCCATGAAGAGCGACTTATCGACGCACTCGCCGTGTCCCCCGAAAGTCGTGTCGTATAGGGGCCCGCTGGAGCCCGGGCCGGTGTCGCGTACGGTACGGGTCCCGGTGTCGCATTCGAGCGCGGCGAAGACCCTACCGCCGTGGCGGGCGTCACACTCGATGGAGTGAGGAGGCGCTGCGGTGGCACGTCTGTGTAGGTAGGGCCAGCACAACCAGATCCTGGCCGTCGTCGTCGGCGGCGATCAGATGACCGGGGGTCGGCCCAGCTGGGTCATCCGCCACACGGTCCGCCAGCGCATGGGTCGCCTTGGCGGGCAGGGCACCCGTACGCCTTCGAAGAATCCGGCCCACCAGGCGGCCAGGCCGGACGGCGGGGGTCGCTGCGCGAGCGTGTACGCGGCCCACGTCGCGAGGTAGACCGGGATCAGGACGGCGGGCAGGTGCCGCTTGGCCAGCCAGACGCGGTTCCGGCCGGTGTTGCGGTAGTAGACCGCGTGTCGGGACGCCTCGGTGCGGGGGTGCTGGAGCACCATGTCCGCCCGGTAGTCGATCTCCCAGCCGGCGTCGAGCGCCCGCCAGGCGAAGTCGGTCTCCTCGTGGGCGTAGAAGAACTGGGTGGGGAAGTCGCCTACCTGGTCGATCACGGTCATGCGGATGGCGTGGCCGCCGCCGAGGAACGTGGTCACCGGCCCGGACACCATGGGGTTCTTGCCGCCCAGACGGGGGACGTGCCTGCGCTGGCTTGCCCCGGTCTCGTCCGCGATGCGGAAGCCCGCGATGCCCAGGCGTGGCCTGCTGGCGAACACTTCCCGGACTAGGCGGAAGGTGTCGGTGCGGGGCAACAGGCCGTCGTCGTCCAGGACCACGACGACGTCCACGCCGCCGCGCTCGCGCAGCCAGGCCACGCCGGCGTTCCGGCCGCCGGGGATGCCCAGGTTGTGCGGCAGCTCCACGCCGTCCACGCCGTCCGGGAGGGGTGGGAGTTTCACGCCCTGGCCGAGGACGACGACGGTTGCCGGATCGCCTTCCTGGGCGCCCACGGAGGCCAGCAGGGCCCCCAGTTCTGCGGGCCGGTCGCCCATGGTCAGGACCACAACCCCGATCTTCGGCATTCTGGTGTTCGTTCCTTTCACGCCTGGTTGTTGAGCAGTTCGGTGGCGCGCTGGTTCAGGCTGGCCGCGCCGGCCACACCGCGCTTGCGGTACCGGGTCGCCGCCGCCTGGATCTCCCTGACTGCCTGTCTGTTGCGGTCGGAGACCACGCCGCCCATGAAGTCCAGGGACCTGGTCCACAGGCCCACGGCTTCCTCGTGCCGGTGCTGCCCGGCCACCGATCGCCCCAGGTTGGCCATGGTCAGCCCGTGCTTGAGCTGGTAGGTGCCCGGGGTTCGGCCCGCCAGGGCCCGCCGGTAGTGCCGTTCGGCTGCGGTGTGGTCCTTCATCGCGGTCAGGGTCTTTCCCATGTGGGAGGCGACCGTGGCCGCCACCGGGCCCGAGGCGGCGGCGTAGGCGGTGACTGGGTCGCGGGTGTCCGTCACGGCGTCCTCGGCGGCCAGAAGCGCCCGTGCCGCCCTGGCGCTCTGGCCGCCGGCCCCGTACGCGCGGGCGCACGTGACCAGGAGCAGGGCCTCGGTCTGCCGGTCGACCTTCCCCGCCGCCCTGCCCAGGGCGGCTTCGGCCAGCTCGGGACATGAGCGGGGGTGGCCCAGGTCAAGGGCCTGATGGGTCAGGGCCCGCATCATCCACGCGGCGTGGCCGTTCGGGTCGGCCTCGCAGGCGAGCTGGTAGCCCAGCAGGTAGTACCGCTGTGTGGCGCCCTCCCGGCCGAGGTCATGGTGTTTCCAGCCGACCAGGCAAGCCAGCTGGGCCGCCGCCGCGAACGCCTCGGAGCGGACCGTGGCGGAGGGGAACCGGGCGGTGAGCATCGGGGCGACGGTGTCGGTGAGGTAGGCAGTGACGGTGGTCAGGCCGTGGCCGCCGCCCATGCGTTCGTCCACGCTGCGGAACGTCTCGGTCAGCTGCCGGACCGTGGTCACCTCGGTCGGGCCGACGCTGCCGCCGGTCTCGGCGGCTCGGAGCGTCGCGGCGACCGCTTCGTGGTCGTAGGCCAGAGGCAGGCCGACGGCGGCGGCGGTGAACGCGGCGCCGAGGAAGTCGCGGCGACGTTGCATGACGGACCTCCCGAGATCGGCGATGGCGGCCAGTGGATCGGCTTCCAGGACGCCACCGATGACAGCGGAGCCTAGACCGATCTCGGCGACCGTCACCCGCCGCTTCGTCCGTCTCGTCAGGGCCTCGGCAATGTAGAACGGCGTCTGGCCGGAGGGTGTACCCCCCGCAACCCAGTAGGCGACGGCCGACGGCCCGGTACTCAACCGCTGGCCGGCCTCGGCCGCCACAGAGCGGATCTCCCTGGCCAGCGCGTAGTACGTGGCCCCGGACTCGGCGATCACGTCCGCTAACGCGCTGTTCGGTGTCCGGTCCCCTGCCAATGTCGGCCCCCTCGGAAGCGATCTTGAACGGGTTGAACGGGTTGCCACTTCGCCCACGGTACTCACTTTCCGTGCTGGGGCGTTCACTGTTCATCAGCCCGCCCGGGGCTGCACCACCGCTCCTTCCGGTGGAGCCCACCCCTGCCCCGGGCGGTGCCCGCCGGGGTGGCGGGAAGGCGGTCCCAAGCCGGTCCGGTCGCAACCTCCCCGTCGCCCCCTTCCGCCGAATCCGAGGAGACCACCGTGACGTTGACCGACGCCGACCTGTCCGCCGCCCTCGCCGACTCAACCGTGGTGGTCACCGGGGGCGGGGGCCTGGTCGGCTCCCGCATCACCGCCCGACTTCGCGCGGCCGGGGCCCGCGTGATCGCCGTGGGCAAGCTCGACGCCTACCCCGCCGCCGTCTACGCCGACCTGTTCGGCGTGCACGCCACCGACCGGGACACCATCGTGGGCGACATTGCGGACGCGACCCTGATGGACCACGTCGTCCGGGAAGCGGACTACGTGATCCATGCCGCGGCCGTCGCCGATGTGGCCGCCTGCACCCGCAATCCCATGGCCGCGATCCAGACCAACGTCACCGGCACGCAGGTCCTCCTGAACGCGGTCCGCCGCTGCAACGCCCGCGTACGCCGGTTCGTGTTCGTCTCCTCGGCGGCCGTCTACGGCAACGGCGACCCCAAGCGCCACGACGTGCAGACCTGGCACGAGGACCGGCCCCTGGCCCCGCTCTCGGTCTACGCGAACACGAAGGCGTGGGGTGAGGCGCAGACCGCGCTGGTGCTGGGCAAGGCCAACGTCTCCCACACCTCGGTCCGGTACTTCTCCGTCTACGGCGAGCCCCAGACCGTCAAGGAGGGATCGCACTCCTGGGTGGTCGCCTGGATGGCGATGCGCGCGAAGCTCGGCCTCCCTCTGCACCTGAACGGCGGCGGCCGGCAGGTCCGCGACTTCGTCCACGTCGAAGACATCGCCGAAGCCACCATCAGGGCCATGCTCGCCCCCGGCGCCGACCGGCAGATCCTGAACGTCGGCACCGGCCAGGCCACGTCCATCGCCGACGTGGCTCACCTCATCCGCCGCCACTACCCCGAAGCCGAGTTCCAGGACCGGCCGCTGCCCGAGGGCGACCCGCTCGGCGGGACGGCCGGCACGGCCCGCGTGACCGCCGCCCTGGACTGGGAGCCCCGGATCACGGTGGCCGAGGGCGTGGCCCGCTACGTCGCCTGGCTCGACAACACCCCCGCCGCCCTGCCCGACTTCCTGCGCCGTGAGGCCGCCGAAGCCGCCTGAACCTCCCGCCCCGACGACGACCAGGAGCAAGCCAGGTGCCCGAGTCCATCCGTATCGGTGACTACGTCCGCCCCCCGGCCGCGTCCAGCCTGGACGCCACCGGATACGCCAAGATCGGCGAGTTCGAGCTGTCCGACTTCCTCACCCGCTGGGACGCCCTCCACGACGACGCCCTACAGGTTGTGCCCGAGCGGATCCACCCCACCGCGCAGATCCACCCCACCGCGATCATCGGCGAAGACGTCATCATTGGGCCGGGGGTCCGCGTCCACGAGTTCTCGACCGTCCGCAAGCGGTCCGTCCTCGCCGCCGGCGTGTCGGTGGGCTTCGGGTGCGAAGTGACCCACTCCTTCTTGGGGGAGAACACCGTTCTCGGCCACCAGGTGGGCGTCGGGCACTCCATCATCGGGACCGACGCCCACCTGTCCGCGAACCTCGTGATCGCGGCGATCAGCTTGTGGAACTACGACATGCGCGTACCCGTCAAGGAGATCGCCCTGCACGGCCCCGGCGACGAACCGCCCTACCGGTGCACCACGTCCCAGTTCGGCGGCCTGATCGGCGACCACGTCCAGACAGGCAGCATGATCACCCTCGGCCCCGGCATTGCCGTGGGCCGGCATTCGACCATCGCCGCGAGCGTCTGCATGGGTAGCGCCATCGTTCCCCCGGCCAGCGTCGTACGGTCGTCTTCACCCGAAGTGATCATCGAGCCCCGCCGGATCTGACCGCCGTCCCCGCCGACTCCCGCCCCGACCTCCCGCCCCGGCGGCGGGCCCGCCTGTGGGTCTCGGTCCAGCGGGGCCGTGCCCACTCTGCCCGCACCGCGGCGAAGTATCCCGAGACCGGCGCCCGGGTCCGGGAGATCCTCGCGCAGCAGCCCGGCGCGGCCTGACCACCCGGGTACGCGAAGGGGCCCCCACCAGAACCACAGACCTGGTGGGGCCCCTTCTGCTGACTTGGGAGGGTCGTTGTGCCACTCCAGGCTACGCGGGACCGGTACGGCCGCTCAGCGGCAACGTGCGGACGTTCCCGGCGCCGTCCAGGGCCTTACGGAGCCGCTCGATTTCCTCGTACTGCGCGGCCAGCTGCGACACGGCCACCGTGCGGAACACCGTCAGTTCCGCGATGGTGTCCCGGTTGGCCGCCAGCCGCTCCCGTAGACCAGCATTTTCGGCCTTCAGACGCTCTATCTGGGCGTCCCGAGGGTCGATGATCTCCCCGGTCTCCTGCGCGGCCTTCACGCGCCGCTCAAACTCCTCCGCCAGGTGCTGGTACGGGCCGGGCCGCTCGTTTCCGGCCCGGATCGCTCCCTCGTTGTGCTGCTTCGTCTCCTCGGAGATCCGGGCCACGTCAGTCTCCTTCCTGTGCCGGGCCGGTCCCGGCGGCGTCGATTTCGTCCAGTACCCGGAGCGACCTGTCCAGGTCGGCCCGGACACGGTCCCGTTCGGCCTTGTGGCCCCGGGGGATGGAGCCGAGGAACACGCGCGTCCTCTCGGCGTTGTCGGCCCACACCGGCCGGTGGACCGGGTGGTGGGTGGCCTGCGGGCACCGTGCGGAGTCGCACATCCCCGCCATAGGCTTGGAGTCCGTGGTGACCGAAGCCCCGGTGATCTTCAAACACAGGGCCTTATGGGGGTCCTTGAACCAGCAGTAGTTCGCGGCGCCGGCGTGGAGGAACTGCAACTGGCTTCGCAGGAGGTTGACCAGCTGCCGGTCCGACCCCATCACCTTGGGTCCCCCGGCCTGGTGATCGGCCAGGGCGGCGTCCACGTGCGTGAACGCGGCGATCACGTCCCGGGCCCCGGGGCCGGACGGCATGATGCCGGCCTGGAACTCCCGGAACGCGGTGGCGGTCAGCTCCAGGTGGTGCTTCGCCTCCTCCTCCCCGACCTCGGCCAGGAAGATGCCTTGTGCGCCGCCGGGACGGTGCGCGTAGCCCTCGGTGGTGGCCACGTGCACATGCTTAAGGTGGATTTTCGCGGCGACCGTGGGGAATCGGGGTTCGTAGCGTTCCCGGATGCGCTGGGAGGTGCGCCGGAGGACGGTGTCCCAGTCCACGAAGGGGCGGCCGGTGGACTGCACAGCGACCATTGGTGACGTGCCGTCGGGGTTGACCAGGCGGAGGCGTTCGGCCGGTGAGAGGTGCCGCCACCGGGTGCGGTGGCCGTTGATCCGGGCGCCTTCGTGGTCGGGTGCTTCGATGAACAGCGGCGACCCGAGGCGGGCCGGAGGCCGGTAGGGGCCGCGGGTCACGGCGGCGTCCCGGTCCAGCTCGACGTACTGGTGGACATCGGCCAGGGCCCGGTGGCTGGTCCAGGTGGCGCGTGCCTTTTGTCCCTTGGTCGTGGATTCGGCAAGCGGGAACCAGACCGGGACCGGGGTCCGTCGTGCGGGCAGGGAGGGAAGTTCGTAGGTCAGCAGGTAGGTGAACTCCTGTGCGCGCAGGCCGGTGGCTGTGACCAGGCCGCCCACGGCGGCGTTGCGGGCCAGTTCTCGGCCGCGGAAGGAGTCGTCCGGGACGCCGTCCGGGTCCAACCCGGCCAGGGCCCGGAGGAAGGTGTCCCGGAACTCCGGCTCCAAGTACTTCATCGTCACGTGGGGCTTCGCGCGGCGGACGGTGGCGGTGTTGCGGCGTGCCTCTATCGCGCCGGCCTCCCTGCTGTAGCGGGTGCCCATGGCGTACGTGAACGGGACCTTCGTGCAGTGGTCGTTGTCGACGGCCCAGGAGTAGAAGCGGGACATCACGTTGACGCGGTGGTTCCAGGTGGCGCCGTCCCATCGGGCTTCGACTGGGCCGGCCAGCCGGTACTCCGCGAAGGCGCCCAGTGCGGCCCGCAGGTCTGCGCGCTCCGTGAAGGGATGCATGGAGCGGGAGGCCAGGAACTCCAGCCAAGATCGCATGGCCTGCGCGTACGAGCGCCAGGACTTCGCGGCCGGCACCCCGCTGATGGGGAGTTCGCGGAGCCATGCGTTCACCGCGACGGTGGGGCGGGGGCCGCGCTCGTCCTCGAATCGAAGGTCGTCATCAATCAGGACCGGCATGTCCTGGCGAATGAGGGGCTCCCGGCCAGGTCCCAGGACTCCCAGCCGTCCCGGGTGAAGTAGGTCAGCAACATGCCTACACCATAGGCAATGAGACGCACTCAAGTAGAGTGAATAGAAAGCTAGTTGAACTCCTCTTCTACCGTCTAAAGAGACAAGGTCAAAGCGCAGTGATAAGCGACCTTTTCGCGAGCGAGAACCTCGCCCGGCCCGCCACCGCGCCCGGTATGACCCTGCAGAACGCCAAGTGCGTCAAGTACGCCGTCAACGGGGAGATGCTGGCCCGGCAGGGCTCCATGGTCGCCTTCCGCGGGAACCTCCAGTTCGAGCGCCGGGGCCAGGGCATCGGCGGCATGCTCAAGCGGGCCGTCACCGGAGAGGGCCTCGCGCTGATGTCCGTACGCGGCCAGGGCGAGGCCTGGTTCGCCCACCAGGCCGGCAACTGCTTCATCATCGACCTCGAGCCCGGCGACGCCCTGACCGTCAACGGGCGCAACGTCCTGTGCTTCGACGCGACGCTCTCCTACGAGATCAGGATGGTGAAGGGCGCCGGCATGACCGGCGGCGGCCTCTTCAACAGCGTCTTCACCGGCACCGGCAAGCTCGCCGTCGTCTGCGACGGCAACCCGGTCATCATCCCGGTCACCGCGCAGTCGCCGGTGTACGTGGACACGGACGCGGTGGTCGGCTGGAGCGCGGCGCTGGAGACCGGGCTGCACCGCTCCCAGTCCGTCGGCTCCATGATCCGCGGCGGCTCCGGCGAGGCCGTGCAGCTCAAGCTGAGCGGCGAGGGCTTCGTCGTCGTCCGGCCCAGCGAGCTCACCGAGACGGCGGCCGCCCACTGAACCTCACCGACGTCGGCCGCCGCTACGGCAGGCGGCGGCCCTGGGTGCTGCGCGGGATCACGGCGGAGCTGCCGGCCGGTTCCCTGGTCCGCCTCGAAGGCGGCAACGGCGGCGGCAAGTCCACCCTGCTGCGCGTCATCGCCGGCATCGACGCGCCGACCGAGGGGCGCGTCGAGGGACGCCCGTCCCGCACCGCCTACGTCCCCGAACGCTTCCCGGCGGCCTTGCCGCTCACGGCGGGCGCCTACCTGACCCACCTGGGCCGGGTGCACGGCCTTACGGCCGCCGCGGCCGCCCGGCGCGCCGCCGAGGCCCTGGAGCGGTTCGGCGCAGCCGGCCACGCCCGCACCCCGATGGCCGAACTGTCCAAGGGCACCAGCCAGAAGGTGGCCGTCGCCCAGGCGCTGCTCGCCGGGCCGGCGCTGCTCGTCCTCGACGAGGCCTGGACCGGGCTGGACGCCGCCGCCCGGGCGGAACTGGACCGGGCCGTCACCGAACGCACCGCCGCCGGCGGCACGGTGGTCTTCGTCGACCACGACCCCGCCCGGCTCGCCGGCCTGCCCGATGCCCACTACCGGCTCCGCGGCGGCACGCTGGCGCCCGCCGCCCCGCCCGCCCCGGCCGGCGCACGCGCCGTACGGATCCACGCGGCCGGCCCGCCCGGCGCCGCCCCGCCCGCGGGCCTGGCCGCCGTACCCGTCCCCGACGGCGGCGTCCTGCTGACCGTGGACGCCGCCCGCTCCGACGCCGTGCTGCGCGAGCTGCTCACCGCGCTCCCGCCCTGGCACATCCGTGCCGTGGAGGAACTCCCGTGACCGTGACCGCCCTGCTGCGCTACCAGGGCGCCCTGCTGCTGCGCTCCCAGCGCTGGATCGCCCCGTCCGTCCTGTACGCGGCGTTCCTCGCGGTCGGCATCCGCTCCGGCGACCCGGCACCGGACGCCCTCGGCTACGCGGCGGCCGGCCTGGTGCCGGTGAGCGCCTGGCTGGTCCGGATCTGCGTCACCGCCGAACCCCCGGCGGCCCGGGCCGTCTCCGCCGCCGCGGCCGGCCCGGTACGGGTCCACGCCGCGGCCCTGCTGACCGCGCTGGCCGGGGCGCTGCTCGCCGGGGCGGCCGGCGCGGCCCTCGCCCTGCTGCTCGGCGACCTCGGGCAGCGGCCCCCGGCCGCGACGGCCCTCGCCGGGGCGGTGGCGGCGGCGGTGTGCGCCCTGACGGGGGCGGCCGTGGGCGCGGTGTGCAGCAGGCCGCTGCTGCGGTCACGGGGCCTCGCGGTGCTCGCCGGGGGCGTGGGCTCGGTGCTGGCCTGGGTCGCGTCCTTCTCCCCGGCCCGCCGCGCGGTGTCCGCGCTGGTGGAGGCCGCCCGTTCGGACGCCGTTCCGCTGCCGCTGGGCGCACTGGCGGGGGCGCTGCTGCTGGCGGGCGCGGCGGGGGCGGTGGCCTGCCTGGCCGGCACGCGGCGGAGCTGACGGGGCCGGACCGCGCGGGCCGTGCGGGACGCGCCGGGCCGCCCAGGCCGCTCACGCCACCCGCACCACCCGCGCCGAAACGTTACTTCCCCATCAGCTCCGACACCTTCACGAAGCGGAATCCCCTCTTTCGCAGCTCGGGGACGATCTTCTGGATCGCAGGCTCGGTCACCGGTGCCGCGCTGCGGGTGCAGTGCATGACCACCACCGAACCGGGTTTGACCCCGGCCAGCACCTGCTCCGCCACCGCGTCGGGGTCCTTCGCGAAGGCGTCCCCGCTGACCACGTCCCACTGCACCGCGGTGACCCCGGCGGCGGACAGGGCCCGCAGCGCCCGGTCGTCGTAGCAGCCGCCGGGGAAACGGAAGTACGGGACGGTGTTGACCGCGCCCGCCTTCCGGAACGCCGCGAAGGCCCGGTCCACGTCGGCCCGCGCGGCCTCGCCGTCCAGCGCGGGCAGTCCGTAGCAGGGGGAGGTGAAGGCGTGGTGGCTGTACGAGTGGTTGGCGATCTCGAAGTTCTGGTCCGTGCCGATGGACTTGGCCTGGTCGGGGTACTCCTCCGCCCAGCGGCCCGTCATGAAGACCGTCGAGGGCACCTTCAGCCGGCGCAGGGTGGCGATCAGGTCCGGGTTGTCGAACCGTTCCCCCGAGGCGGCGCGCGGCCCCTGGTCGGAGGTCATGTCGGCGTCGAAGGTGAGCGCGACCGTCTTCTCGGAGTGCTGCCGGGCCCGCTCGAAGACGGGGGTCAGGCCGTTCGGGCCGGGGGGCAGGACCGGGACCCGGGCGGGCGCGCCGGGCAGCGCGGAGGCGGGGGCGGAGGGGGAGGCCGGGGCGGACGCGGTGGCGGGGCCGGGGGCCGCGGGGCTGGCCAGTCGTGCCTGCCCGGCGCCCTGCGAGGTGCCGGAGGGGCCGCCCCCGCATCCCGCGAGGGCGGCACCGAGCACGGCCGTGGCCGCTACTTTGCGTACAGAAAGGGTCACGTACGCAAAATATATGACTATGTGGCAAGTAGGCGCTCGCGGCACTCCTGGACGTCGAAGTCACCCGGCGGGTACTGCGGGCCGACCGCCTCCAGATGCTCCAGCAGCAGTTCCGCGACCGCCCAGTTGCGGTACCACTTGTGGTCCGCGGGGACCACGTACCAGGGCGCCGCCGCCGTGGAACAGCGCTCCAGCGCCAGCTCGTACGCCTCCCGGTACGCGGGCCACGCCGCGCGCTCGTCGATGTCCCCGGGACTGAACTTCCAGTGCTTGTCGGGATTGTCGAGCCGCTCCAGGAGCCGCGCGCGCTGCTCCCCGTACCCGATGTGGAGGAAGACCTTGACCAGGGTCACGCCGTCGTCGGCGAGGGCCTCCTCGAAGCGGTTGATCTGCGCGTAGCGGCCCTCCAGCCGCTCGCGCGGCACCAGCTCGCGGACCCGCGCGACGAGGACGTCCTCGTAGTGCGAGCGGTCGAAGATGCCGATCTCGCCGGGCAGGGGGAGGGCCTTCTCGATCCGCCAGAGGAAGGAGTGGGCGCGCTCCTCCTCCGTGGGGGCCTTGAAGGCCTTGATCCGGCAGCCGGAGGGGTTGAGGTGGCCGATCACGTGCTTGACGGTGCCGCCCTTGCCGCTGGTGTCCATGCCCTGGAGGACCAGCAGGACCCGGCGGCGGTCACCGGCGGTGCTGGCCGCGTAGAGCCGTTCCTGGAGGGAGGCCAGCGGTTCGGCCAGCCGGGCGGTGGCCGCGAGGGCGGCAGCCTTGTCCGACGGCCCGCCCGGGGTCGTAGAGGGGTCCAGGGCGGCGAGAGCGATCCGCTCCCCGGGCGTCACCCGCAGCAGGGGCGCGAGCGCCCGGCCCTCCTCCCCGCGCGCTCCGTCGGCCTCGCCCGCGCCCCCGCGCGCTCCGTCCGCCTCCCGGGCGTCCCCGCGCTCCCGGGTGCCCGCCGCCTTCCGGGCGTCCCCGGCCTCCGGCGCGTCCCCGGACTTCCGGGCGCCCCTGCCGCTCTTGTCCTTCTCGGCCACCGCTTTCCACCCCGATCCGCTCGGCTCCGTACGATCCTGCGGCACGCCGGACGGGAGCGCGAGACGGCCGCGGCCGCGGCGCGGGTCAGCGCCAGGGGCCGGTCACCGCGAAGGTGGTGCCCGGCGCGTAGGCGTTGACGAACATCGTCCGCCGGTCGGGGGAGAAGGTCACCCCCGCGAACTCCCCCCACTCCGGTGCCCCCGGCGCGCCGACGTCGTCGGCGTTGCGGGCCATCGGATAGACCTCACCGCCCGGGGTCACGCCGAAGACGTACTGGTCGCCGCCGCCGTCCTCGCACACCATCAGCCCGCCGTCGGGGGCCAGGCAGATGTTGTCGGGGGAGTCCCCGGGCGGGGAGGTGGCCGCCGCCGGGCCGAAGAGCACCTCCAGCCGGAGCCTGCCGCGCAGCGGGTCGTGGAACCAGACCTGGCCGTGGTGGTCGGCGGCGGCCCCCTCGCCGCTGCGGGCGTAGCTGGAGACGAAGTACACCCCGGTGCCTCCCCAGTAGCAGCCCTCCAGCTTCTGCGCGTGGGTGATCCCGCGCGGGCCGAAGTCCTGGAAGCGGACCGGTGTCCCGGCCGCCGAGGGGTCCGGTACCGGGACCCACTCCACGGGGAACTCCGCCCCCGGCTCGTCCACCGCCGACAGGTCCGCGACCCCGGGCACCCGCAGGGCCTCGAGGACGCCGCCGGCGCGCAGGGAGCCGCGGCCGCCGAGCGGCAGCGCCGGGAGGAAGCGGTAGAAGAGCCCGAAGGGCCGCACGAAGGCGTCCTCGGTCTCGTAGACCACCCCCCGGTACGGGTCCACGGCGACGGCCTCGTGCGCGAAGCGGCCCAGCGCGGTCAGCGGGACGGCGCCGAGCCGGTGCGGGTCGGCGGGGTCCACCTCGAAGACGTACCCGTGGTCCCGGGCGTACCCCGACTCCCCGGCCCGCTCCTCGGTCTCCTCGCAGCTCAGCCAGGTGTTCCACGGGGTGCGCCCGCCCGCGCAGTTGACGGCGGTCCCGGCGAGCCCGACCCGTTCGGCGCACACCTTCCCCGCCGGGTCCAGCTCCAGCACCGTGCAGCCGCCCAGCGCCGCTGGGTCGTACGTGAGCCCGGCCGCGGCGGGGACGCGCAGCGCGGCGGTGGCGCGGTTCTCGTGGTTGCGGACCAGGCGGAGCCGGCCGCGGCCCGCGCCGAAGGCGGCCATGCCGTCGCAGTTGGCCGGCACCGTGCCCTCCCCCGAGCGCAGCGGGTCCCCGGCGCGCGAGAGCACCTGGTACGAGAACCCGGCGGGCAGGTCCAGCAGCCCGGCCGGGTCGGGCAGCAGCGGCCCGTACCCCCGGGCGGAGGCGCGGGCGCCCCCCGTGGCGAAGAGCGCTCCGAGGGCCCCGCTGAAGGCGACCGCGCCGGCGGCGAGCAGGCTGCGTCGGGTGACGGACATCGGTGACTCCGCGGTGGGCGGCTGGAGAAGTGACCGGCCCGTGGTACCACGGCGCACCGCGGCGGGGACCGCGACGCGTGCGCCGGACGCGGCCCGTCACCCCACCGGGCCCCGGCGGCGTGCGCGGGAGCCCGGCGGCGGTGGGCGGGATCAGACGAGCTTGGCGCTCAGGGTGATCGTCGTACCCGTCAGGGCCTGGCTGACGGGGCAGTTCTTCTTGGCGTCCTCGGCGGCGGCGACGAAGGCGTCGTTGTCGAGGCCGGGGACCTCGCCCTCGACGGTGAGGTGGATGCCGGTGATGCCCTGCCCGGGCACGAAGGTGACCGCGGCCGAGGTGGTCAGCTTCGCCGGCGGGTTGCCGGCCTTGGCCAGGCCGTTGGAGAAGGCCATGTTGAAGCAGCTGGAGTGCGCCGCGGCGATCAGCTCTTCGGGGCTGGTCCGTCCGTTCGCCGCCTCGTCGGTCCGCGCGGGCCAGGAGACGGGGTAGCTGCCGAGGCCGGACGAGTCGAGGGTGACGACGCCCTTGCCCTCGAACAGGTCGCCTTCCCAGACGGCGTGTGCGTTACGTGTGGCAGCCATGGTGATCCCTTCGCAGAAGTGGAAACGGCCGGGCCGCGAGAAGCGACCCGGCCGTGCCAAACCTACTGCGACACCAGGGGTTTCGCGTCGCGTGCGAGCGCGGTGAGCCGCGATATGGCTCGGAAGTACTTCTTCCGGTAACCGCCGTTGAGCATGTCCTCGCTGAACAGCCTGTCGAAGGGCACCCCGGAGGCCAGGACCGGGACCTCGCGGTCGTACAGCCGGTCGGCCAGCACGACCAGGCGCAGCGCCGTCGACTGGTCCGGCACCGGCACGACGTCCGTCAGGCAGACCGCGGCGATCCCGTCGGTCAGCGCCCCGTAGCGGCTCGGGTGGACCTTCGCCAGGTGCTCCAGCAGGCCCGGGAAGTCGTCGAGGCTCGCGCCCGGGGTCGCGTACGCGGCCTTCGTGACCTGCTCGTCGGAGAAGGGCGCCGGGGCCTCGGGCAGGCCGCGGTGGCGGTAGTCCTGGCCGTCGATGCGCAGCGGCCGGAAGTGGGCGGACAGCCCCTGGATCTCGCGCAGGAAGTCGGCGGCGGCGAAGCGGCCCTCGCCGAGCTTGCCGGGGAGCGTGTTGGAGGTGGCGGCCAGCGCCACGCCCTGCTCCACCAGGCGGCTGAGCAGCGAGGACACCAGCACGGTGTCGCCCGGGTCGTCCAGCTCGAATTCGTCGATGCACAGCAGCCGGTGACCACCCAGGGTCTGGACGGTCTGCTGGAAGCCGAGCGCGCCGACCAGGTTGGTGAGCTCCACGAAGGTGCCGAAGGCCTTGAGGGCGGGCTCGGCCGGGGTGGCGTGCCAGAGGGAGGCGAGCAGGTGGGTCTTGCCGACGCCGTAGCCGCCGTCGAGGTACACCCCGCGCGGTCCGGCGGCGGGGGCCGGGGCCTTCTTCTGGAACCACCTGCGCTTGCCGGCGCCGCTGGCGTGCGCGCCGCCCAGGCCGGCGGCGAAGCCGCTCAGCACGGTGACGGCCTCGGACTGGCTCGGCTGGGCCGGGTCCGGGTCGTACGTGTCGAAGCGCACCGAGTCGAAGCGCGGCGGCGGCACCATCTCGGCCACCAGCCGTTCGGCCGGCACGCGCGGCTCGCGGGCGCACAGGGCGAGGGGCCCCGCGTCGGCTATCGGGGGCCGCCCGGAGGCAGGACCGGAGGTGGAGAGTGATGTTGACACAGCTCTTAACTCTACGGGGCGTGTCACACTGCACCGATGCGACGCCTGTTCCCTGTGACCGATCAGACATCCGCCCCGTCGGGGGCCACGGCCGACCGCGAGTGGTCGCTGGACGAGCTGGCGGAAGCGTACGCCTATCCCGACCTCGCCCCCGGCGCGCACTGGCTGCGGGCCAACATGGTCTCCACCCTCGACGGCGCCGCGCAGCACGACGGCCGCTCGCAGCCCATCTCCGGCGAGACCGACATGCGCATCTTCGGCACGCTGCGGGCCCTGGCCGACGTGGTGGTCGTCGGGGCGGAAACGGTTCGCCAGGAGGGCTACCGCCCGGCCCGGGCCCGAGAGGCCTTCGCGGCGCGCCGCACGGCCGCCGGACAGGGGCCCGCGCCCGTCATCGCCGTGGTCACGGCGAGCCTGGACCTGGACTTCGGCCTGCCCCTGTTCACCTCCCCGCTGGTCCCCACCCTGGTGGTCACCGGCGCCGGCGCCCCCTCCGACCGGGTGGCGGAGGCGACCGCGGCCGGCGCCGAGGTCGTGGTGGCGGGCGAGGGCGCCGCCGTGGCCCCGGAGCGGGCGGTGCGCGAGCTGGCCGCGCGCGGGCTGCGCCGCCAGCTGACGGAGGGCGGGCCCCGGCTGCTGGGCCAGTTCGTGGCCGCCGACGTGCTCGACGAGCTGTGCCTGACGATCTCCCCGACGCTCACGGCCGGTGACGCCCAGCGGATCTCAGGCGGGCCCTCCGTCGCCGTTCCGCACCGGCTCGCGCCCGCCTGCGTACTGGAAGAGGCCGGGTTCCTCTTCACCAGCTACCGTCGGATCTGACAAGAGCGGAATTTCTCGTTCCGCTTAGCTTCCGACGGGCACATACCTGGGCACACATACCTGCGAGGCTCCGCGCGCCAGCGGGGCAGGATGGTTTTTGCAGGGGCCGGCCGACCGGTCTCGGCCATGAAGGAGAGGGCGTCCGTGTTCACGAGCGTATTGATGATCGAGCAGCCGCTGACCCCGGTGGACGTGGACTTCGTCACCACTCTGCACGGAGAGGACCCGGTCTCCTTCTTCGTCCTCATGCAACCCAGGGGCGACCAGGACCGACTGCTGCGGGCCATCGACGACGTAGCGCTCGGCGAGCTGCCCGAAGCCCTCCGCGAGGCCGACGTACCCGAGGGCGAGGCCGCCCTCGGCCCGGCCGCACATGCGCTCGAACACTCACTCGCGGCCCTGCGGGCCAAGGGCGCCGAGGCCGTCGGCCAGATCGTCGAGGACCACCCCCTCGACAAACTGAAGGCCGTGGTGGACGAGACCGACGCCGACGAGGTGATCGTCCTGACCGCCCCCCACCTGGTCGAGGAGTTCTTCCACCGCGACTGGGCCTCCCGCGCCCGGCACAAGGTGGAGGTTCCGGTGCTCAAGCTCTTCGCCCACAACGAATAGGCTGGGGCGGACACACCCCGGCGGGCAGCGCGTCCCGCACTCGATCCTGGAGCGACCTGAATGAAGCCCGGCCTGCCGACCGCGATGGAACGGCCCCACTTCATCGGCATCGGCGGCGCCGGCATGTCCGGCATCGCGAAGATCCTCGCCCAGCGCGGCGCGAGGGTGGCCGGCAGCGACTCCCGTGACTCCGAGACCGCCCAGGCGCTGCGCGCCCACGGGGCCACGGTCCACATCGGGCACGCCGCCGGCCACCTCGCCGCCGACGCCACCTGCGTCGTCGTCTCCAGCGCGATCCGCGCCGACAACCCCGAACTGGCCCGCGCCGCCGAACTCGGCATCCCGGTCGTGCACCGCTCCGACGCCCTGGCCTCCGTCATGGAGGGGCTGCGCCCGATCGCCGTCGCCGGTACCCACGGCAAGACCACCACCACCTCGATGCTGGCGGTCTCCCTCTCGGCGCTCGGCCTCGACCCCTCCTACGCCATCGGCGGCGACCTGGACGCCCCCGGCTCCAACGCCCACCACGGCGAGGGCGAGGTCTTCGTGGCCGAGGCGGACGAGAGCGACCGCAGCTTCCACAAGTACACCCCGCAGGTCGCGATCATCCTCAACGCGGAGCTCGACCACCACGCGAACTACGCGTCGATGGAGGAGATCTACGAGTCCTTCGAGACCTTCGTCGGCAAGATCGTCCCCGGTGGCACCCTGGTCGTCGCCCACGGCCAGGAAGGCGCCGCCGAGATCGCCCGCCGCGTCGCCGGCCGCGACGGCCTGAACGTCGTCACCTACGGCGAGGACGAGGACGCCGACGTCCGCATCACCAAGATCACCCCGCGTGGTCTGACCAGCGAGGTCACCGTCCTCCTCGACGGCCGCCCGCTCACCTTCACGGTCTCCGTCCCCGGCCGCCACTACGCGCACAACGCCGTCGCGGCCCTCGCCGCCGGCGTCGCCCTCGGCATCCCCGCGCACAACCTGGCCTCGGCCCTCGGCAAGTACACCGGCGTCAAGCGCCGCCTCCAGCTCAAGGGCGAAGCGGCCGGCGTCCAGGTCATCGACTCCTACGCGCACCACCCCACGGAGATGACCGCCGACCTGGAGGCCATCCGCGGCGCCGCCGGGGACTCCCGCATCCTGGTCGTCTTCCAGCCCCACCTCTTCTCCCGCACCCAGGAACTGGGCAAGGAGATGGGCCAGGCCCTGGCCCTCGCCGACGCCTCCGTCGTCCTCGACATCTACCCGGCCCGTGAGGACCCGATCCCCGGCATCACCAGCGAACTGATCATCTCCGCCGCCCGCACCGCCGGCGCCGACGTCGCCGCCGAGCACGACAAGGACGCCGTCGCCGACGTCATCGCGGGAATGGCCAAGCCCGGCGACCTCGTTCTCACGATGGGCGCGGGCGACGTCACGGATCTGGGCCCCCGGATCCTGGAAACCATCGCCCGCCTGTCGAACTGAGGGAGCGGGAGAGTCATGGCGTACGAGGTCCAGAAGACGGACGAGCAGTGGCAGGCGGAGCTGACCCCGTCGGAGTACCAGGTGCTGCGCCTCGCCGGCACCGAGCCCGCCTTCCGCGGCGAGTACACCGACACCAAGACGGAAGGCGTCTACTCCTGCCGCGGCTGCGGCGCCGAGCTCTTCCGTTCCTCGGAGAAGTTCGAGTCGCACTGCGGCTGGCCGTCCTTCTACGACCCGAAGGACAGTGAGGCGGTGGAGCTGAAGGCCGACATCTCGCACGGCATGGTCCGCACCGAGGTCCTCTGCGCGAAGTGCGGCTCCCACCTCGGCCACGTCTTCGAGGGCGAGGGCTACCCCACCCCGACGGACCAGAGGTACTGCATCAACAGCATCTCCCTGCGGCTCACCCCCGCACGGAGCTGAGGTAGTCCTCCAGGGTCCGCCGCGGGGTCCAGCCCTGGGAGCGGGCCCTGGTCAGGTCCAGGACCACCGGGTGCGCCAGCTGGTCCACCGCGTAGCGGCTGAGGGCCGGCTCGGTGCCGGTGAGGCGGGCCAGTGACTGCGCCGCCCGGGCCGCCGTGCCGGCCGCCGGGAGCGGCAGGTGCCGGACGCGGGCGCGAATGCCGTGGGCGTGCAGCACCGCCGCGACCGCCGCGTCCCGGCCGTACGGGGCCGCGTCCGCCACGTTGTACGCGCCCGGGGCCCAGCCGGGCGCCGCCAGGCAGGCGTCCGCCAGGTTCTCCACCGCCGTCAGGCTCAGCCGCACGTCCGGGCCCGGCAGGAGCAGGGTCCCGGCGCGGACCCGGGAGACCAGCCGGGGCAGGAGCTGGGTGTCGCCCGGGCCGTAGACCGCCCTCGGGCGCAGGACCACCGCGCCCGCCTCCAGCGCCAGGGCCTCGCCCGCCGCCTTCGTACGGCCGTACGCGTTCAGGTGGTGCGCGCGGGGATGGTCCTCCGTCACCCGGCGACGATCCCGGCGCGGGTCGTAGACGCTCGCGCTGCTCACCCACACCACCGGCCGCCCGGCAGCCGCGCGCAGCAGCCGCGCGGTGCCGTCGACGTTGACGGCGCGCATGGCGGCCTCCGCCCGCGAGCCCGGCGCCGGATCGCCCACCGCCGCCGCGCAGTGCACCACCACGTCCACGCCCGACAGGTCCGGCACGGCCGACGCCGCGTCCCAGAACCGGTGCTCGCCCAGCGGACCCGGTCTGCGGCCCAGACAGACCACCCCGGCACCCGACGCCGCGGCCGCGCGGGCCACCTGACCGCCGCAGAAGCCGCTCGCCCCCGTTATCCCGATCCTCATGAGCCCGCCCTCAGCCGCAGCACCCGCCACCCCGGCAGCGCCGCCCGCCGGTCCACCCGGGAGCGCGTCACCACCGGCCGGTACGGAGCCAGCGCCTCCAGGACGTCGCCCAGCAGGACGGTCGCCAGCCGGGCCCCCGGGCACACGTGCGGCCCCGCCCCGAACACCAGCCGCGCCGTCCCCGCCCCCGCCGGGTCCCGCCCGTCAGGGTCGCGCCGGTGCGCCCCGGCCGCGTGCCGGGCCACCAGCAGCAGCCGGTCCCCGTCCCGCACCGGACAGCCCCCGACCGTCCCCGCCCCGGCCGCGACCCGGGGCAGCACCGGCGAGGCCGCCGTGACCCGCAGCAGCTCCTCCGCCAGCCGGGGCCGCAGCCCCGCGTCCGCGGCCTGCCCCCACAGCCCGGCGTCCGCGCACCAGGCGACGGCCCGGGGCACCGCCGCCACGGTGGTGTTCACCGCGGCCACCGCCACCATCGCGTCCAGGGCGTCGCCGCCGCCCAGCAACTCCCGCAGGCGCTCCGCCGCCCGGGCCGCCGCCGCCCCCGCGCCGGGCCTCGGCGGGCCCGGCAGGTGGCTGCGCACCGAGGCCGACGCGGCCCGGGCGGCCGCCTCGGCGAGCTTCCGCGGCGCGGCCGGGCTCTCCAGCAGGGCCGCCGCCACCGCGCCGGCCAGCTCCCGCGCCAGCGCCGCCACGTCCACCTCCGCACCCCGGCCCAACGGCGCCAGGCCCCGTACCAGCAGCGGCCGCCACACCGCGCGCAGCTCCTCCACCCCGGCCGCGCCGAGACCCTCCGCGAGCGAGCGCCGGCCGGCCCGGTGCCCGCCGCCCTCCTGGTCGAACAGCACCCCGCCGTCCCCGCGCAGCGCCTCCCGCGCGGCCCCGCCCGTGGTGCCCGCCGCCGTCCGGTCCAGCGGGATCCGGGTCAGCGCCTCCCGGTAGGCGTCGGCGTCGTGCACCAGCACCGTGCCCCCGATCCGGCGCACGGCCCGCCCGCGCGTGGCGGCGAGCAGCCCGAAGAGCAGCGGGTGGCTGCGCAGGTAGACCCGGCGGTCGCGCCGGCGCGCCCGTGCCTGGGCGGTGGTGGTCATCGGACGTGGACCTCTTCCGTGTCGGTGGGCCGGTAGCGCCGGTCCCAGTACCAGAGCAGGGTGCGCCGCGCACCCCAGGAGCGCAGCCGCCGCAGGCTGTTCTCCACCACCAGGTGCTCGGCGCGCACGACCCGTGCGCTGTGCTCGCGGGCCCGGTTGAGCAGGGTGACGTCCTCCGAGCCCTCCTCCAGCCGCTCCCGCGGCGCCCCGCCGCAGCGCACGTACAGCTCGGCGGTGATGCCGAGGTTGTGGCCGTGGCACAGCACGTACGGGGCCAGGTGGCGCGGGCCGCGGTGCGCGGTGCGCACCCGCCCGTACAGCGCGGCCAGCCGCACCAGCGCCGGCAGCAGCCGGGACTCGGCGAAGGACGGCCGCTCGTCCCGGCGCGGCACGCTCCGCCCGCACAGCACCTCCGCCCCCCGGCCGAACTCCGCCCGGGCGACGGCCGTCCAGTCCCGGGCGGGCAGACAGTCCGCGTCCGTACGCAGCAACAGGCGCGCCCCGCCGCGTACGGCGTGCCGGAAGCCGGTGTCGGCGGCGGTCCCCGCCCCCGGCTCGGGCTCGTGGACCAGCTCGACGGGGAAGGGCGCCGACCGGGCGAACTCCCTGACGATCCGGGCCGTCCCGTCGGTGGAGGCGTTGTCCACCACCACCAGGCGGAAGCCGGTGTCCTGCTGCGCGGCCAGCGCCGCCAGGGTCGCCCCGATCGACCCCGCCTCGTTGTACGCGGGGACCACCACCCACAGGTTCACGGACGCGTCCCCGCAGCCGTCACCAGCCGGGCCGCCAGTGCCGACACCGCCGCCCGGTCCGGTTTGCGCGAGCGCCCCGACAGCGGGATCCGCGCGAACAGCAGCGCGTCCGGCCGGGCGGTCCCCATCCGCCGCAGCGGCTCGGACAGCGCGGCGCGCAGGGCCGGTTCGGGGACGCCCGGGCGTGGCTGGACCACCGCCACCAGGCGCTCGTCCCCGTCACCCGCCGGCACCCCGACGAGGACGCCCAGCTCCACTCCCGGCACGTGCAGGCCCGGCTCGTACAGGCCCGGGTAGATGTTCTCCGCCCTGCGCAGCACCATGTCCTTGCAGCGGCCCCCCAGTACGATCCGCCCGGCGCCGTCCAGGGCCGCCCGGTCCCCCGTGGCCACCCACGGATCGGGAGCCTCCCCCAGATAGCGGTCCCGGGCCGCGGGCCCGGCCAGCAGCAGCTGGCCGTCCGCGTCCACGGCGGTCCGCACCCCGGGCAGCGGGGCGCCCACCAGGTCCCCGGCCCCCTCGAAGGCGGCCTTCTCCCGGGACTCCACGGCCGCCGCGGGGAACAGCTCGGTCAGCGCGTACACCCCCCACGCCTGCTCCGCGCCCGCCTCCCGGACCCGGCCCAGCAGCTCGGCGCTCGCCGGAGCCGAACCCGTCCACACCCGGCCCCCGAACCGGGCTCCCGCGCCGAGCGCGTCCCGCAGCTGGGGCGGCGTCAGATAGGTGTCCCGGGGCCGGAGCCGGTCCAGCTGCCGGGCCAGCGCCGCGGGGGAGCGGGCCGGCAGCGCGACCGGCGCCCCGCGCGTCAGCGACGGCACCAGCACGAAGAAGGTCCCGCCGAGCACGGGCTCGCCACGGTCGCCCCCGGCGGCGAACAGCGCGGACACCGTCTCCATGCCGGCGGCCAGCCCCGCCCGGGTGTGCACCACGGCCCGGGGCCGCGAGGTGGTCCCGGAGGTGAACACGATCACCGCGTCTGCGTTTTCGTCGTATCCGCCGTCCCCGGTCGGCAACCCCGCCCGGGGCGCCCCCCGCTCGAGGGCGGGCGCGCACCCCGGCAGCCGCGGCCCCACCGTGGCCACCGGCCCCAGCGAGGCCAGCTCCGGCAGCTCCAGCGCCGCCCGCCGGGCCAGCGGCCGGGCCCACCCGGCCACCGCCTGCGCGGCGCCGTCGGCCAGCACCAGCGCGGGCCGCGCCAGCCGGAGCCGGGCCCGCAGCACCTCCGCCCCGGCACCGGGGTCCAGGACCGCGCCGCGCAGCCCGAGCCGCCACAGCGCGAGCAGCACCGCCAGCGCGCGCGGCCCCGGCCGCACGGCGACGCCGACGGTGTCCCCGGCGCGCAGTCCGCGCGCGTGCAGCGCCGCGGCGAAGTCGTCTGCCAGTTCGGCGACTTCGCCCCGGGTGGCGCGGACGCGGGTGCCGCCGGTACGGGTGGCGGAGAGCACGGCGGGCTGCTCGGGGCGGGCCCGCAGCGCGTGTTCGAGTCGGTCCAGCATCAGCGGGGGTCGTCCGTTCCGTGCGTGCCGCTGCCCTGGTCGAGGTACCAGCGGGCGGTCCCGGCGAGGCCGTACGCGCGCAGCCGGCGCGTGGAGTTCTCCACGACCATGCCCCGGCAGCGGGAGATCCGGTCGGTGTGGCGGCGCACCGCGTTGAGGAAGAGCCGGTCCGTCGGCGAGGGGCGCCGCGGCATGCCGCCCACGGCCAGGTACAGCTCGGCGGTGATCGCCATGTTGTTCCCGGCGTGCATCCGGTACGGCGCCCGGAAGCCGTGCCGCCGGGCGTGCCCGGGCCGCAGCCGCCCGAACAGCGCCGCCAGCGCGACCAGGCCCGTGAAACCGGCCCGGCCCAGCGGACCGTGCTCGTCGCGCCGGGCCGTGACCCGCCCGCACACCAGGCCCGGCCGGGCCAGCAGCGCGGCCCGGGCCGCGCCCGTCCACCCCGGCCGGGGCAGACAGTCCGCGTCCGTGCGCGCCAGCAGCGTGGCGCCGCGCCCGATCGCGTACCGGAAACCGGTGTCCACCGCCGAGCCGACCCCCTTTTCCGGCTCCTCGATCACCTCCACCGGGAAGGGCGCCCCCGCCGCGAACTCCCGCGCGATCCCGCCGGTGCCGTCCGCCGAGGCGTTGTCCACGACCAGCAGGGTGAAGTCCCGGTCCCGCTGCGCGGCCAGCGCCCGCAGGGTCTGGCCGAGCCGCGCCGCCTCCTCGTGCGCGGGCACCACCACCCACATGCGGGTGCTCACGACTTCTCCCAGACCATCGTCATGATGCTGATCCCGCCGCCCAGCCCGACGAACAGCACCCGCTCCCCGGCCGCCAGCCCGGGGAAGACCCGCTCCAGCTGCACGCCGATGCTCGCGCTCGCCACGTTCCCCAGCTCGGGCACCGTGACCACCAGCTTCCGCGCGGGCACTCCGGTCAGCTCCGCGAACCGCTCCAGGTACGGCACCGTCACCTGGTGCACCAGCACCTTCGCGAAGCCGTCCCAGTCCATGCCCGTGCGGTGCAGCGTCCGGTCGATGACCGCGGTCCCCACCTTCTCGAACACCCCGCGCAGCTCGTGGCCGTCCCCCTGGAAATAGGTGTACGCGTCCCCGCGCGGGTGCCGCGACCCGCCGCCCGGGATGCCCCCGACCTCCCAGTGCTCCGAATGCGTCTCACTGTCCACGTCCAGGATCCCGCCGCGCCCCACCTCCTCCAGGAGGACGGCCGCGCCCGCGTCGCCGAAGGTGTAGCCCGCGAAGGCGCCGCGGAACTCCGCGAGGTCGGCGGGGTCCTTCCGCACCGCCCGGCTCGGGGTCTCCCCGGTGACCACCAGCGCCCGCCGGGCCCGCCCGGCGAGGACCGCGCTGCGGGCGAGGTCGATCCCGTTGACGAAGCTGTTGCAGGCGTTGGTCACGTCCACGGCGTGCGCCCTGGAGCCCAGTTCGGCCTGCACGATGTGCGCGGTCGCCGGCTCGACCACGTCCCGCGAGGCGGAGGCGAAGACCAGCAGGTCCACGTCGAGCGGCGAGAGCCCGGCCGAGTCCAGCACCCGGCGGGCCGCGCCCACCGCGAGCGTGGAGGCGTACACCCCCGGGCCCGCGACCCGGCGCGACACGATCCCGGTGGCCTGCGTCAGGAGCCGCGCGGGCAGCGCGAGACCGCTGCGCCGGGACACCTCCCGCTGGAGCTCGTCGGACGACACGACGTCCTCGGGCAGCAGGCTGGCGACGGCGGTTATGCCGACGCGCGGGCGCGGATCACAAGACTGTATGGACATGCCTCCACGATGACGGCCCGGCCGCGCCGGGGCCTGAGTACGGATGCTCAGTTCCCTTGTGGGGGTGCTGAGTAGGGCCCCCGCCGTTCACCTCAGGGCAGGCGGGTGGCCCAGCCGCTCGGGCGGCCCCCGTCCCCGGCGCCCGGGGCGGATCAGTGCGTGCGTGCCGCTGCGAGGTCAACTGGCGTGGCGCACGGGTCTGTTGTGCGGGGTGCGGTGGGACGTACCGTACCGGCAGCGGAGCGCACGGCACGCCCCTTCACGTCCCCCGCCGTCCGTCCGGCCCCCCGCCGCAGTGCGCGGGGGCCGTCGCGGCGGCTGTCGGGGCCGTTCGGGAGCTGTCGTCCACGGGGCCTTCCGTTCGTCCGCTGTACGGCCCGACGTCAGACGGGGATCCCCCTCCGGTACCCCGGGACCGCTGTCCTTGGGGCGCCCCTCGATCCCCCCTCACCCCCTAGAGGTCGTCACCCATGGCTGAACTCAACCGACGCAGGTTCCTCCAGATCGCCGGCGGCACCGCGGCCGCCACGATGCTCAGCGAGAGCATCGCGCGCGCCGCCGCCATCCCCGCGCAGGGCGGCACCGGAACGATCCAGGACATCGAGCACATCGTCGTCCTCATGCAGGAGAACCGTTCCTTCGATCACTACTTCGGCGCGATGAAAGGGGTCCGGGGCTTCGGGGACCCGCGGCCGGTCCTCCAGGACAACGGCAAGCCGGTCTTCCACCAGTCCGACGGGTTGAAGGACGTCCTGCCCTTCAACCCGCAGGTGGAAGACCTCGGGATGCAGTTCCTCACGGGCCTGGACCACGACTGGGCGGGCGGCCACCAGGCCTACAACAACGGCAAGTACGACAAGTGGGTCCCGGCGAAGACCGCCACCACCATGTCGTACATGACCCGGAAGGACATCCCCTTCCACTACGCCCTCGCCGACGCGTTCACCGTGTGCGACGCCTACCACTGCTCCTTCATCGGCGCCACCGACCCCAACCGCTACTACATGTGGACGGGCCACACGGGCAACGACGGCCTGGGCGGCGGCCCGGTCCTCGGCAACCAGGAGGCCGGGTACGGCTGGAAGACCTACCCCGAGCGCCTGGAGACCGCCGGGGTCTCCTGGAAGGTCTACCAGGACATCGGCGACGGCCTGAACGCCGCCGGCCACTGGGGCTGGATCAACGACGCCTTCCGCGGCAACTACGGTGACAACTCGCTGCTGTACTTCAACGCCTACCGCAACGCCCAGCCCGGCAGCGCCCTCTACGAGAAGGCCCGCACCGGCACGAACGTCAAGGCGGGAGACGGCTACTTCGACCGGCTGCGCGCGGACGTGCTGAACGGCACCCTGCCCCAGGTGTCCTGGATCGCCGCCCCCGAGGCGTTCAGCGAGCACTCGAACTGGCCGACGAACTTCGGCGCCTGGTACATCTCGCAGGTCCTCGACGCGCTGACGGCGAACCCGGCGGTGTGGGCGAAGACCGCCCTCTTCATCACCTACGACGAGAACGACGGCTTCTTCGACCACGTGGTCCCGCCGTACCCGCCGGCCTCCTCGGCCTGGGGCCTGTCCACGGCCGACGTCACCCGCGACCTCTACCCCGGCGGCGGCGGCTACGCGGCCGGCCCCTACGGACTCGGTCCGCGCGTGCCGATGATCGTGGTCTCCCCGTGGAGCAAGGGCGGCTACGTCTGCTCCGAGACCTTCGACCACACGTCGGTGATCCGCTTCATGGAGAAGCGCTTCGGGGTGCACGAGCCCCACATCTCCCCGTGGCGCCGCGCGGTCTGCGGCGACCTGACCTCGGCCTTCGACTTCACCCTGGCGGACGCGGCGCCCGCCGCGCTGCCGTCGACGGCCGGGTACGTCCCGCCGGACAAGAACCGCCACCCGTCCTACTACCCGACCCCGCCGGCGTCGGGCACCCTGCCGAAGCAGGAGGCCGGCTCCAAGCCCGCCCGCCCGCTCGGCTACAGCCCGTACGTGGACGGCTCCCGCACCGTCTCCACCGGCAAGTTCACGCTCACCTTCTCCTCCGGTCCCAGGCTCGGCGCCCACTTCCACAGCACCTCGGGCAACCGTACGGACGGCCCCTGGCCCTACACGGTCGAGGCGGGCAAGACCCTCTCCGACACCTGGTCCACCAGCAGCTCCACCGGCAACAGGATCGACCTCACGGTCTGGGGCCCCAACGGCTTCCTGCGCACCTGGAAGGGCCCGGCGAAGAAGGCCGGCCCCGAGGTCACCGCCCGCCACGTGGACGCCACCGGCAACCTGGCCCTGACCCTGGTCAACGGGGGCACCGCCGCGGTGAACCTCACCGTGACCAACGCCTACGGGGGCGCCGCCCAGACGTTCAAGGTCAACCCGGGCGCCACCGTCTCCCACACCGTCGACCTGCGCGCCTCGGGCCGCTGGTACGACGTCTCCGTGGTCTCGGACGCCGACACCACCTTCCTGCGCCGCTTCGCGGGGCACGTGGAGACGGGGGCCCCGAGCGTCTCGGACCCGGCGATCAAGACCGTCTGACACGGGCTCCCTCCGGGTGGACCGGCCCGGCTGCGCGCTCGTCGGGGCGGCCGCGGGCGGTGGTGTGACCGTGGGCCGGATGGGCAGTACCTACGGCGTCGCTTTCCACCACCCCCGTCACCGAGGGAGAACGCATGGCCATCGCCCATCGCCGGATCGGCACCGGACCCGTCCGTGTCATCGTGCTGCACGACTGGTTCGGTACCTCCGCCAACTGGGGCTCCGTGCTCGACTACCTGGACCCGCGGGGGTTCTCGTACGCCTTCCTCGACTACCGGGGCTACGGCGAGCGCCGGGACGTGTCCGGCCGCTACACCCTCCCCGAGATCGCCGACGACGTCCTCGCCCTCGCCGACCAGCTGGGCTGGGACACCTTCTCCCTGATCGGCCACTCCATGGGCGGCAAGGCCGCCCAGCAGGTCCTGGCCCGCGCCCCCGAGCGCGTCGAGAAGCTCATCGGGCTCACCCCGGTCCCCGCCGGGCCGTACGCGATGGACGACGCGACCCACGCCCTCTTCCACGGGGCCGCCGAGGACCCCGACAAGCGCCGCACCATCCTGGACCTCGTCACCGGCCACCGGGCGAGCCGCCACTGGCTGGAGCGCATGGTCGGCCACTCCCTCGCCGTCTCCCGCCCCGAGGCCTTCGCCGGCTACTTCGCCGACTGGCAGCCGCGCGACCTGTCCGCCGCGGTCAAGGGCAGCACCGTGCCGGTGCTCGTCCTGGTGGGGGAGTACGACCTGGCCCTGACCGCCGAGGTCATGCGGGGAACCTTCCAGGCCTCGTACCCGAACTGCAGGGTCGTGACGATCCCCGGCGCCGGCCACTATCCGCCGCACGAGACCCCCGTGGCCTTCGTCACGGAGGTGGAGGCCTTCCTGCGCGGCTGACCGCGGGTCCGTCCGGGGGGAAAGCCCGTAGGGGGTACGAGGCGAACCTCGTACCCCCTACGGGACCAACAGGGTGAGTGACGGGACTTGAACCCGCGGCCACCTGGACCACAACCAGGTGCTCTACCAACTGAGCTACACCCACCACGAAGGGCGTTGACCACCCGTTCGTCGTGCACGCACAGCATAGCCGATCCCACGGGTGGTCCCGCGACGGGTCATCCGGCGGCCCGGCCGCCGGCGGGCGTCCCGGCCGTACGGCGCACGGCGCGGGCGACGGCCGCGACGGCCAGGGCGCGGATCACCGGGTGCGGACGCGACCCGTCCCCGGCGAGCTCCGGCTGGAAGAGGGTGGCGAGGAAGAAGGGGTGCCCGGGCAGTTCCGCCATCCGCACCCGCCCCTGCCCGTCGTGCCCGGACAGCCGCAGCCCGTGCGCGGCGAGCACCGGCAGGTGGCGGGCCGCGGGCCCGTAATGGCAGTGGTAGCGCTCCGTCGACCGCTCCGCCCCGAGTGCCGACTCGGCCAGGGAGCCGGGCTGGGCGTGGACGAGCCCCTCGTGCCCGGCCAGCGAGCAGCTCAGCAGGGCGATCAGCGGGTCGTCCGCCCCGGGGTCGTTCTCGGCGTGCGCGGCGCCCTCCAGCCCGCAGACGTGGCGGGCGTACTCCAGCAGCGCGTGCTGGAAGCCGCCGCACGTCCCGAGGAAGGGGATGCCCTCCTCCCGGGCGACCCGGATCGCCGCCAGCGCCCCGGCCTCGCTCGCGTACGGGCTGCCCGGCAGCACCCACACGGCGTCGAACCCGGCCAGGGTCCCCGCCGCGGCCTCCGCCGCGGCCCCCGAGGTCGGGATCCAGTACGCGTCCAGCACCAGCCCCTCGCGGGCGGCCAGCGCGTCGAGCAGGAGCGGGAGCCGGGTGTGGGACTCCACGTGCGGGGAGCGGTCGCCGACGAGGGCGATCCGGGCGACGGCCGAGCCGTACGCGGTCTGCGCGGTGGTCATGCGGATCATCCTGCGACCCCGTACCGCTCCAGCGCCAACGACCCTTCCTGCACGGCCGATAAGCGGTGCTGATGAGCGGTGCTGAGGGGCGGTGCTGATGGGCGGCGGTGCTGATAGCGGTGCTGAGGGGCGGTGCCATCCTGCGGGCATGGACCCGCACCTGCTCCGCACCTTCACCGCCGTCGCCCGCCTCGCCTCCTTCTCCGCCGCCGCGCGCGAACTCGGCTACACCCAGTCCGCCGTCTCCCAGCACATCGCCGCGCTCGAGGGCGACCTGCGCACCGAGCTGCTCACCCGGCGGCCCGTCGCCCCCACCCCGGCCGGGGCGCGGCTGCTGGAGCACGCCCGGCCGCTGCTGCTACGGCTCGACGCGGCCCGCGCCGACGTACTGCGGCTGGCCGCCGCCCCGCCCGGCCGGGTCACCCTCGCCGCCTCCCCGCTCGCCGCCGCCCCCCGGCTGCTCGCCGCCCTGCCCGCCACCGGCGTCACCCTGCGCGTCCTGCCCCCGGCCCGGGTGCCCGCCGCCGTCGCCGCCGGGGACTGCGACCTCGGGCTCGTCGACGGCCTCGCCGCCCCGAGCGACCCGCTGCGGCTGCCCGACGTGGCCCCGCTGCGGGTCACCGGCGTCGGCGAGGAGGAGCTCGCCGTCCTCTTCCCCGCCGGGCACCCCTTCGCCGCGCGGCACTCCGTCCGGCTCGACGACCTCGCCGACGCGCGCTGGCTCGACGCGCCGGACGTGGGGCTGCCGCTCACCGCCGGACGCGGCGGCCTGCGCTACGACGGCACCGACCTGCACGCCCTGTGCGCTCTCGCCGCCGCCGGGCACGGCCTCGTACTGCTGCCGCGTCCGCTCGCCGAATCCGCCCGCGCGGGGGTCGCCGTACCGCTCGCCGCACCCCGCCTCGCGCACCGTACGGAGCTGCTCGCGCCCGCCGGCCTGTCCGGCGCGGCCGCCGCGCTCGCCGCCCGCCTCACGGCAGGGTCCCCGGTATGACCACCGCACCGGCTCCTGACCCGGCCCGCGACGGGTGTCACGGGCGCTTGTGGCGGGCGTAATAGCGGGCCACTCGCGCACGGTTGCCGCAGGCGGACGCCACGCACCAGCGGCGTCGCGGATGCGCGGGCAGGAAGAGCAGGACGCAGTCCTCCGCCTCGCACGCGCGGACCGACGTCACGCGGGGATCGGTCAGGAGCTCCGTGACGGCTTCGGCCAGTTCCGCCGCCAGCCGCCGCGCGGGGCCGGGCGGCCGGTGCGGGGTCGCCGTGAGGCCGGCCTCCTCGGTCCAGGTCAGCTCCCGGTGGGACGGAGCCGCGGACAGGGCGCCGTTCAGCGCGCGCAGCGCGTCGGCCGGCGGCCGCTCACCGCGCAGGGCGGCGTCGAGCGCCGACCGCGCGGCTTCCCGTACGGCCAGTACGGCGGCCACCTCGGCCGTGCCCGTCTCTCCGACCGGCGTCAGCCTCCCGGCCTGCTCGGCCAGCCACGCCGCGAGGCCAGCGGGATCGGCGACGAGGTCGCCCGCGGCGGTGCGGGTGTTGAGGAGGTCCAGAGCCAGGGGCTCGCCGGTAAGCGGAAAGGTCACCTTCACATGGCTAATGCTACCTGAATCACTTGACCCATTAGTGCGTGATCGGCAAAGCTAATGCCACCACGCACCCAGGAGGCATGTGATGACCGCTCGCCACACCATCCCGTCCGTCCGGCACCGCACCGTCGACGTGGACGGCGTGCGCGTCGCCTACCGCGAGAGCGGCCCCGCCGACGGCCCCGTCCTCCTGCTCCTGCACGGCTTCCCGACCGCCTCGCACCAGTTCGCCCGCCTGATGGACGCCCTCGGCGACACCCCCTACCGCCTGATCGCCCCGGACTACCCCGGCTTCGGCCGGACCGAGGCGCCGGAGGGGTTCACGTACACCTTCGACCGGCTCGCCGACATCGTGGAGGGCTTCACCGACGCCCTGAACCTCGACCGCTTCGCCCTGTACGTCTTCGACTTCGGCGCCCCGGTCGGACTGCGGCTCGCCACACGACGCCCCGAACGGGTCACCGGGCTGATCGTCCAGAACGGCAACGCGTACGAGGAGGGCCTGTCGGACGCCGCCCGCGAGTTCACCGCTCTGCGGCGGGAGGTCCCGGCCGACGAAGAGCGGGTACGGGGGCTGTTCACCCTGGAGGGCACCCGCTTCCAGTACGAGACCGGCGTCGCCGACACCGGCCTCCTCTCCCCCGACAGCTGGACCCTGGACGTGCACTACCTGAACCTGCCGGGGCGGACCGACGCCCAGGCCGACCTCGCCTTCGACTACGCCTCCAACTTCGCGCACTACCCGGCCTGGCAGGCCTGGCTCCGGTCGGCGCGGGTGCCGGTGCTGGTCGTCTGGGGCGCCGGGGACCCCTTCTTCACCCCGGCCGGGGCGAAGGCGTACCTGCGGGACGCCCCGGACGCGGACGTCCACGTCTTCGAGGGCGCCGGCCACTTCGCCCTGGAAACCCACCTCCCGGAAATCGCCCCGCTGATCTCCGCGTTCCTCACCGCTCTCCCGTAGCGGACCCTCCGCAGGACCGGACCGCGCCCGTCGAGGACCGGGCGGCGCCCCCGGGGCCCGCTGGCGTCACGGCCCCAGCACCACCGCCGACTCGCCCGGTACGTGGATCCGCCCGTCCGGACCCGGATGTTCCACCGGCTCCCAGGCGGCCAGCACCCGCACCCCGTTGCGGCCCAGCGCCACCGTCACCGACTCCGTCGACAGGTTCACCACCACCCGTACCTCGCCCCGCCGGAAGGTCAGCCAGCGGCGCTCCTCGTCGTACGCCACCCGGACCGCCGCGAGGTCCGGGTCGCGCAGGTCCGGATGGGTGCGGCGCAGCCGGATCAGGGTCCGGTACCACTCCAGCAGCCAGGCGTGCGACTCCCGCTCCGGTTCGGCCCAGTCCAGGCAGGACCGGTCGCGGGTCGCCGGGTCCTGCGGGTCCGGGATCTCCTCCGCTTTCCAGCCGTGCGACGCGAACTCCCGCCGCCGGCCGCTGCGCACCGCCTCGGCGAGCTCCGGGTCGGGATGGCCGGTGAAGTACTGCCACGGGGTGCCGGCCCCCCACTCCTCGCCCATGAACAGCATCGGTACGAAGGGCCCCGTCAGCGCCAGCGCCGCCGCGCAGGCCAGCAGCCCGGGGGAGCAGGAGGCGGACAGCCGGTCGCCCAGCGCCCGGTTGCCGACCTGGTCGTGG
The DNA here is from genome assembly GCF_055569445.1 of Streptomyces sp. NPDC029122. Lineage (NCBI taxonomy): Bacteria > Bacillati > Actinomycetota > Actinomycetes > Kitasatosporales > Streptomycetaceae > Streptomyces > Streptomyces sp. NPDC029122. The sequence goes on along the minus strand of NZ_JBVHWK010000016.1, from coordinate 121,497 downwards.
GTCTGGGTGTAGCCGACGAAGCGGTGCGCGGGGGTGCGGCGGCGGTCCACCGGCCGGCCGTGGGTGCGGCCGCGGAAGGAGGACCAGGTGCCGTCGTGGAAGAACGCCCGCGTCAGGGTCTTGGCGAGGGCGCCGAGCGGGGCCTCGGCGAAGTCGGCGTAATAACCCTGCGATTCACCGGTCAGGGCACAGTGCAGCGCGTGGTGGAAGTCGTCGTTCCACTGCGCGTGCATCCCCAGGCCCCCGGCGGAGCGCGGCGTCGTCAGCCGGGGGTCGCACTGGTCGGACTCGGCGATCAGGAACAGCGGGCGCGTGGTCTCCGCCGCCAGCCCGTCCACGGCCGCCGCCAGCTCCTCCAGGAAGTGCAGCGCCCGCCCGTCGGCCAGCGCGTGCACCGCGTCCAGCCGCAGGCCGTCGATCCGGTAGTCCCGCAGCCAGGCCAGCGCGCTCCCGATCAGGTACGAGCGGACCTCGTCGGAGCCGGGCGCGTCCAGGTTCACCGCCGCGCCCCAGGGCGTGTGGTGCGTGTCGGTGAAGTACGGGCCGAACGCGGGGAGATGGTTCCCGGAGGGACCCAAGTGGTTGAGGACCACGTCCAGCACCACCCCCAGCCCGGCGGCGTGCGCGGCCTCCACGAAGGCCGCCAGTCCCGCCGGACCTCCGTACGGCTCGTGCACCGCCCACGGCGCCACCCCGTCGTACCCCCAGCCGTGCCGGCCCGGGAAGGGGCACACCGGCATCAGCTCCACGTGCGTGACGCCCAGCCCGGCCAGATACCCCAGGCGGGCGGCCGCCGCCTCGAAGGTGCCCTCGGGGGTGAAGGTGCCGACGTGCAGCTCGTACAGGACCGCGTCCTGGAGCGGGACGCGCGGCGGCGGCACCCGGGGCGTGAGGGCCGTCAGGTCGACCACCGCCGACAGACCCTCCGTACCGTCGGGCAGCCGGCGCCCGCGCGGATCGGGCCGGACCACCGGATCGTCGCCGAGGCGGAACCCGTACCGGTCGCCGTCGGCCGCCGGGGCCTCGGCGACCCACCAGCCGGAGCGGCCGGGGGCCGGGTCGGGGCTCATCTCGTAGGTGGTGTCGTTCAGTCGCATGGCGACCCGACCTGTCAGCGGTGCCCACACCTCGAACTGCACGGACGGTCCCCTCGTCTCCGGCGGTGTCCAGCATGCGTATCCTGCCCGTATCGTGCCCATCATTCCGGGCGCGGCGGGGGAGTTCTGGACACTCCGCACCCGACGGGCCGACAATCACCCTGTGACGTCGAGTTTCGAGTTCCCCGCCTATCCGGCCCCCCGGCTCTCCGATGCGGAGCGCGACCGGGCGCTGGGCCACCTCAGGGAGGGTGCGGCCCTCGGCAGGCTGTCGCACGACACCTTCCTGCGCCGAATGGAACTCGCGCTGGCCGCCCGTCGCCCCGAGGACCTCGCCGTCCTCCTCGCCGACCTCCAGACGCGGGAGGGAGCGCGCGACGCCGCGAGCCCGTGGAGCAGCCGGCTGTTCGGCTGGGTGGGCCGGGCCTCGGCCGTGTCCGCCGGCGTGCGCCGCGCCTGGCAGGTGGAGCGCCTGCCCGCGCTGCTGTTCCCCCACCCGGCCGCCGGCCCGCTGCGGATCGGCCGCGACCCCGGCAACGGGCTGCGGCTCAGCCATGACACCGTCTCGCGGGCGCACGCGGAGCTGAGCATGCGGGACGGGACGTGGCTGCTGCGGGACCTCGGCTCGACCAACGGCACCACCGTCAACGGGCGCCGCGTGACGGGGGCGGCCGTGGTGCGGCCCGGGGACCAGGTGGGATTCGGACGGGTGAGCTTCCGGCTCTCGGAGTACTGAGGGCGGGGCCGGGGACGCGACCGGTGCGGTCACATTGCGCTGCCGTCGCCACGCCTCCGCGATCCCGTCGCCGTCCCGGCCTTTGACGGGGGGCCAGGGCCCGGCAGTATGCCCTCCATGGACCCCACCGGCCTCGTGCGCCCCGCCCGCCCCGAAGACCTTCCGCGTCTCACCGAACTCATCCACGAGCACGTCGCGTACGAGAAGTCGGCACCCCGCCCCGCGGACCTCGGCGAGCACCTCGGTCCCCGGCTGTTCGCCGAGGACGCCCGGCTGTGGGTGCTGCTCGCCGAGACTCCCGGGGGCACGGTGGCCGGATACGCCGCCTGCTCGGAGGAGTTCGCGTTCTGGGACGCCCGCCCTTACCTCCACATGGACTGCCTCTACCTCGCCGAGGAGGCCAGGGGCCACGGCCTCGGGGCGGCCCTGATGGCGGGCGTGGCCGGTCTCGCCCGACGCCTCGGCCTCGAGCACGTCGAATGGCAGACCCCCGACTGGAACGAGGGCGCGATCCGCTTCTACGACCGCCTCGGCGCCACGGGCCGCCCCAAGCGGCGCTACGCCTGGCCGGTCTGAAGACACCCGTACGCGGCCAGGACCGTCCGCGACTGGTGCTCCACCTGCGTGGCCACCGGCACCCAACGGGCCTGGAAGCGGGAGGAGAACTCCTCGCACCACCCCGTCACCAGGCGGTCCAGGGCGGGCGCCGACGGATGGGCCTGGGACCGCAGGACGCGCAGCAGCATCGCGGCGGCGCGCAGCGAGAGCCGCCGCCCGAAGGCGTCGATGCTGCCGAGGGAGGCCGTGGTGGCCTCGGAGGGGGCCCCGGGAGCCGTCCACCCGGCGGTGACCTGCGGGATCAGCCCGAGCGTCCAGTCCACCGCCCGCAGCAGGGCGGCCGCGCCCGGCCCGGCGGCCGCGATCCCCTCCCGCAGCCCGGCCACCCGCGCGGCCTCACCGGTCAGCCGCTCCGCCAGCATGCGCAGGGCGGCCCGGGGGTCCGGGTGCGGGGCGGGGTCCTCCACCAGGGGGGAGGCCCACATGGGGACTTCGACGATCGCGGTGGTCCCGTGGTGGCACCAGGTACTGAGCAGGGTGTCCTCGCTCCCGGCCTGCGGCATCACGAAGATCCCGGGCCCGGGGGTGGCCCACCCGGCCGCGTCGGAGGCCCGGGTCTCCACCGGGATCCGCAGCTCGGCCGCCGACGTCCCGAAGGGCTCGGCGAGCCCGGGTACGTCACGCGTCAGCTGGACCCAGGACCCGCCGAGATCCGTACCGTGCAGGGAGACCTGCAGGACCGGCCGCAGCCGGTCCAGGAGCGCGGTCAGGGTGCGGGTCTCGGGCGGGAGCCGGTCCGGGGGGAGTAAGGACGGGGCCCACTCGGGCTGTTCCGGGCCGGGCGGCCGGTAGAAGTTGCGGTGGTAGTCCAGCAGCGAGTACGGGCGGGGCGTGCGGTGCAGGTCGGCGCCGTCGGGGTCGGCGCAGAGCAGGAAGTGCCAGCCGGCCCCGCCGCCCCCGGCCCGGATCACCCGCCGTGCGAGGTCCAGCGCGGTCGCCCCGCCGACGGGCTCGTTGGCATGGGCCCCGGCGACGACGAGCACCTCCCGGGGCCCGCCCCGCTGCCCGTCGACGGAGAGCAGCCACAGCGGCCTGCCGCCCCGGGAGACACCGGCCTGCCGCATCCGCACCCGGCCGGGGTGCTCGTCCGCCAGTGCCCGGCCGGCCAGGGCGAGTTCGTGCGGGGTGGGGTAGCGCATGTCACGGATGAGGGTCACATGTGATGCCATGCCCGCCACACCGGCCGGCTACTGCTCCGCGGGGACCGAACGTGCGTGCGCCCGGCAGGGCCCCGTGGCCGGTGGCGCGAGAAGCCGGTCCGCTTCCGGCGGAGCCGGGGTCAGCCCCACTTCTGACGGTCCGACCGGTCGCAGGGCAGGGCGCGCAGGCCGGCGGGGCCGTCGTCCAGGCACTGGCCGGTGGTCCGGCTCTTGACCTCGGCCGAGGCGTCGGGCCATGTCGTGACGGTCCACCGCTGCGACGGGGCCTTGTCGCAGGAGCGGGCGTCGAGTCCGCCGTCGCCGCTGTCCAGGCACGCGCCCGTGGCGTGGTTCCTCAGGGTGCTGGTGCCGTCGGGCAGCGGGTGGACGGTCCAGCGCTGGTAGCTCATGCCGTTGGGCGGGAAGGAGCGCAGCCCCTGGTCGAGGCTGTGGTCCAGGCAGCTGCCCGTGGAGCGGTTGACGAAGATCCGCGTCATGTCGTTCCGCGGCGGCGCGGGTGCCCCGCCGGCCGCACGCGGCTGCGCCGACGGCTGCGCGGGCGGCGCCCCGGGCACCAGGACGAGCAGGCAGAGCGCGGTGCCGAGCACCAGACCGGCCAGGGCGCCGACGGCCGCCCATGCCCAGCGGCCGCGCCACCACGGTGAGGCCGGGGGCGGCGGCGCAGGCGCCGGCTGGCTGCGGTCCGCCGCCTCCCACAGGGCCCGGTACTCCGCCGGGTCGGCGCCCAGGGCCCGGCACAGGTCCCGGACGGTGCTCCACGGCGGGACCGTGCTGCCGCGCAAGTAGCGGGACAGCGAGGAGTCGCTGATCATCACCTCCGACTCCAGGGAGCGCAGCGTCCGTCCGGACCGCTGCTGCAGCGCCCTCAGCGCCCCGCCCAGTTGTTGCCCCGGGCTGCGCCCGCCGACGTCCACCATGCTCGCCCCTGTCCCGGGATGGTCATGTCCCAGCAGGTCAGAAGGGTAGGGATCCCGACTTGCCCGAAGCAAACGGGACAGCGTTGCGAGGCCTCGCCGGACCGCCGCAGACTCTGCATCAGCCGGCTCCCAGTCGAGTGAGCGGCGATCCCACCACCTGCGCCGTACCGGCGCATTCCCCCTGCCGGAAATCGGAGGACGGGCATGTCCGTCAATCTCACCCGCCGCGTGGCCATGGCCGCGTTGACCACCCTCCTGTCCCTGGGTTCCCTCGCGCTGACCGCGCCGCCGGCCCCGGCGGCCGGCTCCTCGGCCGAGGTGGTCCAGGCGGCTCCCCGCATCACCCGCTCGGAGGTCCTCGCCCGGGCCAGGACGTGGCTGACCGCCAACAACGGCCGCCCCGTCCCCTACAGCCAGACCAAGTACTGGAAGGACGGCTACCGGCAGGACTGCTCCGGCTACGTCTCCATGACCCTCGGTCTGCGCAAGCCCGGCCCCAACACCGTCTCCCTCAAGAACGACGGCTTCACCCGCCGCATCGCCATGAAGGACCTCGCCCCCGGCGACCTGGTCATCAAGGCCAACAGCAACAGCGCCGACAACCGCCACGTCGTCATCTTCGACGGCTGGGCCAACAGCGCGCACACCGTCTACAAGTCCTACGAGCAGGCCGGCGGCGTCGGAACGCGCTGGAAGAAGCACTCCTACGGCGTGAGCGGCCGCGACGGCTACCACGCCTACCGCCCCGTCAACATCGTCGGCTGACCCCTCCCAGGAGCGAACATGAACACCCGTACGACCATCCTGGCGGGCATCCTGCTCGCCACCGCCCTGGCGACCACCACCGCCGAGGCCGACACGCTCGACAGCGTCCAGACCTTCCGCAACGCGGCGACGTCGGCCTGCCTCGACGACAGCGACGCCGGCGTCCGCACCTACACGTGCCTGGGCAACGACCACCAGAAGTGGAACGTCCACCAGTGGGGGGACGGCACCCGCGAGCTCCGGAACCGCAAGACCGGTCTCTGCCTCACCGACCACCCGCGCGGGACCGCCTCGGCGCAGCCGTGCGACAAGGCCAAGGACGAGAGCTGGATCGTCCACCGCTACCCGGACGGCTCCGTCGAGTTCAAGAACCAGGCGACCGGCCTGTGCCTGGACGACAGCCCCCAGTTCCACCTGCGCACCTTCCCGTGCGGCACCCACGCCCAGAAGAGCCCCTACCAGACCTGGCACTGACCGTCCCCGGGCCCGGCCCCACCGGGGGGCCGGGCCCGGACCGGCAGGACTCCGGTCCCGCCTTCCGCCGGGGGAAAGCCCCACCCCGCGGCATCCGGGCAGCAGGATCGCCCGGACCGCCGCATACGGAAATGCTGGGCACACCACCGATTCCCCGCATTTCCATAGGAGTTCCCCCATGCCCAGGCAGACCCGGCGCAGGACCCTCGTACGAGCCGCGGCCGCGGCCGTCATGGCCCTCGGCGCCCTGGCCCCGGCCGCGGCCGCCACCGCCCGCCCGGACCCCGTCCAGCAGGGGCTGAACGCCCTGGTGGCCGACGACGGCGTGCCCGCCGCCCTGGCGAGCGTCAAGGACCGCGACGGGCGCACCCGTACGTACACCGCCGGCGCCAGGGACGGTCAGGTGCGCATCGGCAGCAACACCAAGACGTTCACCGCCGTGGTCGTGCTGCAGCTGGTCGGCGAGGGCAGGATCGGCCTCGACGACAAGGTCGAGACCCACCTCCCGGACCTCGTGCGCGGCGAAGGGATCGACGGGCGGCGCATCACCGTCCGCGAACTCCTCCAGCACACCAGCGGGCTGCCCGACTACGAGGCGGACGTCATCGACGACATCCTCGGCCACCGCTACCTCGAACCCCGCGACATCCTCGACATCGCCTTCCGGCACAAGGCCCTCTTCGCGCCGGGAACCGGCTGGGCCTACAGCAACACGAACTACGTACTGGCCGGCCTCATCGTCCAGAAGATCACCGGCCGCCCCCTCGGCGAGGAGATCGACAAGCGGATCGTCCGGCCCCTCGGACTGCGCCACACCTATTTCCCCACCGCCGGCGACATGACCATCCGGGAACCCCACCCCAAGGGCTACCACCAGGACTCGCCGGGCGCGCCCCTGCGCGAGGTCACGGAGATCGATCCCTCCCCGTCCTGGGCCGCCGGCCAGATGATCTCCACCAACGCCGATCTCAACCAGTTCCTCACCGCGCTCCTGGACGGCCGCCTCCTGCGGCCCGCCCAGCTCGCCCAGATGCGCACCACCGTCCCCCTCGGCGACACGGGCGCCGGCTACGGGCTGGGCCTGATGAGCAGGCCGCTGTCGTGCGGCGGCGTCTACTGGGGCCACGGCGGCGACATCGCCGGCTACGAGACCCGCGGGGGAGTCACCGAAGACGGCCGCGCCGCCGCCGTCGCGGTGACCACCGACCCGGTCGAGGGAGCGGTCACCAAGCACGTCGAGAAGCTCGTGGACACGGCCCTCTGCCGGAGCGCCTGAGGGCCGTCCCGCGATCCCCGGCGGGCGGCCCCTGCCCCCTGGTACGCCTACTCGCGCACCAGCACCGCCACCGGCACATCCTCCAGCAGCTCCGCCAGTGCCACCCGCCCCCCGTACTCGGCGCCGGCCGGCCCGCCCCGCCGTCCGCCGACCCGCGCCCACCGCCCCTCGGGCAGCTCCAGGGAGGTTCCGCGCCAGCCGCCCGCGGCCGCCAGGCGGTGGGAGAGGCGGGTGGCCACCGCGATGAGCCCGGCCGGACGGGTGAAGGCCACGCAGTGGCCGGCGGCCGGGCCCCGGGCCGGCAGGGGGGCGTAGCCGGTGAACAGTCCGGGCCGGTCGCGGCGCAGCCGCAGCAGCGCCGCCGTCAGCGCGAGCTTCTCCCGGGCGAGGTCCGGCGGGGCGGCGCCGGCGTCCAGGGCGGCCAGCGCCTTCCGGGGGAAGTCGACGGGGCGGCGGTTGTCCGGGTCGACCAGCGCCCGGCACTCGTACTCGCAGCCCTGGTACACCTCCGGCACCCCCGGCATCGCCAGGTGCAGCAGGGTCATCCCCAGCAGGTTGGCCCGGGCGGCCTCCGCCAGTTCCGGCGGCAGCTCCACCGCCTCCCGGGGCACCAGAGCCGCGATGCCCGCCTCGTAGCCCTCGTCGGGGTCGGTCCAGGAGGTGTGCACCCCCGCCTCCCGCGCGGCCTTCAGCAGGGCGGCCGCCAGCCGGGACTCCCGTTCGGGTGCCTCCCCCAGGCCGAGCGCGCTCTGCCGGGCCACCCACGCCAGCTGCGGGTCGGCCCCGGGCGGCCCGCCCGGCTCCCCCATCGCCTCCGGGGCCTGCGACAGCACCGAGATCCGCGCCCGTACGTCCGCGCTGCGCTTCGTGTCGTGCGTGGACAGCACCGTCCCGGAGGCGGGCCAGTCCCGTTCGAGCTCCGCGCAGTACGCGTGGAACCCGGCGACGGACACCGCCGGATCCCCCGGCTCCCCGCCGACCTCGGTGGCCGACAGCAGCGGCGCCCACCGGTAGAAGGCCCGGTCCTCCAGGGACTTGGCGCGCAGGGCCGCCGAGGTCTGCGCGAAACGCGCCGCGAAGGCGGGGTCCCGCAGCAGCAGTTCCCGTACGCCCTCCACCGCCGCGGCCCCCGCCCGCGCGGCGGCCCGCTCCAGGGTCGCCGCCGACGGCCCCGGCCCGCCCGGGTACGTCCGGTACACCGGCGAGGCGAGGAGCAACTCCCGCACGCCGAAGGCCAGTGCCGGGCCCGCCCACCGCTCCAGCGTCGCCAGCTCGGCGGCCAGGTCGACGGTCAGCACCTCCCGCCCGGCCTCCGAGGCGGTCTCCTCCCACGAGGGAGGCCCCCCGGCGGCCTCCGCGTACGTGCACGCCAGCCGGCGCACCCCCACCGGATCGGTGAACACCCCGTCCACCCGGTGCAGCGCGTCGTACCCGGTGGTCCCGGCCACCGGCCAGGACGCGGGCAGCCGTTCCCGGCGGGCCAGGATCTTCTCCACCACGATCCAGCAGCCGCCCCCGACCGCGGCCCGCAGCCGCCGCAGGTACTGCTCCGGATCCGCCAGCCCGTCCACGTGGTCGATCCGCAGGCCGGCCACCACCCCGTCCCGCACCAGCTGCAAGACCTTCCCGTGGCTGGCCGCGAACACGGCGGGGTCCTCCACCCGCACTCCGATCAGGTCGGAAATCGTGAAGAACCGCCGGTAGTTCAGGGCCGTCCGCGCCTCGCGCCACCAGGCGGCCCGGTACCACTGCGCGTCCAGCAGCTCCCGGAGCGGCAGCCCGGCCGTCCCCGCCCGCAAGGGCAGCTCCAGCCCGCCCCCGTACCGGAGCAGCTCCTCGCCGCCGTCCCCGGCCACCACCTCGCAGCCCTCGTCCGGCCCGCCAAGCACCGGCAGCAGGACCTGCCCCCCGCCGCCCTCCCAGTCGATGTCGAACCACCGGGCGTACGGCGAGCCCGGCCCCTCCCGCAGCACCTCCCACAGGGGCCGGTTGAGCCGCAACGGCACCGGTACCGCCATGTGGTTCGGCACGATGTCCAGCACCAGCCCCAGCCCGTGGGCCCGTCCCGCCGCCGCGAGCGCGCGCAGCCCCGGCTCGCCGCCCAGCTCGGCCCGGACCCGCGCGTGGTCGACGACGTCGTACCCGTGCTCCGAGCCCGGCACCGCCTCCAGCACGGGGGACAGGTGCAGGTGCGACACGCCGAGCGAGGCGAGGTACGGCACGGCTGCCTCGGCCGCCGCGAACGTGAAGCGCGGGCTGAGCTGGAGACGGTAGGTCGACGCCGGAACGACCGGTGTCTGAACGTCGGATTCCGGTCGGCTGCTTGAATACCCCAGGGTCATGAGAACGTACGTACCCAGCCCGGGCGATTCCGTGCCATGACCCAATGCATCCGGGTGACTCCAGCGCGTTAGTGTCGATCAAGTGGTTGGAACCGTCAGTACCTATAGACACGTCATCGCCCTGACCGGGCCCCTGCTCCCGCTCGTCTCCTTCTTCGCCCGACTGCCCGTCGCGATGTCCCAGTTCGGGAGCGTCCTGCTGGTCGCAGGGACCAGCGGCTCGCTCACCACCGCCGGAATCGTCGGCGGCACCCTCTCGGCGGGCCAGGTGGTCTGCGGGCCCGTCCTCGGCCGGCTCGCCGACCGCCACGGGCAGCGGCCCGTCGTCCTGACCGCCGCCGCCGTCAACGCCCTCGCCACCGCCGCGCTCGTCGCCGGCGCCCTCGGCGGGCTCGCGACCGCCCCCCTCGCCGCGATCGGCGCCGTCACCGGGGCCTCCGTACCGCTGATCGGGCCGCTCGCCCGCACCCGCTCCGTCGCGCTCGCGCACCGCGCCCGCGCCGACGAGAAGGTGGTCGGCGCCGTGCACTCGCTGGAGGGCACCCTCGACGAGGTCTCCTTCGTACTCGGCCCGGCCCTCGTGGGCCTCGCCGCGCTCGTCGCGCACCCCGCCGTCGCCCTCGGCGGCGCCGCCGCGCTCGTGGTCGTCTTCGGCACCGCGTACGCCCTGCACCCGACCGCCGCCGTCACGGCGGGCACTCCCGCACCGCGGCGCACCGGCGGCGCCCGACCGGCCCGCCCGCCCCGCGTGGTGCACGCCGTACGCGGCTCCCTCGCCCTCCAGGGCGCCATGTTCGGCGCCTGCCAGGCGGGCATCGCCTCGCTCACCGCCGCGCTGGGCGTCCCGGGCCAGGCCGGGCTGGTGTACGCCGCCATGGGCGTGGTCAGCGCCGCCGTCGGCCTCGCGCTCGGTGCGCTGCCCGCCCGCTTCGGGCTGAGGCTGCGCTGGCGGGTGGCGACCGGCGCCGCGCTGCTCCTCTCGGTGCCGCTGCTGTTCACCGAGACCCTCTGGCCGCTGTACGCGGTCGTCACCGTCCTCGGGGCCGCCTACGCCCCGCACCTGATCACCGCGTTCGCGCTCACCGAGCGCGTCGTGGAGCCCGCCCGGCTCGCCGAGTCGATGGCCTTCGCCGCGAGCTCCCTGGTGGCCGGGCAGGCCGCGGCGCTGGCCGTCTCCGGGCGGCTCGCCGAGTCGTACGGGCCCGCCGGGGCGTTCGCCGTGGCGGTGGGCGCGGCCGCCCTGTGCCTGGTCATCGCCCTCGTGACCCGGGTGCCGTCCGACCGGCCCCCCGCGGCGGCCCTCGCCGCGGCCCGGCGCACCCCCTCACCCGGAGGCACCGCCGCCGGCTACGCCGGCCGCTGAAGCACCACCAGGCACCGCCCCGTCAGGGCCACCCGGTCCCCGGCCGCGTACTGCGGCCCGGTGCCGGGTGGCGGCACTTCCGCCCGCGCCGTGTCCACGACCAGCCGCCAGTGCGCGCCGTGCCCGGCGGGGACGGTGAAGTCCTGCGGTTCGGCGCCCGCGTTGAACATCAGCAGGAACGAGTCGTCGGTGATCCGCTCCCCCCGCGTGCCGGGCTCGGAGATCGCCTCCCCGTTGAGGAACACGGTCAGCGCCCGCGCGTGCTGCGCCTGCCAGTCCCGCGCCCGCATCTCCTCGCCGTGCGGGGTGAACCAGGCGATGTCGGAGAGTTCGTCGTGCGTGCCCTCCACCGGCCGGCCGTGGAAGAACCGGCGCCGCCGGAACACCGGGTGGTCGCGCCGCAGCCAGACCATGCGGCGGGTGAACTCCAGCAGGGCGGGCGGTGGTTTGCCGGGCTCGGGCCAGGTCACCCAGGACAGCTCGTTGTCCTGGCAGTAGGCGTTGTTGTTGCCCTCCTGGGAGCGGCCGAACTCGTCTCCGTGGCTGAGCATCGGCACGCCCTGCGACAGCATCAGGGTGGCCGTGAAGTTGCGCATCTGCCGCTCGCGCAGCTCCTGGACCTCCTTGTCCTCGATGGGCCCCTCGACCCCGCAGTTCCAGGACCGGTTGTGCGTCTCGCCGTCCCGGTTGCCCTCCCGGTTGGCCTCGTTGTGCTTCTCGTTGTACGAGACCAGGTCCCGCAGGGTGAAACCGTCGTGGCAGGTGGTGAAGTTGATGGAGGCCAGCGGCCGGCGCCCGTCGTCCTGGTAGAGGTCGGAGGAGCCCGTCAGCCGCCCCGCGAACTCCGCGAGGGTGCGCGGCTGCCCGCGCCACAAGTCCCGTACCGTGTCCCGGTACTTGCCGTTCCACTCGGTCCACAGGGGCGGGAAGTTCCCCACCTGGTAGCCGCCCTCGCCCAGGTCCCAGGGCTCCGCGATCAGCTTCACCTGGCTGACCACCGGGTCCTGCTGCACCAGGTCGAAGAACGAGGACAGCCGGTCCACCTCGTGGAACTGCCGGGCCAGCGTGGCCGCGAGGTCGAAGCGGAAGCCGTCCACGTGCATCTCGGTCACCCAGTACCGCAGCGAGTCCATGATCAGCTGGAGCACGTGGGGGGAGCGCATGAGCAGCGAGTTCCCGGTCCCCGTGGTGTCCGTGTAGTGCCGGGGGTCGTCCGCGAGCCGGTAGTACGAGGCGTTGTCCAGGCCGCGGAAGGACAGCGTCGGACCCAGGTGGTTGCCCTCGGCGGTGTGGTTGTAGACCACGTCCAGGATCACCTCGATCCCGGCCTCGTGCAGCGCCCGTACCGCCGACTTGAACTCCAGCACCTGCTGGCCCCGGTCCCCGGAGGCGTAGCCGTTGTGCGGGGCGAAGAAGCCGATCGTGTTGTAGCCCCAGTAGTTGCTCAGCCCGTCGTTCACCAGGCGGTGGTCGTTGACGAACTGGTGCACGGGCATCAGCTCCAGCGCCGTCACCCCCAGCTTCGCCAGGTGCCCGATCACCGCCGGGTGCGCCAGCGCCCCGTAGGTGCCCCGCAGCTCCTCGGGCAGATCCGGGTGACGCATGGTCAGGCCCTTCACGTGCGCCTCGTACAGCACGGTGTGGTGGTACTCGTGACGCGGCGGCCGGTCGTTGGCCCAGTCGAAGTACGGGTTCACCACCACCGAACTCATCGTGTGCGGCGCCGAATCCAGGTCGTTGCGGGAGTCGGGCCGGCCGAAGTGGTAGCCGTAGACCTCCTCGCCCCAGGACACCTGCCCGCTGATGGCCCGCGCGTACGGGTCCAGCAGCAGCTTCGCCGCGTTGCAGCGGTTCCCGCGCTCGGGTTCGTACGGCCCGTGCACGCGGAACCCGTACCGCTGGCCGGGCATGATCCCCGGCAGGTAGGCGTGACGGACGAAGGCGTCCGTCTCGCGCAGCTCGACGGCGGTCTCCGAGCCGTCGTCGTGCAGCAGGCACAGCTCGATGCGGCGGGCGACCTCGGAGTACACCGCGAAGTTGGTGCCCGCGCCGTCGTACGTGGCGCCCAGCGGATACGCCTGTCCCGGCCAGACTTGCATGGCTAACGACTCTTCCCGTCCTGGTCCGGCTCGATCCGGCGCGCATCACGCCTCTGCCAGATCTTCCCCGAAAGAGGCTCCCCACGCGTGGACTTGGAATGCTGCCGATGGGTGAACCGGAGAGCTGATAGGCGGGTCAACCGACTGTCCGGGCATCACATAATGGGTCAACGGACGGCCGGACCAGGGGACCTGAGGTCACGGGGGACGGCTTCGGGCTGCGTCGGGCCGCGTGCGCGGAGTACCCTTCCGTGATCACTGGAGACGGGCGTCCAGACGCAGAAGGCGGTGCACGGGTGAGCTCGGGAGGTCTGGAGCTGCCCCCTGGTGACAGCGGTCACGAGGGTGGCCCGGTGGACGCGGCGGGCGGCGCGTCCACCGGTGTGCCGGGCGCGGCGGCGGCCGGGGCGGCGGTGTCGCTGGCCCCGCAGGAGGCCGGGGACGCGCGGGCCGGGGCCGAGCTCGACTGGGGCGCGGACGCGTGGAGCGAGGTCCGTACGCGGGCCCAGCGCGCGGGCCGTGCGTACATCTGGCTGAACCTCATCGAACAGCGGCTGCGCTCGGTGGTCGGTGCCGTGCTGCGGCCCGTCTACGAGCCGGTGCACGGCGGGGACGACTGGGTGGTCGCCGCAGCGGGGCCCGCCGGGCAGGAATGGGTGCAGCGGGCCGTGGCCGTGCGCGAGGTCAGCAGGCGCAAGGGCTACCTCCTGGACCCGGCCGACGACAACGTGCTGAGCTTCCTGACCCTGCCGCAGCTGCGCGAGCTGATGGTCCAGCACTGGCCCTGCTTCGAGCCGTACTTCGACGACCGGCGCGAGATCGAGCTGGCCCTCGACGAGCTGGAGGTCACCCGCAACGTGGTCTCCCGCAACCGGGCGCTGTCGCGGGCGGTGCTGGAGCAGGCGGAACGCGCCTCGGCGCGGCTGCTGGAGGTGCTGGGCGCCGGCTCGGGCAGCCCCTCGGCGGACCGGCTGCCGATCGACGCCGTCGAGGACCTGGTCGGGGACCGGTACGCGGACGTCATCTCGGTCCACCCCGACCGGGTGCGGCTCCAGCGGCAGCTCCCGGCGGAGGACCTCTTCGGGGGCGCGCGGCGGCTCGACGCCATCGGCATAGGCCTCAACCTGCTGGTGCAGAACTTCTCGGGCCGCCGGCTGGTGCGGCTCTCGGAGGCCGGCTGCCGGGTGCGGCTGCTGTTCCTGAACCCGGCGAGCAGCGCGGTCAAGCGGCGCGAGCGCGAGCTGGGGCTGCGCAAGGGCGAGCTGAGCCGGTCGGTGGAGATGAACATCCTGCACGTGCGCAGGGTGCGGGCGGGGCTGAAGGACCCGTCGCGCTTCGACATCCACGTCTTCGACGAGACCCCGCGCTTCACGGCCTACCTGGTGGAGGGCCAGTCCTCGGGGATCGCGGTGGTCCAGTCGTACCTGCGGCGGGCCCGGGGGATGGAGGCGCCGGTGCTGGTGCTGCGCGGGGGCGGCAGGGGGGTGCCGAAGGACGCCGACCACGGGCTGTTCCAGACGTACCGCGAGGAGTTCGAGTCGGTGTGGGAGGACTCGCGGCCGGTGTCCTGACCCGGGCGGCCCCGCCGGCCCGCTCCCCCCGTTCCCGATCCGGCTTCCGTCCGGCTCCCGGGCCGGCCGTGCCAGGCCCGGTGCGGGGCGGTCCTGGGGGGTGGCCCGGCCCGGTGTCAGTGCCGCGTGGCAGGCTGAAACGCGTTGACCTGAAACACGGGGGAGGGGCGCGTCATGGAGGCGTGGCACGGGGGAGCGCTGGTCGGGTTCGACCTGGAGACGACCGGCACGGAACCGGGGGAGTCCCGGATCGTGACGGCCGCGGTGGTCGAGGTGCGGGGCGGTGAGGTGCACGCCAGGCGCGGCTGGCTCGCGGATCCGGGGATACCGATCCCGGAGCAGGCGGCTGCCATCCACGGGATCAGTACGGAGCGGGCCGTCGCCGAGGGCCGCCCGGTGCGGGAGGTCGCCGAGGAGGTGGCGGCGGCACTGGTGGAGCACTGGCGCGGCGGAGCCGTGGTCGTCGCGTACAACGCTGCCTTCGACCTGACCCTGCTCTCGGCGGAGCTGGCCCGGCACGGGCTGCCCTCGCTCGCCGACCGGCTGGGCGGAGCCGAGACCGGCCCGGTGGTCGACCCGCTGACGATAGACCGGGCCGTGGACCGCTTCCGGCGCGGCAAGCGGACGCTGGAGGCCGTGTGCGGGGTGTACGGGATCACCCTCGACGCCGCGCACGACGCGGGGGCCGACGCGCTGGCGGCGGTACAGGTGGCCCGGGCGATAGCCGCCCGCCACCCGCAGGTGGCCGCGCTCAGCCCGGCCGAGCTGCACGACCGGCAGGGCGGCTGGCACGCCCGCTGGGCCCGCGACTTCCAGTCCTACCTGCGCCGCCAGGGCAGCCCGGACGCGGTGATCGACACGGCATGGCCGCTGCGGGGCCCGGTCCCGGCCTGAGCCTCACCGGGTCGGGGCGTCGCGGTACTCGACGTGGATGTCCCGGAAGCGGGGGTCGCAGTGCACGCTGCGGCAGTAGTGCCCGTGGCGGTGGCCGGGGAAGGCGGCGGTGTGCCCGGGGCCGTGGCGGGCCACCTCGTGGAAGACGTCGGCCGCCTGACGGAACACCGGGGCGCTGCCCGTCATGAAGAGGGTCTCGGCGTGGACGCTCTGGTGGAAGCGGTCGAGGTTCTCCGCGCGGTGCACGGCGGCGTGGTGCAGCTCGGCCGGCTCCCGGAGCGGCACCTCCACGGTCTGCGGGCGGCCGGGACCCAGCCGGCCGCGCAGCTCCTTCCAGCGCGAGGGCGCCCACTGGAGCGAGTGGTGCGCCAGGACCAGGTCCAGCCGCCTCGAGCCCGTCGGCGAGGGGCCGTCGCGCAGGGGCAGGTGGACCAGCGTGCGCGGTGAGGAGGCGGCGAGGGTCCACAGCCCCGCCATGAGCACGGCGGCGTCCCGGTCGACGTACGCGTTCAGGTACCAGCTGTCGTCGAGGAGTCCGGCGTGCCGCGGAGGCACGGCCGGGCGGACCACCTTGACGGTCCCCGTTCCGTGGCGGGCGTGGTGGGCGGTGAGGTGCAGCTTCGTTCGGTCGGGCACGCGTGCCATTGTCCCGTGTCTGCTTTCCTGCGTCCCGGCGCGGGCCGGTGTCTGCCGGGGAGGCCCCGGTTCCAGGGCCGGGCGCCGCCGCTCTCCCGGCGGGGTACGCACCCGAGGGGCTCGCCGGCGGGGGCGCGGACAGCGGGGCTTCCGGCACTCCGGGACCGTCCCGTGGCGGCCTTCGGCGTGCCGGGGCCGTGCTCCGGGCGGGTCAGAAGGCGTGCCAGCGGGCTTCCGTGTCGCCGTCGCGCAGGGAGGCCACCCGGCGGCGGAACTCGCTCAGGGCCTTGGGGTTGGACGGCGCGTGCTGGGCGACCCAGGCGCAGCTCGCCGTCTCGCGGGCGCCGCGCAGGACGGCGCAGCCCTCCCAGTCCCGTACGTCCCATCCGTACGCGGCCGTGAAGGCCTCGTAGGAGGAGGCGGGCAGCCCGTAGCGGTCGCGGGACAGGGCCATCACCACCAGGTCGTGTTCCCGCAGGTCCGCGGAGACGGTCTCCAGGTCCACCAGGACCGGCCCGTCCGGGCCCACGTGGACGTTGCGGGGCAGGGCGTCGCCGTGGATGGGGCCGGGCGGCAGGTGCGGGGCGAGTGCGGCGACCTCGCCCGCGTAGGCGTCGCGCCGGGCGCGCAGGTACGCCGCGTCCTCGGGGCCGACGGCCGCGCCGGCCAGCCGGAGCCACCGCTCGACCCCGCCCAGCAGGTCCCGCGCGGGCAGGGCGAAGGAGGGCGCGGGCAGCGCGTGCAGCGGCCGCAGCAGGGCCGCGAGGTCCTCGGGACCCGCCGGGCGGACCGGTTCCGGGAGCCGGTGCCACAGGGTCAGCGGGTGTCCGCCCACCAGCCGGGGCTTCGGTTCAGCGGCCCGGACCGCCGGGATCCCGGCGTCGGCGAGCCAGCCCGCGACCGCCAGTTCCCGCTCGGCCCGCTCCAGCAGTCCCGCCTCGCGGCCGACCTTGACCACGAGGCCGCCGGCCGCGAAGACGGCGTTCTCGCCGAAGGCGAGCAGCTCCGGGCGGCCCGCCCCGGCGCCCGTCAGTCCCGCCTCCGCCAGTACGTCCCTGGCCCGCGCCTCGTCCATGCGTTCGTCTCGTCCTTCGCCGGGTCGTCGTGATCACCGTGGATCGTCCCAGTCTCGCATTCAGCGCCCCGAGCCCCCGGCGGGAGACGGAACGAGCCATCAGGTCGATTTTCGGACAGGGTGACCGTCGGGTCCGTCATCCAATTGCACGAGACGTCTCGTCTCGTTAAGCTCGCGGCATGACCTCAGCCGAGCCCGCACACATCGCCATGTTCTCCATCGCCGCCGCCGGGCACGTGAACCCCAGCATCGAAGTCATCCGGGAACTCGTCGCCAGGGGCCACCGCGTCAGCTACGCCATCCCCGCCTCCTTCGCCGACAAGGTCGCGGAGACCGGCGCCACCCCGGTGATCTGGAAGTCCACCCTGCCCACCGAGGACGACCCCGAGGCCTGGGGCACCGAACTCATCGACAACATCGAACCCTTCCTGAACGACGCCGTCCAGGCGCTCCCGCAGCTCGCCGACGCCTTCGAGGGCGACGAACCCGACCTCGTCCTCCACGACATCACCGCCTACCCGGCGCCCGTCCTCGCCCGCCGCTGGGGCGTCCCCGCGATCTCCCTCTCCCCGAACCTCGTCGCCTGGACCGGCTACGAGGAGGAGGTCGCCGCCCCGATGACCGCGGAACTGCGCGCCTCCGAGCGCGGGCGGGCGTACTACGCCCGCTTCCGGGCCTGGCTCGACGGGAACGGCATCGACGCGGACCCGGACCACTTCGTCGGCCGCCCGTCCCGCAGCATCGTCCTGATCCCCCGCGCCCTCCAGCCGCACGCCGACCGGGTCGACGAGTCCGTCCACACCTTCGTCGGCGCCTGCCAGGGCGACCGCAGCGCCACCCAGGGCACTTGGGAACGGCCCGCCCCCGCCGAGGGGAAGAAGGTGCTCCTGGTCTCCCTCGGCTCCACCTTCACGAAGCAGCCCGCCTTCTACCGCTCCTGCGTCGAGGCCTTCGGAGACCTCCCCGACTGGCACGTCGTCCTGCAGATCGGCAAGTTCACCGACGAGGCCGAACTGGGGGAGATCCCCGCCAACATCGAGGTCCACCGCTGGGTTCCGCAGCTGGACGTCCTGCGCCAGGCCGACGCCTTCATCACCCACGCGGGTGCCGGCGGCAGCCAGGAAGGCCTCGCCACCGCGACCCCGATGGTGGCCGTGCCCCAGGCCGTCGACCAGTTCGGCAACGCCGACATGCTGGCCGCCCTCGGCGTGGCCCGGCACCTCCCGATGGAGGAGGCGAACGCCACCACCCTGCGCGAGGCCGTCCTCGGCCTGCTCGCCGACCCCGAAGTCGCCGTCCGCGCGGAGGCCGTCCGTGCCGGCATGGCCTGCGAGGGCGGCACCCGGCAGGCCGCCGACCTCATCGAGGCGGCGCTGTCACAGGCACGCCCTAGGGTTCGGCCATGACGAAGAAAGCGAGCCCGAAGAAGTACGCCGCCCTCCTGCGCGGCATCAACGTCGGCGGGAACAAGAAGGTCCCGATGGCCGAGCTGCGCTCCGTACTGGAGGGCCTCGGCCACGGCGACGTGCGCACGTACCTGCAGAGCGGCAACGCCGTCTTCAGCAGCGCGCAGACCGATCCCGCCGCCCTCGCCCGGGACCTGGAAGCGGCCGTCGAAGCCCACTTCGGGTTCCGGGTGCCCTGCCTGGTCGTCGACGGCGACCACCTGGCGGCCGTCGCCGGAGCCTGCCCCTTCCCGGCCGCCGAACTGGAGGGAAGACAGCTCCACGTCACCTTCTTCTCCGAGCAGCCCGGCCCGGAGCGCTTCGCCGCGCTCGACGCCGCCGCGTACCTCCCCGAGGAGTACCGCCTGGGGGACCGCGTCCTCTACCTCTACGCGCCCGAGGGCCTCGGCCGCTCCAGACTGGCCGAGGCCCTCCACCGGCCCGCCGTCGTCAAGGGCCTGGACGTCACCACCCGCAACTGGAACACCGTCGTCAAGCTCGTGGAGCTGACCCGCCCCTGAAACCCCGCGCTCCGAAGGCGCGACGGCCGACCGGCCCCTCTCGGGGACCAGCCGCCGGAGCGATCCGTCACGGCCCGACCGCGGCCGTGCGCGACCGGTGTGCCAGGCTCTGGGCATGCGTTACATCATCATCGGCGCCGGCGCGGTCGGCGCGACCATCGGCGGACGCCTCGCGGAATCGGGCCGGGAGGTCGTCCTCGTCGCCCGCGGCGCGCACGCCGAGGCGCTGAAGAAGGACGGACTGCGCCTCACCACCGCCGCCGGCACCCGCCTCCACCGGCTGCCCGTGGTCACCGGCCCGGCGGAACTGGGCGAACTGCGCCCGGACGACGTACTGCTGCTGACGGTGAAGACCCAGGACGCGATCGCCGCACTCGACGCGTGGGGCGACGCGGAGGTCGCCGGCGGCGGCACCGCGGCGCAGCGGCTCCCGCTGCTGTGCGCGCAGAACGGCGTCGAGAGCGAACGGCTCGCGCTGCGCAGGTTCTCCCGGGTCTACGGGGTCTGCGTCTGGCTGCCCGCGACCTTCCTGGAGCCCGGCGTCGTCTCGGCCCTCTGCGCCCCCTTCACCGGCATCCTGCACCTCGGGAGGGCGGCCGGCGGATCGGACGCGCGGATCGGGGCCGTCGCCGCCGACCTCGCCGGGGCGGGCTTCGAGGCGCCGGTCGTCGAGGACGTGATGCGTTGGAAGTACGCGAAGCTGCTCGGGAACCTGGGCAACGCGATCCAGGCGACCACCGGCCCCGAGCCGGACCCGGCCAAGGCGGCCCTGCTGCTGCGGGCGATCCGCGAGGGCAAGGCCGCCTTCGACGCGGCGGGCATCGGCTACGCCACCGACGCCGAACAGTCGGCCGCCCGCGACGGCAAGGCCGACCAGCCGGCGGGCGTGCGCGGCGGCTCCTCCTGGCAGAGCCTGGCCCGGGGCACCGGCTCGGTCGAGGCCGACTACCTCAACGGCGAGATCTCCCTGCTGGGCCGCCTCCACGGGGTGCCCACCCCGGTCAACGACGTCCTGCGCCAGGCGGCGAACATCTTCGCCCGCGAGGGCCTCCCGCCGGGCGCGATGTCCATCGCCGACCTGACCTCCCTGGCCGACGAGGCCGCCGCCCGCGGCTGACCGGGCCGCTGCCCGGGCCCTCGTACGCGGACCCGGGCGGGCGCCGTCTAGGCGGTGAGGGCCGCGAGAGGGGTCCGGCGGCCGGCCGCCGTGTCGTAGCGGTGCAGCAGGAGGCGGGCCAGTTCCGGGGTGGCGCCCAGGACACCGGCGACCACGTCCGCGCCCGCCGCCCCGGCGCCCGCCGTGATGCGGTCCGGGAGGAAACCCGGGGCGATGACGTACGGGGCGACCGCCACGCGGCGGACGCCTTCCGCGCGCAGGGCGCGTACGGCGTCCTCCGTGCGGGGAAGGGCAGCGGAGGCGAACGCAGGCCGCACGGCGCACCAACCGGTGTGCCGCCACTCCCGCGCGATTTCAGCGATCACTGCGATCGCCTCCGGGTCGGTGGATCCGGCGGACGCGAGGACGACGCCGGTCGCCGCGCGGTCCGCCGGGGTGAGGCCGAGGCCGGCCTCGGCGAGGCGGCGCTCCAGGGAGGCCACCAGGAGGGGGTGCGGGCCCAGGACGTCAGCGACCCGGACCGAGAGGCCGGGCAGGCGCGTGGCGGACTCCGCCAGGACCGCCGGGACGTCGGCCTTCGCGTGGAAGGCGCGGGTCAGCAGCAGCGGCAGGGCCACGACCTCCCGCACCCCCGACAGGTACAGGGAGGCCAGGGAGCGGGAGACGGTCGGCCCGTTGAAGTCGAGGAAGGCCGTCTCCACCCGGAGCCCCGGCCGCAGCGACCGGGCCCGCCCGACGAGGGCGTGCACGGCCGCCGCGTGCCGCGGATCGCGGCTGCCGTGGGCTATCACCAGAAGTGCGCGGGACATGGGACCGGGGCTCAGCTCTTGACCAGCAGGCCGCGGCTGCGCAGCACCCACCGCTCGACCGGGCTGAAGATCAGCAGGTCGATGGCGATGCCGACGACCAGGATCAGGATGATCGCGAGGAACACGCCCGGCAGGTCGATGTTGTTGCGGCCGTTCTCCAGGAGCTGGCCGAGGCCCAGGCCCAGGTCGGGGGAGCTGGCGATGATCTCGGCGGCCATCAGGGAGCGCCAGGAGAAGGCCCAGCCCTGCTTGAGACCGGCGACGTAGCCCGGCAGGGCCGCCGGCATGACCACGTGCCAGGCGCCGCGCAGGCCGGTGGCGCCGAGGGTGCGGCCGGCCCGCAGGAACAGCGGCGGGACCTGGTCGATGCCGGAGACCAGGCCGTTGGCGATCGACGGGACCGCGCCGAGCAGGATCACCGTGTACATCATGGCGTCGTTGAGCCCGAACCAGAGCACCGCCGGGGGCACCCACGCCACCGACGGCAGGGACTGCAGGCCCTGGAGGATCGGGCCGATCGCGGCGCGGACGAACTTCACCCGGGCGACCAGCAGACCGAGCGGGGTGCCGATGGCCAGCGCGAGGAGGAAGCCGAGCAGGCCGCGGGAGACGGAGGTCCAGATGACGTCGAGGAGCGTGCCCTTGAGCCACATGTCGGACAGGCTGTCCCAGACGGCGGACAGGGCGGGGAGTTTGCTCTCCTCGGTGACCTTCGCCGCGACGAGGACCTGCCAGACCAGCAGCACCAGGGCGACGGCGACGACCGGCGGCAGGACCTTCTTGGTGAGGACCTCGCGCACCGGGGTGCGGTGGGTCTGGACCGCGTCGAGGGCGTCGAGTCCGGCCTCCAGGCCGGCCAGGTCGTCGCGGGTGCCCCGGACGGCCCCGGCCTTCGGGGTGGTGTCAGTGCTGGCCATGGCGGCGGATCTCCCCACGCAGGTGTTCGGTGATCTCGAGGGACAGCTCCGCGACGTCCGCGTCCTCGATGCGGCGCGGCTGCGGGATGTCGACGGTCCACTCCTTCGCGACCCGGCCGGGGCGGGAGGAGAGGAGGACGACGCGCTGGGCGAGGCGGACGGCCTCGCGGACGTTGTGGGTGACGAAGAGGACCGACAGGCCGGTCTCCTCCCAGATGCGGGTGAGTTCGCCGTGCAGGACGTCGCGGGTGATGGCGTCGAGGGCCGCGAAGGGCTCGTCCATCAGCAGCAGTCGGCTGTCCTGGGCGAGGGCGCGGGCCAGGGCGACGCGCTGGCGCATGCCGCCGGAGAGTTCGTGGACGCGCTTGCCGTACGCGCCGCCGAGGCGGACCAGCTCCAGCAGCCGCTCGGCCTCGGGCTTGCGGTCGGCCTTGGCCACTCCCCGCAGCCGCAGGGCCAGTTCGATGTTCTTGCCCGCGGTGAGCCAGGGGAAGAGGGCGTGCTCCTGGAACATCAGGGCCGGGCGTCCGAGGGTCTCGATGGACCCCGCGGACGGCTTGTCCAGACCCGCGACCAGGTTCAGCAGGGTGGACTTTCCGCACCCCGAGGCCCCCAGGAGGGTGACGAACTCTCCGGGAGCGACATCGAGACTGATGTCGTCCAGGACGAGCTGCGATCCGGCCGGGCCGGAGAAGGACTTCGAGACGTGCTCGATGCGGGTGGCGTGCGTCTGCTCCGCTACCGCGCCCTCGGCAGCCTTGGCGAGAGTGGTGGCCATGGTCGTCACCTCCTGGGGTTGCTGGACTACGGATTTACTTGGCGCCGAGACCGGCGTCGGAGACCTCGGGCTTGCCGGCGGCCTTCAGGACCTTGTTCAGGAGCGTCAGGTCGTAGATGCCGGAAAGGTCGGGCTTCTCGAGGAGCTTGGCCTTGACCGCCCAGTCCGACTCCGTCTTCAGCGTGGTGGCCAGCGGGTCGTCGGTGATCGCGATGCTCTGCCACGCCGGGTCGATGACCTTGGCGTCGAGCGGCTTGCCGCCCTCCTCCGCCAGCTTCGCGTTGGCCGAGGCCTTCGCCTTCTCCGGGTTGGCGTTGATCCACTCGTTGGTCTTCACCGTGCCCTTCAGCACGGCCTCGACCACGTCCGGGTGCTCCTTGAGGAACTTCTGCGACACGATGACGTTCGTGATCACGAACTTCCTGTCGGGCCACAGGGAGGTCTCCTCGAGGAGGACGGAACCCCCGTCGGAGACCAGCTTGGAAGCCGTCGGCTCCGGCACCCAGGCGCCGTCGATGGAGCCCTGCTTGAAGGCGTCCGGGGTGACCTTGTTGTCCGTACGGACGACGGAGACGTCGCCCTTGCCGGACTCGGGGTCGACCGACCAGCCCTTCTCCGCGATCCAGTTGAGGAACGCGACGTCCTGTGTGTTCCCCTTCTGCGGGGTGGCGATCCTCTTGCCCTTGAGGTCGTCCAGGGACTTGATCCTGTCCGGGTTCACGACCAGCTTCACGCCGCCCGAGGCGGAGCCGGAGATGATCCGCAGGTTCTGCCCCTTGGACTTCACGTAGCCGTTGATGGCCGGCGAGGGGCCGATGAAACCGATGTCGAGAGAGCCGCCGTTGAGGGCTTCGATCTCGGACGGACCGGCGTTGAAGGCCTGCGGCTTGACCTTGGTGCCGTTCAGTTCCTTCTCGATCAGGCCTTCCTGGAGGCCGACCAGGGCGGTCGCGTGCGTCAGGTTCGGGAAGTACCCGATGCGGACCTCGGAGGCGGAGAGCTTCGGGCCGCCGCCGCCGGCGGCGCCGGACGCCTTCGCGTCCGTCTTCTCGGCCTGCGAGCCGTAGCCGCAGGAGGCGAGCGCGCCGATCAGGAGGGGCAGGGCCGCTGCGACGGCGACGCCGCGGCGCAGGGTCTTACGGGTGGAACCGGTGGCAGGCACGGGAGGACGTCCTCTCGACGCGCCGTCTGGGGACTACGGCGCATGTCTTCGTCTGTGATGGAGGGGCAGGCAGGGATCGTGCGGGGTGAGGGCGCGACGGCGGGACGCCGACGGCAGTGCGGTCATCGCACACATCGCGCCACTCCTCCCTGGCCGCTGCCGAGGACGCCGCTGCCCACGCGGCCGCCCTCCTTCGCGAAGGTGGAGTACATGTCGCCGAGCATGATCTAGAAGTCCCACCCTTCTTCGTCCGCCTGCACGGTCTCGGCCTTGGCGGCGAAGGCCTCGCCCGCCATGCCCGCCGCCAGGGTCGTTCCGTCAGCCGGGTCGATCAGCAGGAAGGACCCGGTGCGGCGCGAGTCGGCGTACGCGTCGAGCGCGAGCGGCTCGGCGGTACGGACGACGACGCGGCCGATGTCGTTGGCCACGAGCTGCCCCGGGTCCGGGTGCTGGGACAGGTCGTCGAGGGTCAGCCGGGAGGGGATCTCCTTGACGATCGCCTTGACCGTGCGCGTCGTGTGCTTGAGCAGCACCCGGGCGCCCACGGCCAGCGGCTGGTCGGCCACGTGGCAGACCGTCGCGACGACGTCCTGGGTGGTGGCGGGGGCGCTCGCGGACGGCGCGATCAGGTCACCGCGCGAGATGTCGATGTCGTCCTTGAGGCGCAGGGTCACCGACTGCGGGGACCAGGCGATGTCCACGGACTCGCCGAGGACGTCGATGCCTTCGATGACCGAGGTGCGGCCGGAGGGCAGCACGGTGACGGCCTCGCCGACGCGCAGGACGCCGGAGGCGATCTGGCCCGCGTAGCCGCGGTAGTCGGGGTGCTCGGCGGTCTGCGGCCGGATCACGTACTGCACCGGGAAACGCGCCGGGCAGGCCGTGAGGTCGTGGCTGACGGGGACGGTCTCCAGGTGCTCCAGCACCGTCGGGCCGCCGTACCAGTCCATGTTCGCCGAGGGCTCCACCACGTTGTCGCCGGCCAGCGCCGAGATCGGGATGGCGGTGATCTCCGGGACGCCCAGCTCCGAGGCGTACGCGGTGAACTCCTCGGCGATCTTCGCGAAGACCGTCTCCTGGTAGCCGACGAGGTCCATCTTGTTGACGGCGAGGACGACGTGGGGGACGCGCAGCAGCGCGGCGACGGCGGCGTGGCGGCGGGTCTGCTCGATGACGCCGTTGCGGGCGTCGACGAGGACCACGGCGAGGTCGGCGGTGGAGGCGCCGGTGACCATGTTCCGGGTGTACTGCACGTGCCCGGGGGTGTCGGCCAGGATGAACCGGCGGCGGGCGGTGGCGAAGTAGCGGTAGGCCACGTCGATGGTGATGCCCTGCTCCCGCTCGGCCCGCAGACCGTCGGTGAGCAGCGCCAGGTCCGGGGCGTCCTGGCCCCGGTCGGCGGAGACCCGCTCCACGGCCTCCAGCTGGTCCTCCAGGACCGACTTGGAGTCGTGCAGCAGGCGGCCCACCAGGGTCGACTTGCCGTCGTCGACGGAACCCGCGGTGGCGAAGCGCAGCAGCGTCGTGGCGCTGAGCTGCTCGGTGGTGGTCGTCATGGTTAGAAGTACCCTTCGCGCTTGCGGTCTTCCATCGCGGCCTCGGACAGCTTGTCGTCGGCGCGGGTCGCTCCCCGCTCGGTGAGCCGGGACACGGCGATCTCGGCGATCACGGCGTCGAGCGTGGTCGCGTCGGAGTCGACGGCGCCGGTGCAGGACATGTCGCCGACCGTGCGGTAGCGCACGAGGCGCTTCTCCACGGGTTCGGTGTCCTTGGGGCCGCCCCATTCGCCGGCGGTGAGCCACATGCCGTTGCGCTGGAAGACGTCCCGCTCGTGGGCGAAGTAGATCTCCGGCAGTTCGATGCCCTCGCGGGCGATGTACTGCCACACGTCGAGCTCGGTCCAGTTGGACAGCGGGAAGACGCGGACGTGCTCACCGGGGGCGTGGCGGCCGTTGTAGAGCTGCCACAGCTCGGGGCGCTGGCGGCGCGGGTCCCACTGGGAGAACTCGTCGCGCAGGGAGAAGACGCGTTCCTTGGCGCGGGCCTTCTCCTCGTCGCGGCGGCCGCCGCCGAAGACGGCGTCGAACTTCAGCTGCTGGATCGCCTCGGTGAGCGGGACGGTCTGCAGCGGGTTGCGGACGCCGTCGGGGCGCTCGCGGAGCCTGCCCGCGTCGATGTACTCCTGGACGGAGGCCACGTGCAGGCGCAGGCCGTGCCGGGCCACCGCACGGTCGCGGTAGGCGAGGACCTCGGGGAAGTTGTGCCCGGTGTCCACGTGCAGCAGCGCGAACGGCACCGGCGCGGGCGCGAACGCCTTCAGCGCCAGGTGCAGCATGACGATGGAGTCCTTGCCGCCGGAGAACAGCACCACCGGCTTCTCGAACTCCCCCGCCACCTCACGGAAGATGTGCACCGCCTCCGACTCGAGGGCGTCGAGGTGCGACAGCGCGTAGGGCGCGTCGGAACCGGAATCGGTGTGCAGGTGCGCGGCGGTGGTCATGCCAGACCCCTCTCGGTGAGCAGTGCGTGCAGGGCCGAAGCCGACTCCTGCACGGTCTGCGTGTGCGACTCGATCCGCAGGTCCGGCTTCTGCGGTGCCTCGTACGGGTCGTCGACGCCGGTCAGACCGGTGATCTCGCCCGCCGCCTGCTTGGCGTACAGGCCCTTCACGTCACGTTCGGAGCACACCTCGACCGGAGTGGCCACATGGACCTCCAGATAGGTGGTCCCGGCGGCCGCGTGCCGCTCGCGGACGGCGTCACGGCTGTCCGCGAACGGCGCGATCACCGGCACCAGCGCCTTGACGCCGTTGCTCGCCAGGAGCTCGGCGACGAACCCGATCCGCTGCACGTTGGTGTGCCGGTCCTCCCGGCCGAAACCCAGCCCCGCGGAGAGGAACTCGCGGATCTCGTCCCCGTCGAGCACCTCCACCCGGTGACCATCGGCGCGCAGCCGCTCGGCCAGCGCGTAGGCGATCGTGGTCTTGCCCGCGCTCGGCAGCCCGGTCAGCCACACCGTGGCGCCCTGGTCGCTCACGCTCATCCGCTCCGTCTCCGTCACTTCTTCACTCGTCGTCATCAGCCGTGCAACCCGCACTCGGTCTTGCCCAGCCCCGCCCACCGGCCGGCCCGCACGTCCTCGCCCTCCGCCACGCGCCGGGTGCAGGGAGCGCAGCCCACCGAGGCGTAACCGTCCATCAGCAGCGGATTGGTCAGCACCCCGTACTCGGCCACGTACGCCTCCACGTCCGCCTGCGTCCAGCGGGCGATCGGCGACACCTTGACCTTCCGCCGCTTCTCGTCCCAGCCGACCACCGGCGTGTTCGCCCGGGTCGGGGACTCGTCCCGGCGCAGACCCGTGGCCCACGCGTCATACCCGGTCAGACCCTCTTCGAGGGGCTTGACCTTGCGCAGCGCGCAGCACAGGTCCGGATCCCGGTCGTGCAGCCTCGGGCCGTACTCGGCGTCCTGCTCCGCCACCGTCCGGCGAGGCGTCAGCGTGATGACGTTGACGTCCATCACCGCCGCCACCGCGTCCCGCGTCCCGATGGTCTCCTCGAAGTGGTAGCCCGTGTCCAGGAACACCACGTCCACACCCGGCAGCACCCGCGACGCCAGATGCGCCACGACCGCGTCCTCCATCGAGGACGTCACGCAGAACCTCTCCCCGAACGTCTCCACCGCCCACCGCAGGATCTCCAGGGCGGAAGCGTCCTCCAGGTCCCGGCCCGCCCGCTCGGCGAGCTCTTTGAGACCGACGTCTTGAGTGGTGGTCATATCTCGTCCCCTCCAGCGGTGTTGGACTGAACGCCCCGGGCCAGCAGCCCGAGGTACTTCAGCTGGAAGGCTCGGTTGCAGGCCCTGCATTCCCAGGCGCCGTGACCCGTCTCGTGGGGAAACAGGTCCTCGTCGCCGCAGTACGGGCAGTAGAACGGTGCGGCGCGCTCGCTCATGAGAGGCTCGCGTCGCTGGCGCGGCCGACCCAGGCGGCGAAGCGCTCGCCGTCCTCGCGCTCCTCCGCGAAGCGCTTGACGACCCGCTCGACGTAGTCGGGCAGACCGGCCGAGGTGACCTTGAGGCCGCGGACCTTGCGGCCGAAGCCGGCTTCGAGGCCGAGGGCGCCGCCCAGGTGCACCTGGTAGCCCTCCACCTGGTTGCCCTCGTCGTCCAGGACCAGCTGGCCCTTGAGACCGATGTCCGCCACCTGGATACGGGCGCAGGCGTTCGGGCAGCCGTTGATGTTGATGGTGAGCGGCTCGGCGAAGTCCGGCAGGCGGCGCTCCAGCTCGTCGATCAGCGAGGCGCCGCGCGCCTTCGTCTCGACGATGGCCAGCTTGCAGAACTCGATGCCGGTGCAAGCCATGGTGCCGCGGCGGAAGGGGGACGGCTTGACCCGCAGGTCCAGCGACTCCAGGGCCGCGACCACCGAGTCGACCTGGTCGGCCTCGATGTCGAGGACGATCATCTTCTGCTCGGCGGTGGTGCGCAGCCGGCCGGAGCCGTGCTGCTCGGCGATGTCCGCGATCTTGGTCAGGGTGGCGCCGTCGACGCGGCCGACGCGGGGCGCGAAGCCGACGTAGAACTTGCCGTCCTGCTGCTGGTGGACGCCGACGTGGTCACGCCACTGGCCGGAGGGCTGCTCGGGCGCGGGGCCGTCGGTCAGCTTCCGCTTCAGGTACTCGTCCTCCAGGACCTGGCGGAACTTGGCCGGGCCCCAGTCGGCGACGAGGAACTTCAGGCGGGCGCGGGTGCGCAGACGGCGGTAGCCGTAGTCCCGGAAGATCGAGATGACGCCCTCGTAGACGTCCGGGACCTCGTCGAGCGAGACCCAGGTGCCCAGGCGGACGCCCAGCTTGGGGTTGGTGGACAGACCGCCGCCGACCCAGACGTCGAAGCCGGGACCGTGCTCGGGGTGGTTCACGCCGACGAAGGCGATGTCGTTGATCTCGTGCGCCACGTCGAGCAGCGGCGAGCCGGAGACCGCGGACTTGAACTTGCGGGGCAGGTTGGAGAAGTCCGGGTTGCCGACGATGCGGCGGTAGATCTCCTCGATGGCGGGGGTGCCGTCGATGATCTCGTCCTGGGCGATGCCGGCGACGGGCGAACCGAGGATGACGCGGGGCGTGTCACCGCAGGCCTCGGTGGTCGAGAGGCCGACGGCCTCCAGGCGGCGCCAGATCTCCGGGACGTCCTCGATCCGGATCCAGTGGTACTGCACGTTCTGGCGGTCGGTGAGGTCCGCGGTGCCGCGCGCGAACTCCTCGGAGATCTCGCCGATGACGCGGAGCTGCTCGGTGGTCAGCCGGCCGCCGTCGATGCGGACGCGCAGCATGAAGTACTTGTCGTCCAGCTCCTCGGGCTCCAGGATCGCGGTCTTGCCGCCGTCGATCCCGGGCTTGCGCTGGGTGTACAGGCCCCACCAGCGCATGCGTCCGCGCAGGTCGTTGGGGTCGATCGAGTCGAAGCCCGTCTTCGAGTAGATCGTCTCAATGCGTGTCCGCACGTTGAGACCGTCGTCGTCCTTCTTGAACTGCTCGTTGCCGTTGAGGGGCGTGTGGTGTCCGACGGCCCACTGGCCCTCGCCGCGGTGACGGCCGGTCTTGCGGCGCGCTGCGGCTGCGGGGGCGGCTGCGGGCGTATCAGGGGTGGCGGCCATGGCGGGTACGTCCTTCTTCAACGGCTCGAGGTGGAGGCAGGGGGGAGCGGCGGCGCGCCCCTGTCACGCTGGAGTCTCTGAGCAGGTGCGGCCGATATCCGCCCGCGCGCCGGGGTTGCCGGCGGGCAGGGGGCGGTGTTCGGCCTCAGGGGGCTTGCGGGTGATCGACGCGTCCGCGGCGGCGGGGACTGCGGCGATGTGCGGCGGTCGCTGGTTCCGTCAGCGTGCCGGACAGATGGCGCTGGACATGCGGCCGAGGTCGACGTGCCGCCGACTCACCAAGGCAATTCCAGCTCCATTCATGGCCGAAGCGTGGCATGTGGCGATTGGAGGAGTCCACTACTGTCCACGATCCGGACGAACTCGTCCCGGATCGTGGGATGGCGTGACGGGGGTCACTGCCGGAGCGGAGCCCCCACCCGCCCTTCACCCGTTCCCCGGGACCGCGCCCCGGCCCCCGCGCCTCACACGCCGGCGAGGCTGAAGTTGCCGACCCAGTCGGCTTTGGCTGCGCAAGGGGGCGGGGACGGGGTGGGGTGTCGTCCGGGGCCAGAACGAGATGAATTCGGCGCGCGGTACCCCGTACGACTCACACCCGGAACAGGCGCCGAACATCGAAGCCCGCCCCGGACGACACCCCACCCCGGCACCGACCCCGACCCGAAACCACCCCACCGAAACCCCGCCCCACAGGGCAACCATCCGACCCCGAAGCCACCCCACCCGCACCTCGCCCGACAGGGCAACCGCCCCGCCCCCGAACCGCCCGGCCAGGGCCTACGCTCCCGGCCACGGCCCCGGCGTAGGCGTCGCTTCCTTCAGTTCCGTCTCCGTCCGGAAGACCTTGAACCCGCGGCGCTGGTAGTTGGCCATCGCCGTCGGGCCGTCCAGGCTGCACGTGTGCACCCAGACCCGCCGCGTGGGCTCGCGGTCCGGCCAGCGCGACGCGAGGTCCCAGGCGCGGGCCGTGCCGAAGGCCAGCAGGTGTCCGCCGATGCGGCGGCCCCGGAAGTCGGGCAGGAGTCCGAAGTACATGATCTCGACCACACCGTCGGGCTGCGGGTCCAGCTCCACGTACCCGGCCGGGGTGCCCCGGTCGTACGCGACCCACGTCTCCACCCCAGGCCGGTTCAGCTGCTCCACCCACTCCGCGCGGGTCAGCGACAGCCGGTCCGTCCAGTGGATGTCCCCGCCCACCGAGGCGTAGAGGAACCGGCTGAACTCGGGCGACGGGACCTCCGAGCGGATGATCGTGATCTCCGGGCCCGGTACCGCCGCCGGGACGAGGTCCGACGCCGAGGTCATCTCGAGGGACCAGGTGGTGAGTGTGATGGTGCTCATGCCGTTCAGGGAATCACGGCCGCCGCGCCGTGGCCCACGCGGGCCCGGATGACCGCCGGGGCGGTGGAGTGGGGCAGGAGCCGGCCCGGGTCCGCCGGGCGGATCAGCTCCACCTCCACGTCCTCCGCGAAGCGGTACGGCCGGTGCGTCAGGACCCCGGCGAGGTGCCGCCGTACCCGGGACAGCTCGGCGCGGACCGTCACCGTCCGCGTCGGGTCCCCGAACAGTTCGGCGGCCAGTTCCGCCGCCGTACGCCCCCGCGGCGCCTCCGCCAGCAGGAACAGCAGCTCGGCGTGGCGCGGGCTCAGCTCCTGGGACCAGCTGCCGGCGGCCCCGTACACCGTCGCCGACCAGGACCGGGGCCGGCTCAGGTCCAGCACCACCCGGCTCACCGCCGCGGCGGCGCCGCGCGGCTCGGCCAGCCGCAGCAGCCACCCGCCGGGCAGCGGCTCGGCGACGCAGTCGCCCAGCTGCGCGACGCGTACCGGTCCGGGGCCGAGCGCCTTCGGCAGGGCGACCCGGTCGGCGGGGACCAGCCCGGTCACGGCCGCCGTCCAGCCGTGCGGGTCCACGGCCACGGCCCGCCCGGGCAGCCGGGCCAGCAGCGGGGCCGCCACCGCCCGCAGCCGCTCCAGGGACTCCAGATGCCGCACCCGCAGTTCCCGCTCGGCGAGGCGGGCCACGGAGCTCACCCAGGCCAGGGTCGCGGGGTGCATGGTGGCGAGCGGCCCGCTGACGTCGACCACGCCGAGCAGCCGCCCGTCCCTCGGGTCGTGCACGGGGGCCCCCGCGCAGGTCCAGTCGTGGTGGCTGGAGACGAAGTGCTCCGCCGAGAACACCTGGACCGGGCGCCGTGTCACCAGGGCCGTGCCCACCCCGTTCGTGCCGACCACGGCCTCGTCCCAGTCGGCCCCCACCGCGAAGCCCAGCCGGTCGGCCTTGCGCAGGATCGACCGGTGTCCCTCCCGCCACAGCAGCCGCCCGTCCGCGTCGGCGACGACCATGATGTGCAGGGACTCGTCCAGGGCGGGCAGCAGCCCCTCGCGCAGCACCGGGAGGATCTCCCGCAGCGGCGAGACCTGCCGCCGCTCCTCGGTCTCGGCCGCGGACAGCATCCGCGAGCGGGCGTCCCGGTCGGGATGCACACCGCCCGCGAGCATCCGCCGCCAGGACTCGGCGATCTCCGGGCGGGGGGCGGCCGGCGGCCGGTCCCCGGCCAGCGCGGCGGCCCGTACCCCCTTGAGCAGGCGCGTCGCCTCCCGCGCGTCCATGGCCGAGATGCGCGCCACGTCGACCGTGCTGCCTGCGGTGTTGGCCACCGGAACCTCCCCGTGCTGAACAGGACGTACTGCCGGAGCCGCCCCGGTGCCGCACGCGCGTGTTTCCCGGGCACATGCGGCGGGCGAATTCCGAGCCGTAAGGAATGCAGGGTTGCAACGGTATGCAACCCTCGCCAACCCCCGGTCACCCGACCGAAACTATCGGCACGCCGCCGAGCGGCGTGGCAGCTCCTTCCTCGGGGCTCTTGGACCAGGGGTGGTGCCGAGTCGGCGCGGCGCCACCCCCGGTTCCACCTCCACGGGCTCGGATCCGGTGCTGAGCGTTCCGGCGGCCGTAGCGGTTTGGGGACCACGACGGCCAGGGAGCACGGTGGTTTGGGGACCGCCGTCAGCCCGTGATCCGCGCCCGTGCCACCACCGCGGCCAGGTCCAGGCTGTGCGGCAGCGTTCCGAAGGCCGCCCCCCAGTCACCGCCGAGCCGCGACGCGCAGAACGCGTCCGCCACCTCCGGCGGAGCCCACCGCACCAGCAGCGAGCCCTGCAGCACCAGGGCCATCCGCTCCACCACCCGGCGGGCCCGTGCCTCGATGCCGTCGAGATCGGCCAGCTCCGTCAGCAGGTTCTTGATGGCCGCGTCCAGCCGGTGGTCGGCGCCCCGCGCCAGGCCGACTTCCTGGAGGAAGGCGGTCAGGGCCTGCGGCTCCCGCTGGAGCGCGCGGAGCACGTCCAGGGACTGGACGTTGCCCGAGCCCTCCCAGATGGAGTTCACCGGGGATTCGCGCAGCAGCCTCGGCAGCCCCGACTCCTCGACGTAGCCGTTGCCGCCCAGACACTCCAGGGCCTCCGCCACCATCGGCGTGCAGCGCTTGGTCACCCAGTACTTCGCGGCGGGGACGGCCAGGCGCAGGAAGGCCCGCTCCTGGTCGGTTCCGGCGTCGTACGCGGCCGCGAGGCGCAGCGTCAGAGCCGTCGCCGCCTCCGACTCAAGGGCGAGGTCGGCGAGGACGTTGCGCATCAGCGGCTGCTTGATGAGCGGTGCTCCAAAAGCAGAGCGGTGCTCCGCGTGGTGGACGGCCTGCGTCAGCGCCTGCCGCATCAGCGACGCCGAACCGATCACGCAGTCCAGCCGGGTCGCCGCGACCATCTCGATGATGGTCCGCACCCCCCGGCCCTCCTCGCCCACCCGCCGCGCCCATGTACCGTCGAACTCGATCTCCCCCGACGCGTTCGACTTGTTGCCCAGCTTGTCCTTCAGCCGCTGGATCGCGAACGCGTTCCGCGTCCCGTCCGGCAGCACCCGCGGCACCAGGAAGCAGGTCAGCCCTCCCGGCGCCTGCGCCAGCACCAGGAACCCGTCCGACATCGGAGCCGAGCAGAACCACTTGTGCCCGGTCAGCACGTATTCCCCGGAGGCGTCCAGCGGCGCCGCCGTCGTCGTGTTCGCCCGTACGTCGCTGCCGCCCTGCTTCTCCGTCATCCCCATCCCGAAGAGCACCCCGGCCTTCTGCCCGGCCGGCCGCAGCCCCTCCTCGTAGACGTGCGAGGTCAGCCGCGGCTCCCACTCCGCCGCCAGCTCCGGATCGGCCCGCAGCGCCGGCACGGCGGCGTGCGTCATCGAGACCGGGCAGCCGTGCCCCGACTCGGCCTGCGACCACAGGAAGAAACCCGCCGCGCGCCGCAGGTGCCCGGCCGGACGGCCCCAGGCGTCCGTCAGCCCGGCGCCCACCGCGTGCCCGAGCAGCCGGTGCCACGAAGGGTGGAACTCCACCTCGTCGATCCGGTTCCCGTACCGGTCGTGCGTCCGCAGGACCGGCGGGTGCTCGTTCGCCTCCCGGCCCCATTGCTGGGCCTGCGCGGAACCCGCGGCGCGCCCGAGCACGGTGAGCTCCCCGCGCACCTCCTCGCGGAGTTCCGGTGCCGCGTCGGCGAGGTGCCGCTCCACGCCCTCCGTGAGGGCACGGTCGCCGAGGTAGACCTCGTACCCCACGAGGGGAGGGGCCTGGTTGCTGACTGTGTGGGTGGTGGCTGCCATGCGGATACCGTAAGGACGTGCAGCCAGCAAAAGAAACACCCGAGGGGTTCCCGGTACGGCCGGGACGGCTCCACCGGGCCCGCGCCCTCTACCGCAACGTCTCCAAGCGCACGATGGGCTGGCTGCTCCTCAAAGACACCGTCAACTCCTGCATCGAATACCGGATCCTCGGCCTCGCCGCCGAAGCGGCCTTCTTCACCCTCCTCTCCCTGCCCCCGCTCTTCCTCGGCCTGCTGGGCCTGCTCGGCTACGTGGACGGCTGGACGAACACCGAGTCCGTCGCCAGCATCGAGGAGAACATCCTGCGCGCGGTCGGCACCGTCCTGTCCGACCGGGGCGTCAACGACATCGCCAGACCCATGCTCGACGACGTCACCAGCCGCGGCCGCCCCGACCTGATCTCCCTCGGCTTCGCCTTCGCCCTGTGGTCGGGCTCGCGCGCCGTCAACGTCTTCATCGACACCATCACCGTCATGTACGGGCTCGACGGACAGCGGGGCATCGTCAAGACCCGGCTGCTCGCCTTCCTCCTCTACGTGATCGCCCTGCTGATCGGCGCGATCGTGCTCCCGCTGATGGTGGTCGGGCCCGACGCCGTCGTCCGCCTGGTGCCCTGGAGCACGGAGGTCATCGCCGTCCTCTACTGGCCCGTGGTCACCCTGCTCTCCATCGCCTTCCTGACTACGCTCTACCACGTCTCCGTACCCGTCCGCTCCCCGTGGATCGAGGACGTGCCGGGCGCGCTGGTGGCGCTCGCGATGTGGGTGCTCGGCTCGTTCCTGCTGCGGATCTACCTCACCAACACGGTGGAGGGGCCGACGATCTACGGCTCCCTGGCCGCGCCCGTCGCGATCCTGCTGTGGATCGGCATCTCCGCCTTCGCGGTCCTCGTCGGCGCCGCCGTCAACGCCGCCATCGACCGGGTCTGGCCCTCGGTGGCCACCGCCGCCGCCCGCGAGGCCAACGAGCGGGCCCGCGAGGCCGAGGCCGCCCGGCTCGTCGCCCGCGCCGCCGCCTGGCGGGCCCTCGCCGAGGGGGAGTCCGAGGACGACGAGGACGCCGGAATGCCCTCGGAGTTCCCCGAGCGCTGGTCGAACTTCCTGCCGCCCGACGACTACACCTCCCGCCTGCGCAAGCACTGACGGCGGGCCCGGCCGGAGGGCCTCGGTGGTCCGACCCTTAGGGTGGCCGTGTGTACGAGGAAGCGCCGTCCGGGGCGGTCCCCGGAGCCGTGGTCTGGCGGGCGCGGGGACCCGGCGGGGTGGTGCTGCCCGACGGGTGCATGGACCTGCTGTGGATCGAGGGGCGGCTGCTGGTCGCCGGCCCCGACACCGGCCCGCACCCCGCCGGGGAGGTCCCCGGCCGTTCCTTCGCCGGACTCCGCCTCGCCCCCGGCACCGCGCCCGCGCTGCTCGGCGTACCGGCGCACGCACTGCGCGACCGGCGGGTGGAGCTGGCCGACCTGTGGCCCGGCCCGGACGTGCGCCGCCTCACCGAGCGCACGGCCGCGTACGAGGACCCGTGCGCGGCCCTCGAAGCGCTGGCCCGGACCCGCCTCGCCGCCGCCGGCCCGCCCGACCCGCTCCCCGCCGAGGTGACGGCCCGGCTCCGGGCGGGGCAGCCGGTCGCCGCGATCGCGCGGGCCGTCGGGCTCGGGGAACGCCAGCTGCGCCGGCGCTCCCTCGACGCCTTCGGGTACGGCCCCCGCACCCTGGGCCGGGTGCTGCGCCTCCAGCGCGCGCTGGCCCTGGCCCGGCGCGGGCTCCCCCAGGCGGAGGTGGCCTCCGCCGCCGGGTACGCCGACCAGGCGCACCTGGCCCGCGAGGTGCGCGCCCTGGCCGGGACCACCCTCGGGGCCTACACGGCGTCGGCGGGGGCGAACAGCGAGACCCCGCAGCCGTCCGGGTCGAGCACCACCGCGTAGCGCTGCCCCCAGAAGGCGTCCCAGGGGTTGAGGTGCCCCTCGTACCCGGCGCCCGTCAGCTCCGCGTACAGCGCGTCCACCTCGGCGGGGGAGTCGCACAGAAAAGCGAGCTCCCGGCGCTGGCCGCCGCTCGGCGGGGTCCAGGAGGGGTCGAAGGACCGGACCGTCTCCTCCGTGTCCCAGGCGATCCGCAGCCCGCCGGGCAGTACGGCCTCGACGTGCGGCTGGGTGTCGGCGCCGGCCGGGACGTCCAGACCGAGCCGGCGGTAGAAGGCGAGCGAGGCGGCCATGTCGGAGACGACCAGGCCGATCATGTCGAGTCGTGGAGTCATGCACCGCAGGCTAGGCGGGCGGCCGGGGCGAGGTCTTGAAGGAAACGGACATCGCGGGAACGGCACACGGACGTCGGCACGGGGACGTCGGCACGCGGACGCCGGCACGCACCCCGGCGCGGTCCGGTGAATAAACCGGTGGTGCCGCCCCGGGGGCCGGGTTATGGTTCCGGCGTACGGGAGCGCGGCACCGAGCCGCCTTCCGGAGAGCCGCGTCGGCTCGTCGTGGAAACAGGAGGTGAGGACATTGATGACTGTCACGGTGACGGGTGTTGCCCGCATTCAGGAGTTCATCATCGTTTCCGCCCCTGTGGTCTCCGGCTGACCTCACACTCTCTTCGCACCGCCGCCGAGCGGGCGCTGCCGGGGCCACCCTGTGAAGGGTTCCCCTTGACTCTCTCTTCTTCCACCTCTTCCCTGTCCTCCCTGTCCTCCTTCGGCTGGGACGAGGCATGGGCCGACGAGTTCGCCCCCTACGCCGCCCAGGGACTCCTTCCCGGCCGCGTCGTGCGGGTCGACCGGGGCCAGTGCGACGTGATGACGGGGAACGGCGTGGTCCGCGCCGACACCGCGTTCGTCACCCCGCACGACCCGCTGCGGGTCATCTGCACGGGCGACTGGGCCGCCCTCGAGGCGACCGGCAACCCCCGTTACGTGAAGGCGTACCTGCCGCGCCGGACCGCCTTCGTGCGGTCCACCTCCTCGCAGCGGTCCGAGGGGCAGATCCTCGCCGCCAACGTCGACCACGCGATCATCGCGGTCTCGCTCGCCGTCGAGCTCGACCTCGGCCGGATCGAGCGGTTCCTCGCGCTGGCGTGGGAGTCGGGTGCACAGCCGCTGGTCGTCCTGACCAAGGCCGACCTGGTCCCGGACCCGAGCACCCTGGCCCACCTGGTGCAGGATGTGGAAACCAGCGCTCCGGGCGTGCAGGTCCTCACCGTCTCCTCCCACACGGGGGAGGGCACGGACGTGCTCGCCGCGATCGTCGCCGACGGTACGAGCGTGCTGCTCGGCATCTCCGGCGCGGGCAAGTCCACGCTGGCGAACGCGCTGCTCGGCGCCGACGTCATGCACGTCCAGGAGACCCGCGAGGTCGACGGCAAGGGCCGCCACACCACCACCACGCGCAACCTGCTCGCCCTGCCGGGCGGGGGCGTTCTGATCGACACCCCGGGGCTGCGCGGCGTCGGGCTCTTCGACGCGGAGGCGGGGGTGGGGCAGGTGTTCTCGGAGATCGAGGAGTACGCCGAGCAGTGCCGCTTCCACGACTGCGCGCACGAGGCGGAGCCGGGGTGCGCGGTGCTGGAGGCGGTGGCGGAGGGCGCGCTGCCTGAGCGGCGCCTGGAGAGCTACCGCAAGCTGCTGCGCGAGAACCAGCGGATCGTCGCGAAGACCGACGCCAGGCTGCGGGCGGAGATCCGCCGGGACTGGCGCATGAAGTCGGCGGTGGGGCGCGCGAATTACGCGGCGAAGCGGGGCAACTAGCGGGGGCCCTGGCCGGGCGGTTCGGGGGTGGGGTGGCTGCCCGGCAGGGTGGTTGCCCTGCCGGGCGGTTGCCCTGGCCGGGCGGGGTGCGGGTGGGGTGTTGCCCTGGCCGGGCGGGGTTCGGGTGGGGTGGCTTCGGGTCGGGGTCGGTGCCGGGGTGGGGTGTCGTCCGGGGCGGGCTTCGATGTTCGGCGCCTGTTCCGGATCCGGTTGTGCTCGGTACCGGGCGCCGAATTCATCTCGTTTTGGCCCCGGACGACACCCCACCCCGTCCCCGCCCCCTCACGTGGTTCTCCGGCCGCCCGGGTGTCTTTGCCCGGGCAGGCGTGCTGCTGGCAACTCCGCCTCGTCGGCCGCCTCGTCTGCAGTCCCGGCTCGGCCTGCAACTTCTCCTTGGCTGGCAACTCCGTCTTGGCCGGCAACTCCACCCGGGTCGGCAACTTCAGCCCCGCCGGCGTTTGAGGCGCGGGGGTCTGGGGGCTGGCCCCCAGGAGACGGTCCGCAGGCGGGCGGGCTGCGCGGGCACATCCAACCCCGCCGGCGTTTGAGGCGCGGGGGTCTGGGGGCGGAGCCCCAGGAGGGGGTCCGGGCGCAGCCCGGGGAACGGGCGAAGGGCGGGTAGGGGACTCCGGCCCGCGCAGCGGTAGCCCGGCTACACGGCCAGCACCGTTCCGAGCCACGCCGCCGTAACCAGAAGGCACGCGAGCAGCTCCACCAGCACGCTCGTCCCCACCGCCCGCATCACCGCCCGGACCGACGCCCACGCCTCCCCGTGCGTGCCCAGCCGGCGGCGTTCGGAGAGGTAGATGCCGCCCACGAAGCCCGGCACCGCCCCGACCACCGGCAGCAGGACGAAGCCCGCCACCGCGCCCGCGCCCGCGTAAGCCGCCATGCGGCGGGTGACCCCGACACCCCGCAGCCGCCGCGGCGGCAGTTGCCACTTCACCACCTGCACCACCAGCAGCAGGGCCGTCGAGGCGACCAGGACCGCCCATGCGGCGGCGGACCGCTCGTGCAGGGCCCACCACAGCAGCCCCGCCCAGACCAGCCATGTCCCCGGCACTCCCGGGACCAGTACCCCCAGCACCCCGAGCAGCAGCACCAGCCCCACCAGGAGCAGCTGAGGCAGATCCATGGGCTCAGCCTGACCGACCCCCGGCTATCGGGCCACCCAGCCCCGTTCGTACGCGTGCCAGCCGAGCTGGAGCCGGGTCGTCACGCCCGTCAGCTCCATCAGCCCCTTCACGCGCCGCTGGACCGTCCGCAGGCCCAGGTCCAGGTGTTTGGCCACGCTCGCGTCCGTCATCCCGGCCAGCAGCAGGGAGAGGATCTCCAGGTCGGTGGTGTCGGGGCCGCCGTCGCCCTCCTCGGGGTGGCCCGTGACGCCCAGCCTCAGGGGGAGGGACTCCCGCCACACCGCCTCGAAGAGGCCGCGCAGCGATTCGAGCAGGCCCGACGCGTGCACCACCAGGGCCGTCGGCTCCGCCCCGCGGACCGTCAGCGGGACCATGGCGAGGGTGCCGTCCGCGATCACCAGCTTCGTGGGTACCGCTCCCGTCACCCGGATCCGTTCGCCGCGGGCCAGTGCGCTGGAGGCCTCCCGCATCCCGGTGGGCAGCGTGAGCACCTCGCGCTCGACGACCACCCGGTACTCGACGCCCCGTACGGCCACCCGGTCCTCGGCCTCGGCCACCGCCCGGTGCCGGCCGCTGACCAGCGCGCAGACCTCTTCCGTCGCGCCCAGCCGGAGCTGGTGGAAGCGGTGGGCCACGGCGCTCGCTCCCGTGACCACCTCCACCAGGTCGTGCACGGAGGGTTCGGCCGCTTCCGCCCGGTACTGGCGCGCGAGCAGCGCCGCGGCCGTCTCGGCCTGCTCCAGTTCGTGGCGCTGCTGGGTCAGCAGGGCTCCGAGGGCGACGTCCGGCGGTGCCGCCACCCAGCGGCCCGGGCGGGCCGAGGACCGGGCCGCGAGGCCGTGGCGCTCCAGGTGCCGCAGCGCCCGCTCGGTCTGCGGCACGGGCAGCGTCAACCGGTGTGCCAGGTCGGGCACCTCCGCCGCCCCCAGTGCCACCAGCGCGCGGTACGCCGATTCCTGGCCCTCGTCCAGGCCTATCGCTCCCAGCAACCCGTCCACCCCACTCCCCAGAGCCGTTCCCGGCGGGGAGCGGCCACGGCGCGAACCCGCCGCTGCCATCTTCGCCGCATCCCCCGCTCCGCTGTCACGGCGGCTCCCCCGCGGCACCAACATCCTCCCGGCATGGGCCCTTTGCGGAGTGGATGAGGTGATTTCGTCCGGTGAGAGCGATGCGTCCGAACGCCCCCGGGCGGGCGAACGGGCGTACGGGATCCGTGCGGTGGGGTTCACCGGGCGGTGGCCCAG
Source organism: Streptomyces sp. NPDC029122 (assembly GCF_055569445.1). NCBI lineage: Bacteria > Bacillati > Actinomycetota > Actinomycetes > Kitasatosporales > Streptomycetaceae > Streptomyces > Streptomyces sp. NPDC029122. The sequence continues at coordinate 81,296 of NZ_JBVHWK010000016.1, read as the reverse complement.
GGGGTCCTTTTCGTGCATTCGGCGTTTTCCGCCGCCCGGTCGGGCCGAGAATGGGGGCATGAGTCAGCAGGGCGCCGAGGACTGGTGGCAGAAGCTGTACGAGGACCCCGAGGCGGGCCCCGCCCCCGACCCGGGGGAAACCCTGGACCAGCGCTTCCGCTCGGCGTCGGTCCTGGTGACCGGCCCGGCGCCGGCCGGGCCCCCCCTGCCGGGCCCCCGGCGGGAGCCGCCCGAGGTGTCCGCCGGGGCCGGGGAGGCGGGGCGGCGGCCGGAGGCGCAGCCTCCGACGGCCGGGGCGCCGCCCGCCCCGCCACCGGCGGTTCCGGCCCCCGGGGGTCTGCCGTCCGTACCGCCGCCGACCGAGCCGCCGCCCGGGTACCGGATCGCCGGGCCGCCCCCGCCCCCGCCCGTACCCCCGGCGCCCCTGCCCCCGCAGCGCACGGCGCCCCCCGCGGCGGATCCGCGGGTGGCCGGCGAGACCGGGTACGCGCGGGGGGACGTGGCCGTGCCGCCGGCCCCCGGACCCGGCTGGGCCCCGCCACCCGAACGGGGGCCCGGGCCCGAGCGGCCCGCGGTGCGCCACCTCGGGGACCGTGCCCCCACCTACGCCGCCGAGCCGGGGGCACTGCCCGCGGCCGACCCCGCCGCGCTCGACTTCCTGACCCCCGACACCGTCCTGGAGGGCGCCCGCTACGGCACGTACACCCTGCGGGCCGCCTCGCTGCGCGGGGACTCCGCCCGCTACCGGGGCGAGGCCCGGCGGGACTTCCTGCTCACCGCCCGCTTCGGCAGCGGCGACGAAGCGCTCGTGCTGGTGGTCCTGGCCGGCGGGGACCGGGCCGCGCCCGGCGCCCGCGAGGCCGCCGCCGAGCTGGGCCACCTCGTCGCGGCGGCCGTCGGGCGCAGCCGGGAGCGGCTGGCCGAGGACATCCGTGCGGGCCGGCGCGAGGCCCTGCTGTCGGGGCTCCAGCGCCTCACCGACCGGGGCTACGGGCGGCTGCGGGCCCGCGCCGCTGAACTCGGGCTCGCGGAGGAGGCGTACACCGCCGGGCTGCGCGGGCTCCTGCTGCCGCTGGACCCGCACTGCCCCCACCGGGTGTCCTTCGGCGCGGGCGCGGGCGGGGCCTTCAGGCTGCGCGCCGGCCGCTGGCAGGACCTGGAGGCCGCCGATCCGGCCACCGGGGCGCCGGGCGGCGCCTTCCGGTTCCGGGCGTCCGTGGCCCGCCCGGGTGACACCCTGCTGCTCTGTTCCGGGGGCCTCGCGGAGCCGATGCGGGAGGAGAGCCTGCTTCCGGCCGAGCTCGCCGCCCGCTGGTCGCAGGGGGAGCCGCCGGGCCTGGCGGCGTTCCTCGCGGACGCCCAGCTCCGCCTCAAGGGCTACGCCGACGACCGGACGGCCGTCGCGCTCTGGGAGGCGTAGCCGGGCGGGACGTGCGTGGATGGAAGGCGCACACGGCTCGCGAGGAACCGGAAAGGGCGCCTTCCATGGCCAAGCAGAACGTGGCGGAGCAGTTCGTGGACATCCTCGTGCGCGCGGGCGTGCGCCGGGTGTACGGAGTCGTCGGCGACAGCCTGAACCCCGTCGTCGACGCGATCCGCCGGACGGGTGGCATCGAGTGGATCCAGGTCCGCCACGAGGAGACGGCCGCGTTCGCGGCGGGCGCCGAGGCCCAGATCACCGGCCGGCTCGCCGCCTGTGCGGGCTCCTGCGGGCCCGGCAACCTCCACCTGATCAACGGCCTGTACGACGCCCACCGCTCCATGGCCCCCGTCCTCGCGCTCGCCTCGCACATCCCCTCCGGTGAGATCGGGCTCGGCTACTTCCAGGAGACCCACCCCGACCAGCTGTTCCGCGAGTGCAGCCACTACAGCGAGCTGATCTCCAACCCGGCGCAGATGCCCCGGCTGCTCCAGACCGCCGTCCAGCACGCCATCGGCCGCGGCGGTGTCAGCGTCGTCGCGCTGCCCGGGGACATCGCCGCGCAGCCGGCTCCGGAGAAGGCGGTGGAGCACGCCCTGGTGACGGCCCGGCCGACCGTACGGCCCGGCGACGAGGAGATCGAGAAGCTGGTCCGGCTGGTCGACGAGGCCGGCAAGGTGACGCTCTTCTGCGGCAGCGGTACCGCGGGCGCGCACGCCGAGGTCATGGAGTTCGCCGGCCGGGTCAAGGCCCCCGTCGGCCACGCCCTGCGCGGCAAGGAATGGATCCAGTACGACAATCCGTACGACGTCGGCATGAGCGGTCTGCTGGGCTACGGCGCCGCCTACGAGGCCACGCACGAGTGCGACCTGCTGGTCCTGCTCGGCACGGACTTCCCGTACAACGCCTTCCTCCCCGACGACGTGAAGATCGTCCAGGTGGACATCCGGCCGGAACACCTGGGCCGCCGCTCCCAGTTGGACCTCGCGGTCTGGGGGGACGTGCGGGAGACCCTGCGCGCGCTGAACACGAGGGTGCGGCCCAAGGAGGACCGCCGCTTCCTGGACCGGATGCTGAAGAAGCACGCGGACGCGCTGGAGGGGGTGGTGAAGGCGTACACGCGCAAGGTGGAGAAGCACACGCCGATCCACCCCGAGTACGTGGCCTCCGTCCTCGATGAACTGGCCGACGACGACGCCGTGTTCACCGTCGACACGGGCATGTGCAACGTCTGGGCGGCGCGCTATCTTTCCCCGAACGGCAAGCGGCGCATCATCGGCTCCTTCAGCCACGGCTCCATGGCCAACGCCCTCCCGCAGGCCATCGGCGCACAGTTCACGGACCGCCGCCGTCAAGTGGTGTCGATGTCGGGTGACGGCGGCTTCTCGATGCTGATGGGAGATTTCCTCACCCTGGTGCAGTACGACCTGCCCGTCAAAGTGGTTCTCTTCAACAACTCCTCCCTGGGCATGGTGGAGTTGGAGATGCTGGTTTCCGGCCTTCCCTCGTACGGAACGACGAACCGCAATCCGGACTTCTCCGCGATCGCCCGCGCGGCGGGTGCCTACGGGGTGCGGGTGGAGAAGCCCAAGCAGCTCACGGGCGCTTTGAAGGACGCGTTCCGGCACAAGGGGCCCGCGCTGGTGGACGTGGTGACCGACCCCGACGCCCTGTCGATCCCGCCGAAGATCAGTGCCGGGATGGTGACCGGATTCGCACTGTCCGCCAGCAAGATCGTGCTGGACGGCGGGGTCGGCCGGATGGTTCACATGGCTCGTTCCAACCTCCGCAACGTGCCCAGGCCTTGAGCCCGAAGGAGTGCGGACCGTCACCAGGGGCATGCATCCCGTAGACCTGTTCGAGACCACGGGCAGCGCTATACGGGGAGGTATGTCGCCGTGCGGGTGGGGGCGAAGACCGGGAAGACGTGGAGGACCGAACGGCCCTTGGCGCGGGAGCCGTCGACGGGTGCCGGGCAGGACCGCGCCGAGATGGCGCGCAGCGTGCGCCGGGCCGACCTGAAGGCCGTGGGCGAGGTGCGCCGGGCCCTGCGGGAGCTGCTGCGGCACCGCTGCCGCGGCGAGGCGGCCGAGGCGGCCGAACTGCTGATCACCGAGGTCGTCACCAACGCCCTCGTGCACACCGAACAGGGCGCCGAGGTGTCCGCGAGCCTCAGGGGCGGCCGGCTCCGGGTCGAGGTCCGCGACCACGCCGCACTCCTGCCCCGGCCGTACGTACCGTCCGCCGACGACGGTACGCACGGCCGCGGACTGGTCCTGATGCAGGCGCTGGCCGACGACTGGGGCGTGGACCCGCTCGGGCCGGGGCGCGGCAAGGTGGTCTGGTTCGAGCTGGGGGTGACGGGCACGGGCCGGGCCTGAGCGTGCGGAAGCGGGGCACCCGGGGGCACCCCGCCTCCGTGCTCGCGGTCCGGTCAGCCGAACTGCTGCTCCAGGTCCTTCAGTTTGCGCTCCAGGGAGTCGAGCCGGGGGATCGTCTGGGTGTCGTCCTCGGCGGTGAGGTCCACCGTCCGGGGGCCGGGCGGATCAAGGGGTTCGGTTCCGTTCACGGCCTGCAGTGAGGGCCTTCGGCGCAGGGGCAGCTGTCCCGCTTCCGATATGGCGGGCTCCGCGCCGACCGGCGCGGAGCCCGGCCCGGGGGCGAGCCCCGGCAGGTCGACCTGGCGTCCCCGGGTCCGCCCGAAGGCCCTGTTCTGCCGGCCCAGCGCCTTGATGTGGGCGCGGTCCAGGCGGTGCTGCTCCCGCCTGCGGTGCCGGTCCCGTTCACGCTCCTTCTTGTCCTCGCGCACCTCGTCCACCGCCTCGTCGAGGGTGCGTACCCCCTCCAGCAGCATGAGCGACCAGGCGCCGAAGGTCTCCCGGGGCGCCCGCAGCCAGCGGACCATGCGGATCTGCGGCAGCGGACGCGGGATCAGGCCCTGCTCGCGCAGTGCCGCGCGGCGGGTCTGCTTGAGGGCCCGGTCGAAGAGCACCGCCGCCGAGAGCGACATCCCGGCGAAGAACTGCGGGGCACCGTCGTGGCCCGAACCCCGCGGTGCGTGCACCCAGTTGAACCAGGCCGCCGCCCCGGCGAACAGCCAGACCAGCATCCGGGAGCCGAGGGCCGCGTCGCCGTGGCTGGCCTCGCGGACGGCGAGCACCGAGCAGAACATGGCGGCGCCGTCGAGGCCGAAGGGGACCAGGTACTCCCAGCCTCCGGAGAGGTTCAGGTTCTGCCGGCCGAAGCCGACCAGCCCGTGGAAGGAGAGCGCGGCGGCCACCGCCGCGCAGCAGAAGAGCAGGACGTACGAGGCGGTCCCGTAGACGGCCTCCTTGCGGCGGCGGCGTTCCTCGCTGCGTTCCCAGCTGTCGTCGGCCGCCGCCTTCTCGCCCTCACGCTTGCCCCGGGCCAGTACCGCCACTGCCGCAAGCACGCCCAGGATCAACAGGCTGCCGGGCAGCAGCCAGTCCAGCGATATGTCGGTCAGTCTCATGCGGATGTCCCTTGCCTCGCGTATGCGGCTTTCCGGGCGCCATAGTGGCGCAGCCGGTCAGTGGTGCACGTGGGTTTCGGGGCAAGTGGACGCCATCGGGGGGCGGGTCCCGTCGGATAGGGTGTTGTGGGTCGAACTGGCTCTCGGTCGGACCGAGTTGAGTTCGAATCCACTTCATCCGTGCGGGTGGGTTCAGCCGGTGGCCGCCGTGAGCCGGGTGACGCGGTCCGCGTCACAGGTGCGCGGGCAGGTCGTACAGGTGTCCTCCGGGCGGATCGTGTAGAAGAAGCAGCAGCTCGCCCGGTCCCGGGTGGTGAGCTCCGCCCCGCCGGCACCGGCGAGGGCCCGGAAGCCGGCGCCGGCCGTGTACGGGGCGAGCGCGCCCGGCAGCAGCAGTTCCAGCTCGCGCACGGCCCGCCGCTCCTCGCCGAGCAGGCTCCCGACGTACCAGAGCCCCTCGACCACCTCGTCGGCGGCCATCGCCCACAGCGCGCGGCGGCCGCGCCGCATCCGCGGGCCGAAACCTTCCAGCAGCGGTCCGAGGTGCTGGGCCACCGCTGCCCGCACCTCCTCGCGCAGGGCCTCCTCGCCGGGCACGACCCGTGCCCCGGGGAGGGAGGCCGCCGGGTCGCCCGGCAGGCAGGCGAACTCCTCCACCCGTACGGACATCCGCCCCTGGGTCCTGTGGAAGGCCACCCGGTCCACGGGCAGCCGGGGCACCCGGCGTTCCAGGAACCACGGGACGGTGATCAGCAGGCAGGCCGGCCAGGCGTACCGGTGGAGCCCGAACCCGGCCACCACGTCGGGCCGGCCCCGGCGCCCGTAGTCCCGCAGGACCTGGGCCTCGTCCCAGGCGAGGTGGGCGTCCAGGGCCGCGCCGCCCGCCGCGAGCTCGTGCGCGCCGACCCAGCCCGCACCGCGAGGGAGGGGTTCGTGCGCGCCGCGCTCCTCGGCCCGCAGGCCCGGATGGGCGGCCGCCAGGCGCTCGTACGCGCGTGCCACCGGAGAGCCGGCCGGGGCGGGGGCGGACGGGGGCGGGGCGGGAACAGCCGAGCCGGGCATGGCGGACCACCGAATCACGGGTCGTGAGAGAAGGTAAGGCTTACCTTAGCGGATCTCCGGTGGTGGGGGGAGGCCGGGGCCGCCCGCTTCCTCCCGCCGCTCACGTCCGCGACGCCCGTGGGCCCGTCACCTATCCTCGGAACCGGTCGAGACCCGGAGGAGGACCGAGTGCACGAAGCGGCCCACGCCCTGGTGTCGGAAGAGCCGGTGGGGCCGGCGGAGCAGGCGCCGCCGGACGAGCCCCTGATCCCGCCGCAGAAGGTGCTGCGCCATTCGGTGCGCGGACAGGTCCTCGAAGCGCTGCGCGCCGCCCTCGTGGACGGGGAGCTGGCGCCGGGGGAGATCTACTCGGGCCCCGCGCTCGGCGAGCGGTTCGGGGTCTCGGCGACCCCCGTCCGCGAGGCGATGCAGCAGCTGGCGCTGGAGGGGGCGGTGGAATGCCTGCCCAACCGGGGCTTCCGGGTGCTGAGCCGCACCCCCCGCGCCCAGGCCGAACTGTCCGAGGTCCGGGCCCTGATCGAAGTGCCCGTGATGCTCCGGCTGGCCCGCTCGGTGCCCGCCGCGACCTGGGAGTCCCTGCGCCCGGCCGCCCTCGCCACCGCCGAGGCGGCCGCCGAGGGGGACCTGCCCCGGTACGCGGACGCCGACCGGGCCTTCCACCGGGCCGTGCTCTCCCTGTCGGGCAACGGCCAACTGGCGCAGATCGCGGAGGAACTGCACCGGCGCGCCCAGTGGCCCCTGCCCGGCGCCCCGCGCGTGCGCCGCGCCGACCTGGTGGCCGACGCGGCCGAGCACTCCGCCCTGCTGGAGGCCCTGATCGCGCAGGACCTCCTGGTGGTGGAGTCGCTCGTACGCGAGCACTTCGCGGGCTCCCCGGCCTGAGGCCCCGACGCCCGCCCGGGACGTCGACGGCGCTTGACCCGCCGACGCCCGCCTGGGATGCCGCCTCACGCCCGCCCGGCGCCCCTACGCCGCCGGGGCCAGCTGGTCCGCCAGCCACGTCGGGATGCCGCCCAGCAGGTGGAACAGGCGCCGGGCCTCCGCGCGCAGCCGGGCGGCCTCGGGCTCCGGTTCCACCTCGGCCAGCGCCGCCAGCGCCGGGGCCGTGCCGACCAGGAAACCCAGGTCCTCCCGGATCCGCAGGGACTCCGAGAAGCCCTTGCGGGCCTCCGCGACCTCGCCGTCCCGCAGCGCCAGTGCGGCGAGGTGGCGCCACGTGAAGGACAGCAGCAGCGTGTCGCCGTGGGCCAGCGCGCCCGTGTGCGCGCGGTGGTACGCCGGCCGGGCCGCCTGCGGGGCGTCCGCCAGGTGCTCGGCGACCAGGCCCCGCCGGAAGTCCAGCAGCGGGCGCGTCCGCGACCCGGGGGACAGCAGGGCGGCCGCGCGGCCCAGCGCCGAGCGGGCCTCGTCCGCCCGGTCCCGTACGCCGAGCACGGTCGCCGCGTACGCCAGCTGGCCCCGCTCGCAGGCCGCCGCGCCCCGCTCGTCGTCGTCGTGGGCCACGGCCTCGGCCACCCGCAGCGCGTCCTCCGCGTCGGACCAGCCCTGGCCGGTGAACAGGCACCTCTCCACCAGGAGCGCGGTGCGCTGCACCGCCGCCCCCGCCTCGTCCGCGTGCGGCGTCAGCAGGGCCGCCGCGTCCGTCCAACAGCCGCGCGAGCGCAGCCGCCATATCGCCCGCTGGAGGGGGTCGTCGCCCCCCGTAGATCCCGCACCGGACATGGCGGTATCCGCCACAGTGCCCTCCCCGAAGCAACCAAGCAGCACGTCGTTGAGCCCTGGGGCGAAATGAGAGCACGGATCGGCCGCATCGGCCAAGGGGTCGGGTGAACTCTTTCACAAAGTCCGGACGGCTCGTCAGCCGCCCCGGCCCGGCCCCTCCCGGGACCACCCCCCGCGATCAGGGAGTTGGTCAGCTCATGCGCAGTGCGAGGAAGAAATCGAGCTTGTCCTCCAGGCGCGAAAGGTCCCGCCCCGTCAGCTGCTCGATTCGCCCGACCCGGTAGCGCAGCGTGTTGACGTGCAGGTGCAGCCGCGTCGCGCAGCGCGTCCAGGAGCCGTCGCAGTCCAGGAACGCCTCCAGGGTCGGGATGAGCTCCGCCCGGTGCCTGCGGTCGTAGTCGCGCAGCGGGTCCAGCAGGCGGGCCGTGAAGGCGCGGCGGACGTCGTCCGGCACGAACGGCAGCAGCAGTACGTGCGAGGCCAGCTCGTGGTGGCCGGCCGCGCAGACCCGGCCGGGCCGGGCCGCCGCGACCCGGCGGGCGTGCCGGGCCTCCTCCAGCGCCCCGCGCAGTCCCTCGGCGGAGTGCACGGCCGCGCTGACGCCGAGGGTGAGCCGGCCGTCGTCGGCCAGGCCGGCCGCCAGGGGCTCGCGTACGGCCGCCAGGAGCACGTCGGCGTGCAGGGCGGAGTCGGGGCCCTTGTCCTCGCCGGCGTCGCCGGAGAGCGCGGCCAGCGGTACGAGGGCGATCGCCTCGTCACCCGCATGGGCCACCGCGATCCGATCGGACGGTTCGGGTCCGGCCATCGACGGGTCGACCAGGATCTCCTCCAGCAGCGACTGGGCCACCGGGCCGCCGGGGATGTTCCCGCCCTCCCAGTCCACCCGCGCCACGACGACCTGCCAGTGCGGGGCGACGCCCAGGCCGGGCAGCAGGACGGGCGCGGCCACCCGCAGGCGGGCGGCGATCTCGGCGGGCGGAGCGCCCGTCTGGACCAGCTCCAGCACCTCCTGCGCCAGCCGGCGGCGCACCGTACGGGCCGCGTCGCGGCGGTCCCGCTCCACCGCGATGAGCTGGGTGACGCCCTGGAGCAGGTCCAGGCGCTCGGCCGGCCAGTCGCCCGCGTCCGCCTCGACGGCCAGCAGCCAGTCGGACAGCACGCTCTCGCGCACGTCACGCGCGGCGGCGGCCGGGCCCCGGCCGTGTCCTCTGATCGGGAAGAGGGAGTACGTAATACCCTGGATGGACATCCGGTGCGGACCCCTGCGGCCGGTCCGGACCGCCGCGAGGTGTTCGCTGGCCAGCGCCGCGCAGATGCCCGGAGCGAGCGGCTCGCCGGCCCCGGCGATCTGCCGGCCGGTGGGCGAGAGCACCCAGGCCCGCAGATCGAGGTCCGTGGTGAGCAGATCCAGCACCACATCGGGTCCGCCGCCCGCGGGGCCCGAGGTCATCAGACGCCGGTGGCGGTCCACGACCGCCGCCAGGTCGCCCGCGCGTTCCCCGGAGACCTGCCGCACCACGTATTCCGTGATGGTGGCGAACGCGACGTCCTCGTTCACCGCGAAGAGCGGGAGCCGGTTGCGCCGACAGGCTGAAACCAGATCGTCGGGGATGTCTCCCAGTTCCGCTTCGCCGGCCGCGAGGCCCGCCACTCCCGCGCTCGCGAGGATTCGTACGAATGGCTCGGAGTCGGCTGAATTTCTTCGCCATGCCAGCCCCGTGAGGACAAGTTCTCCCCCCGACAGGTATCGGCTGGGATCCCTCAGGTCGGTCGTCATGACCCCGCGGACCGTCCGGTCGAGTTCTTCCTCGCCGCCCAGCAGCCGCAGCCCCAGCGCCTCGGTTTCCAGCAGTGCGCGCAGCCGCATGATGTCGCCGCCGATCTGTCTCGAATGTTGCCGTTGGAAATCGGGCAGGTCGTCGCATCCTGCCTTTCATACGAATCTACAAGACGAAGGAGGCCGCCAGCCAACTCCTTCATGGTTTCGGTGACTGCACCCGAGGGACACCGGGCTTGTGTACTGGCTCCACACCGCGTTAACAGCACGTGAACGACCAGTCGAGGGCCCTTCGGCCTCCTGGCTTGAAGTGAACGACCCGATTAAGAAGAAGAGAGCCGACATGGACTTCCTTCGCCCCGCCAGCTGGGAGGAGGCACTCGCCGCCAAGGCCGAGTACCCCACAGCTGTGCCGATTGCGGGTGGCACCGACATCATGGTCGAGATCAACTTCGATCACCGCCGTCCGGAATACCTCCTGGACCTCAACCGCATCGAGCTGCTGCGGGAGTGGGAGGTCGGCGAGGAGGTCACCAAGCTCGGCGCCTCCGTCCCGTACACCCAGATCATGGAGAACCTGCGCGGTACGCTGCCGGGTCTCGCGCTCGCCTCGCACACGGTCGCGTCCCCGCAGATCCGCAACCGCGGCGGTGTCGGCGGCAACCTCGGTTGCGCCTCGCCCGCCGGTGACTCCCACCCCGCCCTGCTCGCCGCCGACTGCCACGTCGAGGTCGAGTCGGTGCGCGGCTCCCGCCTCATCCCGATCGACGAGTTCTACACCGGCGTGAAGCGCAACGCGCTCGCCGCCGACGAGCTCATCAAGACGGTCCACATCAAGAACGCCACGGGCCCGCAGCAGTACTCGAAGGTCGGCACCCGCAACGCGATGGTCATCGCCGTCTGCGGTTTCGGCCTCGCGCTGCACACCGACACCCGCACCGTGCGTACGGGCATCGCCTCCGCCGCCCCCACCCCGATCCGGGCCAAGGCCGCCGAGGAGTTCCTGAACGCCGCGCTCGAAGAGGGCGGGTTCTGGGACAACGGCAAGGTCATCACCCCGTCGATCGCCAAGCAGTTCGGTGAACTCGCCTCCGGCGCGTGCAACCCGATCGACGACGTCCGCGGCACGGCGAAGTACCGCCGTCACGCGGTTGGCATCCTTGCTCGCCGTCAGCTCGTCTGGACGTGGGAGCAGTACCGCGGCGACAACGGCCGCTCGCTTGAAGGGGCTGCGTAACCATGCGCGTCAATTTCACTGTCAACGGTCGTCCGCAGGAAGCCGACGACGTGTGGGAGGGCGAGTCCCTCCTCTACGTGCTGCGTGAGCGTCTGGGCCTTCCCGGCTCGAAGAACGCGTGCGAGCAGGGCGAGTGCGGTTCCTGCACCGTCCGTCTCGACGGAGTGCCGGTCTGTTCCTGCCTGGTCGCGGCCGGCCAGGTCGAGGGCCGTGACGTCGTGACCGTCGAGGGCCTGGCCGACTTCGCCAAGCAGCGCGACGCGCACGGCCACGCCTGCGGCACCAGCGCGTGCGGCGGCTCCCAGGGCGTCTCCACGGACGAGGCCAAGCAGTGGTCCGCCAAGGGCACCGACTCCCAGACCGGTGAGGGCGCCGAGCTCTCCAACATCCAGCAGGCGTTCATCGACGCCGGCGCCGTCCAGTGCGGTTTCTGCACCCCGGGTCTGCTGGTCCAGGCCGACGCCCTCCTGGAGAGCAACTCCGACCCGTCCGACCAGGACATCCGTGAGGCCCTGTCCGGCAACCTGTGCCGCTGCACGGGCTACGAGAAGATCCTCGACGCGGTCCGCCTCGCGGCCGCCCGTCAGGGAGAGGCTGTCTGATCATGGCCAACACCCGCACCACTCCCTCCGGTACGCCGACGAACGTCACCCAGAAGCACAACAAGGGCGGCATCGGCGAGTCCACGCTGCGCCCCGACGGCACGCTCAAGGTCACCGGCGAGTTCGCGTACTCCTCGGACATGTGGCACGAGGACATGCTGTGGGGCCAGACCCTGCGCAGCACCGTCGCCCACGCCGAGATCGCGTCCATCGACATCTCCGAGGCGCTCGCCACCCCCGGCGTGTACTCCGTGCTCACGTACGCGGACCTGCCGGCCGAGATGAAGAACTACGGCCTCGAGATCCAGGACACCCCGGTCCTCGCCAACGGCCGGGTACGTCACCACGGTGAGCCGGTCGCCCTCGTGGCCGCCGACCACCCGGAGACCGCCCGCCGCGCCGCGGCCAAGATCAAGATCGACTACCGGGAGCTGCCGCTCGTCACCGACGAGGCCTCCGCCCTCGCCGCCGACGCGCCGCTGATCCACGAGGGCCGCGACGACCACCACGCCGGGCACGTCCCGCACCCGAACATCGTGCACCGCCAGCCGATCATCCGCGGCAACGTGGAAGAGGCCCGCAAGCGCGCCGACGTCATCGTCGAGGGCGAGTACACCTTCGGCATGCAGGACCAGGCCTTCCTCGGCCCGGAGTCCGGTCTCGCCGTGCCGTCCGAGGACGGCGGCGTCGACCTGTACGTCGCCACCCAGTGGCTGCACTCGGACCTCAAGCAGATCGCCCCCGTCCTCGGCCTGCCCGAGGAGAAGGTGCGCATGACGCTCTCCGGCGTCGGCGGTGCCTTCGGCGGCCGCGAGGACATCTCGATGCAGATCCACGCCTGCCTGCTGGCCCTCGCGACCAACAAGCCGGTCAAGATGGTCTACAACCGCTTCGAGTCCTTCTTCGGCCACGTGCACCGCCACCCGGCGAAGCTGTACTACGAGCACGGCGCCACCAAGGACGGCAAGATCACGCACATGAAGTGCAAGATCGTGCTCGACGGCGGTGCCTACGCGTCGGCTTCCCCGGCCGTCGTCGGCAACGCGTCCTCCCTCTCGGTGGGCCCGTACGTCATCGACGACGTGGACATCGAGGCGATCGCGCTCTACACGAACAACCCGCCCTGCGGCGCGATGCGCGGCTTCGGCGCCGTCCAGGCCTGCTTCGCGTACGAGGCCCAGATGGACAAGCTCGCGGCGAAGCTGGGCATGGACCCGGTCGAGTTCCGCCAGCTCAACGCCATGGAGCAGGGCACGATCATGCCCACCGGCCAGGTCGTGGACTCCCCGGCCCCGGTCGCCGAACTGCTGCGCCGGGTCAAGGCCCGCCCGCTGCCGCCGGAGCGCCAGTGGGAGAGCGCCGGCGAGGGCGCGGACGTCCGCGCGCTGCCGGGCGGCCTGTCCAACACCACGCACGGCGAGGGCGTCGTCCGCGGCGTCGGGTACGCGGTCGGCATCAAGAACGTCGGCTTCTCCGAGGGCTTCGACGACTACTCGACCGCCCGGGTGCGCCTGGAGGTCATCAACGGCGAGCCCGTCGCGATGGTGCACACGGCCATGGCGGAGGTCGGCCAGGGCGGTGTCACCGTCCACGCGCAGATCGCCCGTACGGAGCTGGGCGTCACGCAGGTGACCATCCACCCGGCCGACACGCAGGTCGGCTCCGCCGGTTCCACGTCCGCCTCCCGGCAGACGTACATGACCGGTGGCGCCGTGAAGAACACCTGTGAGGCCGTCCGCGAGGCCGTCCTCGAGATCGGCCGCCGCAAGAACGGCTCCTACCACCCGGCGTGGGCGACCGCCGAGCTGCTCCTGGAGGGCGGCAAGGTCGTCACCGACGGCGGCGAGGTGCTCGCGGACCTGGCGGACGTCCTGGAGGGCGAGGACCCGATCGACCTCGAGCTCGAGTTCCGTCACCGCCCGACCGTCCCCTTCGACCTGGTCACCGGCCAGGGCGACGGCCACGTCCAGTACACCTTCGCCGCGCACCGCGCGGTCGTCGAGGTGGACACCGAGCTCGGCCTCGTCAAGGTCGTCGAGCTGGCGACCGCCCAGGACGTGGGCAAGGCGCTGAACATGCTCTCCGTGGTCGGCCAGATCCAGGGTGGCACCACCCAGGGTCTCGGCGTGGCGGTCATGGAGGAGATCATCGTGGACCCGAAGACCGCGAAGGTGCGCAACCCCTCCTTCACGGACTACCTGATCCCGACCATCCTGGACACCCCGACCATCCCGGTCGACGTCCTGGAGCTGGCCGACCCGAACGCGCCGTACGGCCTTCGCGGTCTCGGCGAGGCCCCGACCCTCTCGTCCACCCCGGCCGTCCTCGCGGCGATCCGGCAGGCGACGGGCCTGGAGCTCAACAAGACGCCGATCCGTCCGGAAGCCCTCACCGGCACCCTCTAGGACGGCGTGGTCCGGGGGCCGGAGGGCCCCCGGACCGTCACACCCCGGACTTCCGGGCGGCGCGGTTCGGGAACGTCACACTTCACGCCGCGCCGCCCGGAGCACCACGCACCAGTACCGCACCGCTCGCGGTCCGCGTCACCCCGCAGAACCCCTGCGAAACCCCCACGTAGTACCAGCGGTCACCCCGCACTACCCGCAGTACACGCAGTGCACATTTCGCGTCGCCTCGGGCCGTCACCCCGGGTCGTGCAGCCAACGCAGTTTCCCAAATCCCGCGTCTCCAATCTTTATGCGGGTGCCCCTTTGAACCTTGGGAGTTAGGCACCATGACCCAGTCGTCTGTGGAGCCCAAGACCACCGCGGAAGAGGCCGGCGACGGCTCTCTGAACCCCGCGGGGCGTTCTTGGCTCGACCGTTACTTTCACATCACCCATAGAGGGTCCAGCGTCGGCAATGAAATTCGTGGCGGTATCACGACTTTCATGGCCATGGCGTACATCCTCCTGCTCAACCCGCTGATCCTCTCCGGCAAGGACGCCGCCGGCGACACGATGAGCCAGAAGGCGCTGATCACGGCCACCGCCTTCGCCGCGGCCCTGACCACCCTGCTCATGGGCTTCGTCGGCAAGGTCCCGCTGGCGCTGGCCGCCGGCCTGTCCGTCTCCGGCGTCCTGGCCTCGCAGGTGGCCCCGCAGATGACGTGGCCGCAGGCCATGGGCATGTGCGTGATGTACGGCGTCGTGATCTGTCTCCTGGTCGTCACCGGCCTCCGCGAGATGATCATGAACGCTATCCCCCTCGCGCTCAAGCACGCCATCACCATGGGCATCGGCATGTTCGTCGCCCTGATCGGCCTCGTGAAGGCGGGCTTCGTGCACGCCTCCGAGGTCGGCGGTCCCGTCACCCTGGGTCCCGCCGGCGAGCTCGCCGGCTGGCCCGTCCTGCTCTTCTGCCTCACGCTGCTGGCCATCTTCATGCTCCAGGCCCGCCGGGTCCCCGGTGCGATCCTGATCGGCATCATCGGCGGCACCGTCCTGGCGGTCGTCCTCAACGCCGTGGCGGACATCGACGCCAAGGCCTGGCGCAGCGGCCCGCCGGCGCTCAACGGCTCCGCGGTCTCCATGCCCGACTTCTCGCTCTTCGGCGAGGTCGAGTTCGGCGGCTGGGGCGACGTCGGCGTCATGACGATCGGCATGATCGTCTTCACCCTGGTGCTCGCCGGCTTCTTCGACGCGATGGCCACCATCATCGGCGTCGGCACCGAGGCCAAGCTCGCCGACGACAAGGGCCGCATGCCGGGCCTGTCCAAGGCGCTCTTCATCGACGGCGCCGGTGGCGCCATCGGTGGCGTCACGGGCGGCTCCGGCCAGACCGTGTTCGTCGAGTCCGCGACCGGCGTCGGCGAGGGTGCCCGCACAGGTTTCGCCTCCGTCATCACCGGCCTCTTCTTCGCCGCCTGCCTCTTCTTCACCCCGATCACGCAGATCGTCCCCGGTGAGGTCGCGTCCGCCGCCCTGGTGGTCATCGGCGCGATGATGATGCAGAACGCCCGCCACGTGGACTGGTCCGACAGCGCGACCGCGATCCCGGTCTTCCTGACCGTCGTGATCATGCCGTTCACCTACCAGATCACCGCCGGCGTCGCCGCGGGCGTCATCTCCTACACCGCCATCAAGGTCGCTCAGGGCAAGGCCCGTGAGATCGGCGGCTTCATGTGGGCGCTGACCGGTGTCTTCCTGGTCTTCTACGCGCTCCACCCGATCGAGGGCTGGCTCGGAGTCAGCTGACCCGGGGCGGCTGGGGCCGCCCTCCAGCGGCCCGCACCCTCCACGCACCCGATACTGGAATCCGACACCCTCTCCGAGGAGGCCGCACATGCTGGACATCGCCGAAGAACTGAACCGGTGGGTCGAGCAGGGACGGGACTTCGCCGTCGCCACCGTGGTGGCGGTCGGCGGGAGCGCCCCCCGGCAGCCCGGGGCCGCGCTCGCCGTCGACAGCGAGGGCACGGCCATCGGATCGGTTTCCGGCGGATGTGTGGAGGGCGCGGTGTACGAGCTGTGCCGGCAGGCGATCGAAGACGGCGAGACCGTCGGGGAGCGCTTCGGCTACAGCGACGACGATGCCTTCGCCGTGGGCCTGACCTGCGGCGGAGTCATCGACATCCTGGTGACCCCGGTCCCGGTGGGATCCCCCTTGCGGGAGGTGCTGGCCGGCGGGCTGCGCGCCGCGGCCCGGGGCGAGGCGTCCGCGCTGGCCCGGATCGCCGAAGGCCCGGCCGAGCTGATGGGGCGCGCCCTGGTGGTCGGCCCCGACGGCTCCTTCGAGGGCGGCTTCGGCGGCCACCCCGAGCTGGACCGCACCCTCGCCGAAGAGGCCCGCGCCATGCTGGACGCCGGCAGGACCGGCGTCCTGGAGATCGGCGCCGACGGCCGGCTCTGCGGAGAGCCGCTCAAGGTCCTGGTCGAGTCCAGCGTCCCGCCCCCGCGGATGATCGTCTTCGGTGCCATCGACTTCGCCTCCGCCCTGGTGCGGATCGGCAAGTTCCTCGGCTACCACGTGACGCTGTGCGACGCCCGGCCCGTCTTCGCCACGAAGAAGCGTTTCCCCGAGGCCGACGAGATCGTGGTCGACTGGCCGCACCGCTACCTGGAGAGCGCCCAGGTGGACGGCCGGACCGTGCTCTGCGTCCTCACCCACGACGCCAAGTTCGACGTACCGCTCCTCGAACTGGCCCTCCGGCTCCCCGTCGCCTACGTCGGCGCCATGGGCTCCCGCCGTACCCACGAGGACCGCAACAAGCGGCTGCGCGAGGTCGGCGTGACCGAGCTCGAACTGGCCCGGCTGCGCTCCCCGATCGGCCTGGACCTGGGTGCCCGCACACCAGAGGAGACCGCGCTGTCCATCGCCGCCGAGATCGTCGCGAACCGCCGCGGCGGCAGCGGCGCGGCCCTCGCCGGCGCGCACATCCCGATCCACCACGACAGCTCGGACGCGGTGGCCGGCAGGATCGGCTCGGTCGCCTGAAGGGGCGGCCCTCCGGCGCGACAGAAGGCGCGGCCCCGCGGGGGTTGCGCCTTCTTGCCGTCCCGCCTATTTTACCGGCCGGTAACAGCGCTTCCCCGTATCGGAGTTGAGCGGATGTCCCGGACCGGCCGTACCCCTGCACGCACCCTGCGCCTGATCGGCGCCGCCCTGGCGATGGCAGGCCTCGCGGCCGTCCCCGCCCCCGCCTCCCAGGCCGCGACGCCCCCGGCCGCGGGCCTGCGCGAGGTGCTCTTCGTCGGCAACAACTGGGAGGGCACCGCCGACGTCCTCGCCTCCACCGGCGACCTCGCCCGCGTGGGCCGGATCAACGTCGTCCCCGACAAGGAGGAACGGCTCCGCGAGATCTACCTCAACCCCGTCAGGCTCGGCTTCTTCCTCGGGATCCGCGCCACGGCCGGGGAGGGCCACGACCAGTTCGTGGACGACATGTACACCACCCCCGACGGCTCCGCCGTCGTGGTCTCCCGCCCCAGCTTCGCCGACGTCGTCTCCATCGACGTGCGCTCCGGACGGATCAACTGGCGCTTCCCGGTGGCCGGGTACCGCTCCGACCACATGGCCGTCTCGCCCGACGGGACCCGCGTCGCCGTCTCCGCCTCCACCGCGAACACCGTCCACGTCCTGGACATCGCCACCGGCCGGGAAGCCGGATCCTTCACCACCGGCGACAAGCCCCACGAGAACGTCTTCACCGAGGGCGGCCGCTACCTCTGGAACAGCGCCATCGGCGACGTCACCTCCGCCCTCGACGCACCCTGGCTGGACTGGACCAAGGGCGACCGGAAGATCACCGTCGTCGACACCCAGACCTTCCGCACCGTCCGCGTCATCGACATGCGCGAACGCCTCGACGCCTTCGGCCGCAAGGACCTCTCCGACGCCGTACGGCCGGTCTCCCTCAGCCCCGACGAGTCGAAGCTCTACTTCCAGGTCTCCTTCTTCAACGGATTCCTCGAGTACGACGTGGCCTCCGACCGGATCACCCGCGTCAAGACCCTCCCGGAGAACCCCGCCACCACCACCGACCGCACCAAGTGGGTCAACGACTCCCGCCACCACGGCATGTCCATGAGCCCCGACGGCAGCAGGCTCTGCGTCGCGGGCACCATGGACGACTACGCCACCGTCGTCGACCGCGCCACCCTCGCCGAGGGACCGCTCGTCCCCGCCGCCAAGCCCTACTGGGCCACCGTCAACGGCGACGGCACCGCCTGCGTCATCTCCGAGAGCGGCGCCGACCAGGTCACCGCCATCGACTTCGCCACCGGGGCCAAGCGGGTCTCCGTCCCCGTCGGCGACCACCCCCAGCGGATCCGAATCGGCCACGTCCCCGCAGGCTGGACCGGCCCCGAGACCCGCTGACGGCAAGCCCCCGAACCGGCCGGACCCGGCACCGGGACCGGCCGGACGGGCAGATCCGGCCATTATGGTGTGAGCAGTCCGCGATGACCGATTAGTCTCCCGATCATGGTGGACATCCGCGAGGTACCCGAGGCCGACATCGACCGCGCCCAGGAGCTCGCCTACCTGGTCTTCCACGACCGGCCCGAACCGGAGGCACGCCAGCGGCACCGCTCCCTGCTCACCCGCTGCCGACGGCTCGGCGCCTACGACGGCGACGCACTGGTCGGGTTCATGGCGGCCCACCCCTTCCGCCTCTCCGTGCCGGGCGGCACCGACCTCGCCTGCCCCGGCCTCACCTTCGTCTCCGTCGCCCCCACCCACCGCCGCCGGGGCGTCCTCACCGCGCTCATGGACGAACAGCTGCGCCGCGCGGCCGCCGAGGGCAGCCCGCTCGTCGCCCTGTGGGCCTCCGAGGCCGCCATCTACGGCCGCTTCGGCTACGGCTCCGCCACCCAGGGCGTCACCATCGAGATCGACTCCACCCGGCCGCTCGCCCTGCGCATCGACCCCGATCCGCGCCCGCTGCGGCTGGTGGACCCGGACGAGGCCCTCACCGCCATCGCGCCGTTCCACGAGGCCGCCCGCCGGACCCGGGCCGGACGGCCGACCCGGAGCGCGCGGCGCTGGGCCGACGAGTGGCTCTGCGAACAGGACGAGGAGGACGAGGAGCTGAGCCCGCCCAGGATCATCGCCGTCGGGGAACCGGGGGAACCGGTGGCGGGCTACGTCCTCTACCGCACCAAGCACGAGGACGACGGCGCACCCGCCCGCAGCCCGGGCCTGGTCCGCGTCGACGAACTCGAGGCCGCCACCCCGGCGGTCGCCGCCGCGCTGTGGCAGTGCCTGGCCTCCCTCGACCTGACCGGGAGGGTGTCCGCGTGGGGCCGCCCCCTCGACGACCCGCTGCTGCACTTCGCCGCCGACCGGGACCAGGTCCGGGTCACCGCCCAGTACCCGGCGCTGTGGCTGCGGCTGGTCGACGTACGGGCGGCGCTGACCGGGCGGTCGTGGGCCGCGCCCGTGGAACTCGTACTGGAACTGTCCGACACCCGGCTGCCCGCGAACGCCGGGCGGTTCCGGCTCAAGGTTGGGTCGGGCGGGGCGACGTACGAGACGGCCCGCGCGGCCCCCGATCTCACCCTGGACGTACGGGAGCTGGCCGCCTGCTACCTGGGCGGGACCCGCCTCGGGGAGCTGGTGGCGGCCGGGCTGGTGGCCGAGCACACTCCCGGCGCGGCGGCGGCCCTGGACGCGGCCCTGTACCCGGGGCGGCTGCCGCACACGTCCGACGAGTTCTGACGGCCGAGGGAGGCGGGCCGGTGCGGGCGGCCGGCGAGTGCGGGGGCGGGCGAGCGGACCGCCCCCGCGGCCTTCAGGATCGGGCGGCCGGGCCGATCCGCGCCGCCGACATGCCGAAGCCGCCGGCGAGGATGCCGGTGGACAGGGCGTCGCCCGGCCGGTGCAGGTTCTCCTCGCGGTAACGGCTCGTCATCCGGTGCCAGTGCAGGATCCCGGCGAGCCAGTCCTGGAGCTCGCCGACGTACGCGTCGAGCCCGGCGCGGGCGTCGGCGTCCAGCTGCCAGTCGTCGTAGAGCACGGGCAGCTGGTTCTCGACGATGTGCTGGAACTCCTCGGTGCGCTGCGTCATCAGGGAGTGGCAGATGTGCAGGGCTTCGGGGTACCCGATGTCGAAGAAGTTCCGGGTGACGAGGACGTGGTTGTGCACCTCTCCCTCGAACTCCACCTCCTTCTGGTAGGAGAAGATGTCGTTGACGAGGGCGCCGGCGTCGGCCGCCGCGTTCTCCAGCGACCGGATGGTCCCCGAGCGGTAGATCTCGTCGGGGATGCCCCGGCCGTCCTGGCCGAGCCGGCACATGTACATCGTCAGCTGGGCGCCGAAGGTGTGCCGGCGCATCTCGGCGTAGTCCACCGGATCAGGGATGCGGTGGTGGAACTGGTTCTCCACCTCCCACACCCAGCTGTCCAGCATGCTCACCATCGTCGCCCGGAACTCGGCTCGGGCGGCCGGGGTCATGCCCCGGCAGGTGCGCAGCCACAGGTCGGCGAGTGAACGTTCCATCGCGATGACCGGCACCGGCGCCGTTTCGCCGGGGTCCAGCGGCATCATGGCGACCAGCCGCGCGGTGGCCGCCTTCGCGGCGGCGATGTTCCCGGTCTGCCCGAACACCAGCGGGTAGTAGTCGTCCCCGTACGTCCCCCAGGCCAGCCAGGACGCGTTGAGCAGGAGCGCCTCCCGGGTGGCGTCCGGGTCGATGCCGGCCGAGCAGAGGGCGAAGTCGAAGCCGCGCATCTTCCGTTCGTCCCAGATCGCCGAGCCCGGGTCCCCGGGCTGGGGGTCCAGCATCCCCATCCGCCGGCACCATCGCACCAGCCCCTCGCGGGCGTGGTCCAGGTGCGGGCTGAGGGACAGCGCGTAGGGCATGTGGATGTCCGGGATGACGGACGGGCCGGTCTTCTCGAAGGGGACGTGGCTGAAGGACCGGCGGCGCAGTTCCATCGAGCGCCGGGTGAAGACCGAGCCCAGGTCGAAGGCGCTGGTGCCGAGCCCGGCGGGGAGGAAGGGCAGGGTCAGCCGGCCGGTGGCCCGGGCGCCTTCGTTCATGTAGCGGCTGGAGGCCATGTGCCATTCGTGGCCGCCGGACTGCCAGTCCTGGAGGCCCTTGGTGTAGGCCAGTACGGCCGCCGTCTCGGCCGGGGTCAGGGCGTGTTCGGCGAAGAGGCGGGGGAGTTCGGTGAGCGCGGTCTGCTCGAACTGCTGGAGACGGGAGGTGATCAGGTCGTTGGAGAGGTCGGCGGCCTCCTGGGTGGTGCAGCCGAGGAAGGTCTCCAGCACCAGGACGGCATTGGAGAGTTCGCCCTCGTCCTCGACCTCGCGCTGGTAGGAGAAGAGGTCGTTCCTGATGTGCACGGCGTCGGAGAAGGCGTCGCGCAGGACGCCCAGGGGCCGTGAGTGCGCCACGCGCGCGGGGACTTCGGCCGACACGTACTCGACCAGCCCGGCCGACCAGGGCGCGCCGCCGACCTTGCGGCGCATCTCGATGTACTCGAGGGGGTTCGCGATCCGCCCGAGGTTGATGTTCGCGAGCTCCCACATGGACTCGTCGAGCAGGTTCTTGGTGGAGAGGGAGAACCGTTCCCGCCAGTCGGCCGACATGGCGGGGACCGTACGGGCCCACAGGTCGGCGAGCCCCGCCTCGACGGGGTTGGTGGCCTCGGGGAAACCTTCCGCCAGGTCCATCGGCATGAAGGCGGCCAGCCGGTCGAGGTAGGCCTTGGCGCCGGCCCGGTCCTGGGAACGCTTGAACATCTCCAGGAAGTGGTCGTCGAAGAAGAACACCCACACGTACCAGTCGGTGACCAGGGACAGGGCGTCGCCGTCGCAGTCGGGGTGGGTGTACGAGCAGAGCAGCGCGTAGTCGTGCGAGTCCAGGTCCGACTCCTCCCAGACGCCGGAGCCCTCCAGCATTCCGAGGGCACGTGCCCATCGTTTGCTGTGGGCCCTCGCGCTCTCCAGGTGGGGGTTCAGGCGTGCCGGGTAGGGCACGTAGAACTCCGGCAGTTGAAACGGCTGCGTCACGGGCGGGCCGGCCTTTCCTCACTGGATGCGGGACCGGCGCTCCGGCCCCCGCACGAGATCAGCACCGCCCCGCCCCCGGCGTCGCCCGGATGCGCCGGAGTTCACCGCTTCAGGTGACGGCGGGGCCGTTCCGCGGCGCGTGGGCCTGCCGGGGGCCTGCGGGCTGGCGGCGGCCCGCGTGAACCAGACCGCCCGGGCCTGACGGGCGGCGGACGCACGACGGCCCGGCCTCCGCGGGAGGCCGGGCCGTCCGCGCACGGGCGGCGGTCAGTCGGACGCGCCCTCGAGGTCGCCCTCCGTGTCGAGGTAGACCTGGCGCAGGGCTTCGAGGACCTGCGGGTCCGGCTTCTCCCACATGCCGCGGGACTCCGCCTCCAGGAGGCGTTCCGCGATGCCGTGGAGGGCCCAGGGGTTGGCCTGCTCCAGGAAGGCGCGGTTCTCCGGGTCCAGGACGTACGTCTCCGTGAGCTTGTCGTACATCCAGTCCGCCACCACGCCCGTCGTGGCGTCGTAGCCGAAGAGGTAGTCGACCGTCGCCGCCAGTTCGAAGGCGCCCTTGTAGCCGTGGCGGCGCATCGCCTCGATCCACTTGGGGTTCACGACGCGGGCCCGGAAGACGCGCGAGGTCTCCTCGACGAGCGTGCGGGTCTTGACCGTTTCCGGGCGGGTGGAGTCGCCGATGTACGCCTCGGGAGCCGTGCCGCGCAGGGCGCGGACGGTGGCCACCATGCCGCCGTGGTACTGGAAGTAGTCGTCGGAGTCCGCGATGTCGTGCTCGCGGGTGTCGGTGTTCTTGGCGGCCACCGTGATCCGCTTGTACGCCGTCTCCATCTCGGTGCGGGCCGGGCGGCCCTCCAGGCCGCGGCCGTACGCGTAGCCGCCCCAGACCGTGTAGACCTCCGCCAGGTCGGCGTCCGTACGCCAGTCCCGGGAGTCGATCAGCTGGAGGATGCCGGCCCCGTACGTGCCCGGGCGCGAGCCGAAGATGCGGGTGGTGGCCTTGCGTTCGTCACCGTGGGCGGCGAGGTCGGCCTGGGCGTGGGCCCGGATGAAGTTGTCCGAGGCCGGCTCGTCCAGGGAGGCCGCCAGCCGGACCGCGTCGTCCAGGAGGCCGATGACGTGCGGGAACGCGTCGCGGAAGAAGCCCGAGATGCGCAGCGTCACGTCGATGCGGGGGCGGCCCAGCTCCGCGAGGGGGATCGCCTCGACGCCGGTGACGCGGCGCGAGGCCTCGTCCCAGACGGGGCGGACGCCGAGGAGGGCGAGGGCCTCGGCCACGTCGTCGCCCGCCGTGCGCATCGCGCTCGTGCCCCACAGCGACAGGCCGACCGAGGCCGGCCACTCCTCGTCGTGGTCGGTGCGGTAGCGGGTCAGCAGGGAGTCCGCGAGGGCCTGGCCCGTCTCCCACGCCAGGCGGGACGGGACGGCCTTGGGGTCGACCGAGTAGAAGTTGCGGCCGGTCGGGAGGACGTTGACCAGGCCGCGGAGCGGCGACCCCGACGGGCCCGCCGGGACGAAGCCGCCGTCCAGGGCCCGCACGACGTGGGCGATCTCGTCGGTGGTGCCGGCCAGGCGGGGGACCACCTCGTGCGCGGCGAAGGCGAGGATGTCCGCGACGGCCCGCGGGTGGCCCGCCGCGACGGTGGCGACCGCGTCGGGGGACCAGCCGGCGTCCTCCATGGCCTGGACCAGCGTGCGGGCGGTTTCCTCGACCTCGTCCGCCGCCGTGCGGGTGGCCGCCGACTCGTCGAGGCCGAGGGCCTCGCGCAGCCCCGGCAGGGCGGAGGCGCCGCCCCAGATCTGGCGGGCGCGGAGGATGGACAGGACCAGGTTGACCCGGGCCGGCCCCGTCGGGGCGCCGCCGAGGACGTGCAGGCCGTCGCGGATCTGGGCGTCCTTGACCTCGCACAGCCAGCCGTCGACGTGCAGCAGGAAGTCGTCGAAGCCGTCGTCGTCCGGGCGCTCGTCGAGGCCCAGGTCGTGGTCGAGCTTCGCGGCCTGGATCAGCGTCCAGATCTGGGCGCGGATCGCCGGGAGCTTGGACGGGTCCATGGAGCTGATCTGGGCGTACTCGTCCAGGTGCTGCTCCAGGCGCGCGATGTCGCCGTACGACTCCGCGCGGGCCATCGGCGGCACGAGGTGGTCGACCAGGGTGGCGTGCACGCGGCGCTTGGCCTGCGTGCCCTCGCCCGGGTCGTTCACCAGGAACGGGTAGACGAGCGGGAGGTCGCCGAGCGCCGCGTCCGGCGCGCAGGACGCGGAGAGGCCGGCGTTCTTGCCCGGCAGCCACTCCAGGTTGCCGTGCTTGCCCAGGTGGATCATCGCGTCGGCGCCGAAGCCGCCGTCCTCGGCGGCCGCCTGGATCCAGCGGTACGCCGCCAGATAGTGGTGCGAGGGCGGCAGGTCCGGGTCGTGGTAGATCGCGATCGGGTTCTCGCCGAAGCCGCGCGGCGGCTGGATGAGGATCAGCAGGTTCCCGCGGCGGAGCGCGGCGAGGACGATGTCGCCGTCCGGGTTCGAGGAGCGGTCCACGAACATGTTGCCGGGGGCCTCGCCCCAGTGCTCCTCGACGCTCTCGCGCAGCTCGGCCGGGAGTTCGGCGAACCAGCGCCGGTAGTCGGCCGCCGGGATGCGGACCGGGTTGCGGGCCAGCTGCTCCTCGGTCAGCCAGTCCTGGTCGTGGCCGCCGGCCTCGATCAGGGCCCGGATCAGCTCGTCGCCGTCGCCGGAGACCAGGCCGGGGATCTCCGCCTCGGGGCCGAAGTCGTAGCCGTGGGCGATCAGGGTGCGCAGGAGTTCGACGGCGCTGGCCGGGGTGTCCAGGCCGACCGCGTTGCCGATGCGGGAGTGCTTGGTGGGGTACGCGGACAGGACGAGCGCGATCCTCTTGTCCGCGGGCTCGATGTGGCGCAGCCGGGCGTGGCGGACGGCGATGCCGGCGACGCGGGCGGCCCGCTCCGGGTCGGCGACGTACGCGGGCAGGCCGTCCTCGTCGATCTCCTTGAAGGAGAACGGGACGGTGATCAGACGGCCGTCGAACTCGGGAACGGCGACCTGGGTGGCGGCGTCGAGCGGGGACAGGCCCTCGTCGTTCTCCTCCCAGGTGCCGCGCGAACCGGTCAGGCACAGCGCCTGGAGGATCGGCACACCGAGCCCGGCCAGCGCGCCCGCGTCCCAGGACTCGTCGTCCCCGCCGGCGGAGGCGGTGGCGGGGCGGGTGCCGCCGGCGGCGAGCACGGTGGTGATGATCGCGTCCGCCGGCTCCAGCGCCCGCAGCAGCTCCGGCTCCGGGGAGCGCAGGGAGGAGACGTAGAGGGGGACGGGCTGCCCGCCCTTGGCCTCGATGGCGTCGCAGAGGGCGTGCACGAAGGCGGTGTTGCCGCTCATCTGGTGGGCGCGGTAGTACAGCACCGCGACCCGCGGGCCGGTGGCCGTGCCGGCCGGCCGGTCCAGGGGACCCCAGGTGGGGGAGGCGGCGGCGGGCTCGAAACCGTGACCGGTGAGCAGCACCGTGTCGGAGAGGAAGCGCGCCAGCTGGCCGAGGTTGGCCGGGCCGCCGTGCGCGAGGTAGCGGTGCGCCTCGGCGGCGATGCCGATCGGGACCGTGGAGGCCTCCATCAGCTGGGCGTCGGGGGCCTGTTCGCCGGTCAGCACGACCACCGGGCGGGTCTGGCCGGGCGCGAGGAGCACGTCCAGGCCCTCCTGCCAGGCGCGCAGACCGCCGAGGAGGCGTACGACGACCAGCCCGACGCCGTCGAGCAGTCCGGGGAGATCGTCGAGGGGAAGGCGGGAGGGGTTCGCGAACCGGTACGGCACGGGGCCGCCGGCGACGTTCGCGGCGCGGGCGCTGAGCAGATCGGTGTCGGACGTCGACAGCAGCAGGATCATGCGGCGGCAGGCCTTCCTCGGGGTTTCCGCGCCCCGGGCAGTGAGGACAGCGGGAGTTCCTGACTCACCCGGCCGATCGCTCCGCGGGGTTCACAGTGGCGGGACCGCGCCGGAATCGCACCGGGCTTCCTCCCATGTCGCCGTCCTCGGCGATGACGGGCCGAGCGGCCCGTCGGAAGGTCATCTTAGGCGGCCTTTCCCCTGGCCGGGAGTGGGGGTGGGATCGGGGCCGTCCCGTCGCCGCGGCCCCGCCCCCGGCCCCGCGCCCCGGACGCGGGCGGCGCCGCGTCCCGGCCCGGCGCGGCGGGTGGCGGCCCGGGCCGGGGTGGCGACGGACACAGGCCGGGGGTGCGCAATCGTGGGTATGCTCGCGGCCATGCCCCAGCCCCCCTCCGCCGCGTCGCGGGACGAACCCGTCATACGCGACCGCGGCGACGCCTGCCCCGGCGCGCTGCGGCTGCACGCCGCCGACGACGGCCACCTGGCGCGCGTCCGGATCCCCGGGGGACTGCTCACCGCCGCCCAGGCGTTCGTTCTCGGGGCCGCCGCCGACCGGTTCGGGGACGGGCACCTGGAGCTCACCTCGCGCGGCAACGTCCAGCTGCGCGGCCTCACCGACGACTGCGGCGCCGGGCTCGCGCGGCTGCTGGACGGTGCCGGGCTGCTGCCCGCGCCGAGCCACGAGCGGGTGCGCAACATCGTGGCCTCCCCGATGGGCGGCCCCCGCGTCGCGCACCGGGTCCGGGAACTGGACGGGCTGCTCTGCGCGAGCACCCGGGCGACGGCCCTGTCCGGGCGGTTCCTCTTCGCCGTTGACGACGGGCGCGGGGACGTCGCCGCCCTCGACCCCGATGTCACGGTGCTGGGCGGCGGCGGTGGTTACGGCGGTGACGGCGGCAGCGGTGACGGCGGTGAGCGTGACAGCGGTGACGGCGGTAGCGGTGACGGCGCCGGCGGCCGCCGGGTGCTGGTGCGGCTCGGAGCCGCCGCCGACGCCGTCGGGGTGGCCCCGGCCGACGCGCCCCGGGCGGCGCTGCTGGCCGCCGAGTACTTCCTCGACGCCGCCGACGCCGCCGGCACCCGGGCCTGGCGGGTCGCCGAGCTGCCCGACGGACATGCCCTGGACGGCGGGGAGTTCGCCCTGCGACTGGCCGCCGCCGGAATCGACGCGGCCCGCGTCCCCGAGGTGGCGTGGCCCTACGCCGAACCGCCCCGGCCGCGGGGGCCCGGGGGCGCGCTGTGCGTCCTGCCCCCGCTCGGCCGGCTGAGCTCCGCCCAGTGGCGGATCCTCGCCGAGGTCGCCGAAGCCGGCGGCGGGGAGCTGCGCGTCACCCCGTGGCGCAGTGTCGTCCTGCCGGACGACGCGGGCACCCCCGTCCCCGCCGACGGCTGCGCACGGCTCGAGGCGGCCGGCCTGGTGACCGGCCCCGACAGCCCCTGGCAGTCCGTCACCGCCTGTACCGGAAAGCCCGGGTGCGCCAAGTCCCTGGCGGACGTACGCGCCGACGCGCGTGCCGTCGTAAAGGAAACGGAACCGGCGCCCGCGCTGCCCGTGCACTGGTCCGGCTGCGCCCGCCGGTGCGGCCACCCCCGCGGCACCGCCTGGGTGGACCTGGTCGCCACCCCCGACGGCTACGCGCTCGACGGGCGGCCCACCCCGTACGCACACCTGGCGGCCGCCCTCACGGCCGCACGCACCACCACAACACCCGCATCGCAGTGAAGAAATGAGCGAGTACACCGTGTTTGAGTACGAGAGGGACGGCGCCGCGATCTACCGCCAGTCCTTTGCCACGATCCGCGCCGAGGCGGACCTCTCCGGGCTGCCCGCCTCGGTCGCCCAGGTCGCGGTGCGCATGATTCACGCCTGCGGCATGACCGACCTCCCCCAGGACCTCGGCTACACCGCCGACGTCGTCCTGCGCGCCCGCGCCGCGCTGCACGCCGGCGCGCCGGTCCTGTGCGACGTACAGATGGTCGCCAGCGGAGTCACCCGCAAGCGTCTGCCCGCCGACAACGAGGTCATCTGCACCCTCTCCGACCCGGCCGTGCCCGCGCTCGCCGCGAAGATGGGCACCACGCGCAGCGCCGCCGCGCTCGAGGTCTGGCGGGACCGGGGCCTGTTGGAGAACTCCGTCATCGCCGTCGGCAACGCGCCGACCGCACTCTTCCGGCTGCTCGAGATGATCGAGGAAGGCGCCCCCCGCCCGGCCGCCGTCATCGGCGTGCCGGTCGGTTTCATCGGCGCCGCCGAGTCCAAGGACGCCCTCGCCGCCCACCCCTCGGCCCTCGACCACCTCATCGTGCGCGGCCGGCGCGGCGGCAGCGCCATCGCGGCCGCCGCGGTCAACGCGATCGCGAGCGAGGAAGAATGAGCGACCGTCAGAGCGCGGGGAACGGCGGCGCGGACGTGGCGAAGGGCAAGCTGTACGGTGTCGGCCTCGGCCCCGGCGACCCCTCCCTGATGACGCTGCGGGCCGTCGAGGTCATCGCGGAGGCTGACGTCGTCGCCTACCACAGCGCCCGCCACGGCCGTTCCATCGCCCGTTCCATCGCCGCGAAGCACCTGCGCTCCGACCACGTCGAGGAACCGCTGGTCTACCCGGTCACCACCGAGACCACCGACCACCCCGGCGGCTACCAGGGCGCCATGGAGGAGTTCTACGAGGCCTCCGCCGCCCGCCTCGCCGCGCACCTGGACGCGGGCCGCACCGTCGCCGTGCTCGCGGAGGGCGACCCCCTCTTCTACGGCTCGTACATGCACATGCACAAGCGCCTCGCGGACCGGTACGAGGCCGAGGTGATCCCCGGGGTCACCTCCGTCAGCGCCGCCGCCGCCCGCCTCGGCACCCCGCTCGTGGAGGGCGAGGAGGTGCTGACGATCCTGCCCGGCACCCTGCCCGAGGAGGAGCTCACCGCGCGCCTCGCCGCCACCGACTCGGCGGTCGTGATGAAGCTCGGCCGTACCTTCCCCGCCGTCCGGCGGGCGATGGAGGCCAGCGGCCGGCTCGCCGAGGCCCGTTACGTCGAGCGCGCGACGATGGAGGGGGAGCGGGTCGGGGTCCTGGCGGACACCGACCCGGACAGCGTCCCGTACTTCGCCGTCGCCGTCGTGCCCAGCCGGATCGGGAACCCGGGCAGTGTCCCCGGGGGCCCCGGCGAGGTCACGGTCGTCGGCACCGGCCCCGCCGGGCCGCTGTGGCTGACCCCGCAGACCAGGCGGGCGCTGGCCGACGCGGAGGTGCTCGTCGGGTACACGACCTACCTGGACCGGGTGCCGGTCAGGCCGGGCCAGATCCGGCACGGCTCCGACAACAAGGTGGAGTCCGAGCGGGCCGAGTTCGCCCTCGACCTCGCCCGGCGCGGCAAGCGCGTCGCCGTCGTCTCCGGCGGCGACCCCGGGGTCTTCGCCATGGCCACCGCCGTCCTGGAGGTGGCCGGGCAGGCCGAGTACGCGGACGTGCCCGTACGGGTGCTGCCGGGGGTGACCGCCGCCAACGCGGCCGCCGCCGCGGCCGGCGCCCCCCTCGGCCACGACTACGCGACCATCTCGCTCTCCGACCGGCTCAAGCCGTGGGAGGTCATCGCGGAGCGGCTGCGCGCGGCGGCCGCCGCCGACCTGGTCCTCGCGCTGTACAACCCGGGCTCGCGCAGCCGGACGTGGCAGGTGGCCCAGGCCCGCGAACTGCTGCTGGAGCTGCGCGCGCCGCAGACCCCGGTGGTGGTCGCGCGGGACGTGGGCGGACCGGAGCAGTCGGTGCGGGTCCTGACGCTGGCCGAACTGGAGCCGTCCGAGGTGGACATGCGCACGATCCTGCTGATCGGGTCCTCGCAGACGCAGGTCACGCAGCGGCCCGACGGCTCCCGGGTGACGTGGACGCCGCGCCGCTACCCGTGATCCGGTAGTAGCCGGGCCGCCCGCCGGTGCTTCGGCACCGGCGGCCGGGTCCGGCCCCGGCGGTGGCTCCGGCCTCACGGGCGGGTCCGGCCCCGGCGGCGGGTCCGGCTTCAGCCCTGGCGGAGCCAGTCCATGACCGCCTCCACCGAACCGGCCTGCTCCACGTGCTCCGGGACCGCCGGCCGGCGCACGACCAGCACCGGGATCCCCGCCTCGCGGGCGGCGGTGAGCTTGGGGGACGTCGCGTCGCCGCCGCTGTCCTTGGTGACCAGCAGGTCGATCCGGTGCCGGGCCAGCAGCTCACGCTCATCGGCCAGCCCGAACGGACCCCGCGCCAGCAGTACTTCCAGGCGCGGCGGCACCGGGGCGGCCGGGGGGTCCACCGAACGCACCAGGAACCAGGTGTCGGTGAGGTGCGCGAAGGCGTGCAGCCCCATCCGGCCCGTGGTCAGGAACACCCGCGCACCGAGCGGGGGCAGCACGGCGGCCGCGTCGGCGAGGGAGTCCGCGAACGTCCAGTCGTCCCCCGGCCCCGGCGTCCAGCCCGGACGGCGCAGCGCCAGCAGCGGGACACCCGTGAGCGCCTGCGCCTCGGACGCGTGGAAGCTCATCCGCTCCGCGAACGGGTGCGTCGCGTCGACGACGTGCGTGACGCCGTGCCCGGCGATCCAGCCGGCCAGCCCCGCGACCCCGCCGAAGCCGCCGATCCGGGTCTCGCCCGGCGGCAGCACCGGCGAGGAGACCCGGCCCGCGAGCGAGGTCGTCACCCGGTACGAGGTCTCGCGCGCCAGCGCCTCCGCCAGACGGCGGGCCTCCGTCGTACCGCCCAGGATCAGGACGTGCCGCGCCGGCGCCCGCTCAGCAGACATGCCGGTCGCGCTCGGGCGAGTACAGGTGGCTGTCGCGGAACTGCTCGGCGCCCAGCGTCCGGCCCACCACGATGACGGCGGTGCGCACCAGCCCCGCCGCCTTCACCTGTGCCGCGATGTCGGACAGGGTGCCGCGCAGGATCAGTTCGTCGGGGCGGCTGGCCATCGCCACCACCGCCACCGGGCACTCGGTCCCGTAGTGCGGCAGCAGTTCGTCCACGACCCGGTCCACGTACCGGGTGGCCAGGTGCAGTACCAGCAGCGCACCGCTGCGGCCGAGCGTCGCCAGGTCCTCGCCGGGCGGCATCGGCGTGGCCTGCTGGGCGATCCGGGTCAGGATCACGGTCTGGCCGACGGTGGGGACGGTCAGCTCCCGCTTCAGGGCGGCCGCCGCCGCGGCGAAGGCCGGCACGCCCGGGACGACCTCGTACGGGATGCCGGCCGCGTCGAGGCGCCGCATCTGTTCGGCGACCGCGCTGAAGATGGACGGGTCGCCCGAGTGCAGGCGCGCCACGTCGAGGCCGGCGGCGTGGGCCCGTACGCACTCGGCGATGATCTCGTCCAGGTTCAGCTGGGAGGTGTCGACCAGCCGGGCGTCCGGCGGGCATTCGGCGAGCAGTTCGCGCGGGACCAGGCTGCCCGCGTAGAGGCAGACGGGCGCGGCGGCCAGGGTCCGGGCACCGCGCACCGTGATCAGGTCGGCGGCGCCGGGGCCCGCGCCGATGAAGTACACGGTCATTGCGGATCTCCTTGTGTCTTCGCGGCGGACGGGGCCGTCGTCGAGGGCGCCTTCGGGGCAGGGGTCGCGGGCGGGGCGGTCGTGGGCGGGGCGGTCGTGGGCGGGGGCGTCGCGGGCGGGGGCGTCCCGGGACGGGGCGTCCCGGGCGTCTTCGGGGCGGAGGACGCCCGCTCGCCCGCGGCCGGCTTGGTGACCGACCACTGGGTGACCGGCATCGCCTGCCGCCAGCCCGTGAAACCGCCGACCGGCACGGCGTGCGACACGGCCAGCTTCACCAGCTCGCCGCCGTGGCGCCGGTGGCGTTCGGCGAGGACCGCCTCCGACTCCAGGGTGACCGTGTTGACCACCAGCCGGCCGCCGGGCGCCAGCGCCGCCCAGGCCGCGTCCAGCAGGCCCGGCGCGGTCAGCCCGCCGCCGATGAACACCGCGTCGGGCTCCGGGAGTCCGTCCAGGGCCGCCGGGGCCGCGCCGACGACCACGCGCAGGGCGGGGACGCCGAGCGCGGCGGCGTTGCGGGCGATGCGCCCGGCCCGCTCCGGCACGCGCTCGACCGCCACCGCGCGGCAGGACGGGTGCGTACGCATCCACTCGATGCCGATCGACCCGGAGCCGCCGCCGATGTCCCACAGCAGCTCGCCGGGGGCGGGGGCCAGGGCGCACAGGGTCGCGGCGCGCACGTGGCGCTTGGTCAGCTGGCCGTCGTGCTCGTACGCGGCGTCGGGCAGCCCGGGGGTCGCGCCGAGCCGGGGCACCCGGGCGCCGGGGTCCCGGCGGCAGTCCACGGCGACCACGTTCAGGGGGTCGCCGGGCGCGTGGTCCCAGCCGTCCGCGGTGCCCTCGTACGCGTCCTCGTGCTCGGAGCCGAGCTGTTCGAGGACCCGCATCCGGCTCGGGCCGAAGCCCCGCTCTCGGAGCAGAGCGGCGATCTCGTCCGGGGTCGCCGCTCCGGCGCTGAGCACCAGTACCCGCCGGCCCTCGTGCAGCGCGGCCGCCAGCCGGGCCACCGGGCGGCCGACGACGGTCACCACCTCGGTGTCCTCCACCGGCCAGCCCAGGCGGGCGCAGGCGTACGACACGGACGAGGGGTGCGGGTGGACGCGCAGGGCGTCCGGGCCCAGCTCCTCGGACAGTGCGCGGCCGATCCCGTAGAACATCGGGTCCCCGCTGGCCAGTACGGCGATGCGGTGCCCCGCGTGCTCGGCCATCAGCTTCGGCACGGCCGGCCGCAGCGGGCTCGGCCAGGGGACCCGCAGCCCGGCGCAGTCCGCCCGCGGCAGCAGGTCCAGCTGCCGGGGCCCGCCGATCAGCACCTCGGCCGAGGCCAGCGCGGACCGTGCGCCGGCGGTGAGCCCGGCCCAGCCGTCGGCGCCGAGGCCGACGACCGTCACCGGTACGGGGGGTGCTGCGGAGCTCACTGCGCGGTACCTCGGGGAACGGGAGAAGGGGAATGCGGCGGACGGACCCGCAGCTTAGCGGGGCGCAGGCCCGGCTCCAGTGCCAGGGTGACCGCGACGGACGCGGCCGCCAGCACGGTGATGGCGACCGCCGGCGAGGTGTACTGGGCGACCGCCCCGGCGAGCGCCGCGCATACCCCCTGCATCGTGAGCATCCCCGCCGAGTGCAGCCCGAGGGCCTGCCCCTGGGTCCCTTCGGGCAGCAGCGGCACGAGGCGCTCCTGCATCAGCAGCCCGGCCGCGTAACCGGTGGAGGCCAGGGTCACGGCGGCCGTCGCCACGAGGGGACCGGGCTCCAGGACGAAGACCAGGTACGGGAGCGCGAGCAGCAGGCGCAGCGGCGCCGCCAGCCGGATCCGCAGCCGCTCCGGCAGCCACCGGCCCGCGACGGTGTCGCCGAGGAGCATCCCGGCGGCGGCGCAGCCGAAGAGCAGCCCGGCGTGCGCGGGGTCGTACGGGACGAAGAGCGACTCGCATCCCACGATGAGCCCGTTGGGCACCCAGAGGGCGAGGTACAGCGTCCGGCGGGCCGGATCGGACAGCAACAGCCTGTTGACCCGCCGGGTTTCGGCGGGGGACGGCCTGCCCCCGGCCCGGGGCGCGCGCCGGCGCAGCCCGAAGCGGACCGTGAGCGCGGCGGCCAGCCCGAGCGCCGCCGACACCAGCAGCACCCCGCGCGGGGACAGCGCGCCGAGCAGCACCCCGCCGGCGGCGAAGCCGACGACCTGCGTGACACCGGCGGCGACGGCGAGGAGGGAACGGCCGAGGAGGTAATCGCCGGGCGGCAGGATCTCGGTGAGCAGCCCGTAGCGGACCCCGCCCGCGAGGGAGTCGGCGAGCCCCTGCCCCAGCAGCACCGCGAACACCGCCCACAGCGGCAGGCCGGGAGCGGCGAGCAGCCCGGTCCCGGCGGCGGCGAGGGCGGCGAGCCCCGCGAGCGCGGCCCGCGGGGGCAGCCGGTCGGCGGCGGCCATGAGCAGGGTCGCGCCGAGCACCTGGGCGAGGGAGGGCCCGAACATGGCGAGGGCGGAGAGCAGCGGGCTGCGGGTCCGGCCGTAGACCAGCACCCCGAGGGCGAGCCCGCCGGTGGTGGAGGCCCCGACGCGCAGGGCGGCGGCGAGGAAGAAGGGGATGAACTCGGGCGTACGCACGACGAGGGAGCGGTAGCTGCGTGGCATGCGGGCAGTCTCCGACCGGAACCCGGGATCACCCAGAGTTTCGCCCCGGCGCGAAAGCCCGCCGCGGTGGTCGCGGGTGTTGCCGCTGCCGTTGCTGCTGCCCGGGCGTCGGGCGGTCCGGGCAGGAGCTGGCCGTGCTTGCCGGGTACACCGTGGCGCGGAGCGGTCCCCACCCGCCCTTCCACCGTTTCCGCCTCGATCACCGGCGCGGCTCCGAAGAACCCGGGCCGCCCTCCGGTTCCGCGCTCACGGGCAGCGGGGCCGGCCTTTCCGCTCTCGCCGGCGATGAAGGCACCGTGCCGTGCCGTGGTGGCTGGGGCGTCAGCGGATCAGGTACTGCACGACCGCCTTTGTCAGGTCGTGCCGCCACTGCTGAACGCGGGAATTCCGGCGGGCGTTGACCTCGCCCTCGAAGGTCGAGCCGTTGCGCGGCGTGACGGTGACGTGCAGCCGGGATCGACCATCCGTCGAGGCTGTTCGGAGGGGGCTCGCGGCGCGCGTGTTCGCCGGCCCGTGGTGCGTCGCGCGCCGACCGCCCGGGTGGACTTGGGGCGTGCACGGGAGGCGCGATCGGGGACCGGGTAGCCAGCACTGTCGTCGTCCCCGAACAAGAGGAGCATCAGATGCGGTACACCCGGATCGCGGCCCTGGCAGCAGTCGGCATCGTTCTCTCCCTCGCCGTGCCCACCGCGTCGGCAGGGAACGCCGACGCGCCCGCGGCACCCGGAGTCGCCCGGGCGGAAGGCCCGTCCGTGACCCTCGCGGCGGGCGAGGCGCGTGACCTGCCGAGGGTGCTCTGTCCAAGCGGTCAGAGGTCCACCGGCGGCGGAGTCCGGCTCGCCCCCGACAACGGGGTGTTCATCCGCGAGTCGAGCCCCGGCGGGCCCGGCTGGGACCTCAGCGTCCACAACCTGAGCGACGGACCGCGCACGGTGACGCCCGTGGTGATGTGCACGCCGGACCAGACCGTCACCCACCACGTCGGGGACTTCGTCAGCGGCGACACGGCGGTCACCAACGCGGGCTGTCCGCAGGGGAAGGTGACGGCCGGCGGCGGCGCCACCGCCGAGCACCGCAACTTCCTCAGCCTGGGTGACCCGTCCGTCGCCTTCTGGAGCGCGCGAGCCAAGAACACGGGCTTCATCCGGTCCGGGGTGATCTCATTCATCCGGTGCTCCAACCGACCGCACTCCATCGCGGGAAGCACCCGCCTCACCACCTTGCCCGCCAGCCAGACCGGATCGGCGCATGCCGAGTGCCCGGCCGGCCAGGTGCCGACCGCAGGAGGGGGGATCGGGCACCCGAACGTCCTCCACAACGCGTCCTTCCCCACCGCGACCGGCTGGACGATCCGTGCCACGAACACCGACAACGTCCAGCGTTCACTGGGCGCCACGGTGGTGTGCACCAGCCCCTGACACTGCGCCGGGTGGCGGGTGGCCTGGCCGGCCAAGGACTCTTCGCCGGCTGGCCGCAGCCTTTGGAAGGCGCCCCGGGAGGGGACGGCGCCGGCTTCGTCGGTCACCGTGCCGACGCCAGCGTCGGAAGAAGGCGTGAGCGCGTCAGATACGTCTGCGCGCAGGCCGGCTGTCCGAGCGGTGCGCTTCACTTTCCGCCATGGACCTCACGCAATCGACGCTGAACGACCTGCTGGCCCGGTTCGCCGCCCCGGGCGGGTCTTTGCACCTGCCTCTGGACATCGACCCGCACAGACTGGTCGAGTTGATGGCCGATCGTCACGGAGCCCCGCGCACCCTCGTCCTGGACGGCTTCACGGACCCGACCGTGGACGAGTCCTGCGGTGGGGCTCTCCTCGCCCTGCTCGAAGGCCAGGGCGTGACGATACGGGCATGGGCGTACGGGGACCAGTGGATCGGCGCCGGGACCGCGCGGGACGCGGAAGGCGTCGTCCGGCCGGTGCTGGCGACGGCGCCGCGGCAGACGCGGGCGCCGCGCGCAAAGGCGCCTGCGGGGGCGCTCGACCAGGGCGAGGACTGGGTCGAGCGGCTCATCGGCATCACCGGCTGGACACTGCCCCCGCGACGGCCGGACATTGACTGGGCGCAGGCCGAGGCGCGCCTGGGCACGCGCCTTCCCGGGGACTACAAGCGCATGGTGGAGACGTTCGGGGAGGGCGCCTTCGACGCCTACCTGAACCTGAACCAGGAGCCGTGGTCCGACCTCAGGGAGGACGGCCTGCTCATCTGGGCGGGTACCGAGCACGAGGACCTGTACTGCTGGCGGGCCGACGACGGCGACCCCGACCGCTGGCCCGTCGCGGTCCAGACATTCGACGGCCAGGTCGTCCCCTTCGACTGTTCGGCCGCGGAGTTCGTCAGTCGCATCCTCCTCGACCCGCACCACCCGTTCACGATGGCCCGCTACTTCGACACCCACTGGTTCATGACCTACCGGGAGAGCGAGTAGCCGAACCCCGCCGCCAACGGCATCCGCAGCCCACTCGGCCGCGCCTGCCGGGGGCAAGGCGGCAACCCGATCCGGCACCGGACACGATGTCCCACGTGACGAACCGCCCGGCCTTCACCCCCACCCCCGGCCAGGGGTACGGCATGATCAGCCCAGCGCCGCCGGACGGACCCGCGGCCCGGGCGGGCGAGAGGGGGCGGGGCGGCGTGGGGTGGTGGCGGATCGACGCCGACGCGCTCGCCCGCAGCCGGTTCCTGGTGTCCCCCCTCGCCGAGACCACCGCCGCCCTCATGGCCCTGGAGCGCCGCACCCCCGCCCACCCCGCCGAGCGGGCCTGGCTCGCGGACCGGCTCCCGCACTACCGGGCCCACCTGGCCGCCGAGCCCCTCACCGCCGCCCTGGTGCGCGCCGCCCTCGGCCGGCTGTGGATCGCCGGGTACCTGACCCCGCCGGCCCACCAGGACGGCCGTGCCTTCGCCGAGGAGCTCGCTCCCGTCCGCGCCGCCCCGGACGCGGTCGTCCGTACCGACCTGCGCGCCGCCACCGGCCGGCTCCCCGAGGGCCTCGACCGGGCGCGCGGCCTCGGCCCCAGGACGGCCGAACTGCTGGAGTGGGTCTGGGAGGAGGCCGTACGCCCCGACTGGGAGCGGCGCCGCCGGATCGCGGAGGCGGACATCCTGGTGCGCACCGCCCAGCTCGGCCAGGGCGGCTGGGCGGCCGCCCTGTCGGGGATGCGGCCGGGCATGGCCTGGCTGGGCGGGGGGCGGCTGCGCGTCAACCTCCAGCAGCGGCGGCCGCGCGAGCTGTCGGGGGAGGCCGGGCTGGTCTTCGTACCGGTGACCCATGCCCACGGGTGGGTCGCCTGGACCGGTACGCACCGGCACGCGCTCGTGTACCCCTGCGCGGGCCAGCTCACCCAGCCGGGTCCCGGGCCCGCCGCGCCGCAGGCCCTCGTACGGCTGCTGGGCCCGGTACGGGCGCGGGTGCTGGTGCTGCTGGAGAGCCCGAAGTCCACGACGCAGCTGGTGGCGCTGACCGGGCTCAGCCTTGGCGCGGTGGCCGGGCAGCTGAAGGTGCTGCTGGCCGCGGGGCTGATCCTGCGCCGGCGCACGGGCCGCACGGTGCTCTACAGCCGGGTCGCGGCCGGGGACGTCCTCGTGTCGGCGGCGACGGGCCCGGCGGGCCCGGGCCCCGACCGGGGCGCCGGTCCGCTCCGCTGAGGGGGAAGGGGCGGGGGCGCCCACGGCGCGTGCCGCGGGCCTGAGTAGGGTGGCAGGGAAGGGGCGTGCGGGAACCGTCGAGGGAGTCGTCGTGACCGGCTGGGACGCTACGCGCATACCCGATCAGAGCGGCCGGAAAGCCGTCGTGACCGGGGCGAACAGCGGGATCGGGTACGTCACCGCCCGCGAACTCGCACGGCGCGGGGCGGTCGTGGTGCTGGCCTGCCGCAGTGCCGCGCGCGGACGCGGAGCGGCGGCCCGGATCCGCGCGGAGGTCCCGGGCGCCGAGGTCGAGCCGGCGGACCTGGACCTCGCGGACCTGGGCTCGGTGAAGGAGTTCGCGCGCGAGTACGCCCGGCGCCACGGCACCCTCGACCTCCTGGTCAACAACGCCGGGGTGATGGCCCTGCCGTACGGGCGCACCGCCGACGGCTTCGAGACGCAGTTCGGCGTCAACCACCTGGGGCACTTCGCCCTGACCGGCCTGCTGCTGCCGAGGCTGCGGGCGGCCGCGCCCGGAGCCCGCATCGTCAACGTCTCCAGCGGCTTCCACGCCCTGGCCGACATCGACCTCGACGACCTCGACGACCTCGGCGGTCCCGGCGGTCCCGGGGGAGAGGCCTCCTACCGCCGCTGGACCGCCTACGGCCGCTCCAAGACCGCCAACCTGCTGTTCACCCACGAACTGGCCCGCCGCTTCACCGCCGCCGGCGCGACGGTCACCGCGGTCGCCGCGCACCCCGGCTACGCCTCCACGAACCTCCACGCCGGAGCCTCCCGCCCCGCAGGCCGCCGCACCTTCGCCTCAAGCGTCATGGCCCTCGGCAACGCGGTCCTCGCGCAGCCCGCCTCCTCCGGAGCGCTGCCCACCCTCTACGCGGCCACCGAGCCCGGGGTGGAACAGGACGGGTTCTACGGTCCGAGGCTCGGCTGGCGCGGGGCGCCCGTACGCTCCTGGCGGGCCAAGTGGACCCTCGACGACGCCTCCGGCGAACGGCTGTGGGCGGTCTCCGAGAAGCTCACGGGGGTCTCGTACGCGTCCCTCCCGCGCTGACGACACGCCGTGCGCGCCGTGCGTGCCGCGCCCCGGGCGTAACCGGCGGCGCCCGCGCGGAGCCGTAGGCCGCAGCGTGCGCCCGTCCCCCTGACCCCCCGTACTCCCGCCGAAAGCCGTCCCGCCCCCGCGACGGGGTGACGTACGTACCGACCCGGACGCGCTCCGGGCGCGCCCCCGGCCGCCCCGTCCGCGCCCCCGCCACGCCCCGGTACGCAACCGTCCGCCCCGGCCCGGGCCTGACCCCCGCCGCCCCGGCGGTCGGACACTCGTCCCATGGACGACACTCCGGACAACCACTCAGAAGCCCCCGGGGACCATGCCGTGGTCCTCGGGGCCGGCCTGGCAGGGCTGCTGACGGCACGGGTCCTGGCGGGGCGGTTCGCCCGCGTCACCGTCGTCGAGCGGGACGAACCGTCGCCGCACGGGCCGGAGTTCCGCCCCGGCCTGCCGCAGTCCCGGCACGCGCACGTGCTGTGGGCGCGCGGCGTCGAGCTGATGGAGCAACTGCTGCCCGGCACCACCGCCGAGCTGATGGGGGCCGGCGCCGCGCTGCTGGAGTCGCCGCGCGACTTCCTGTGGCTGAGCCCCGCCGACTGGTTCCAGCCCGTGCCCGGGGCGGGGATGCTGATCGGCAGCCGCGAACTCCTCGACTGGACCCTGCGCCGCGCCGTGCTGCGCGACGGCCGGATCCGGATGCTGGGCGGCCGGCTCGCCACCGGACTGGTCGGCGGGGCGGACGGCCGCTCCGTGACCGGCGTGACCCTGCGCGACGGCGGCCGCCTCACCGCCGCGCTCGTGGTCGACGCCACCGGCCGCACCTCCAAGGCCCCCGCCTGGCTGGCCGCCCTCGGCTACCCCGCCCCGGCGGTCACCCGCTACGACTCCCACCTCGGCTACTCCAGCCGCCCGTACGCCATCCCGAAGGCCGCCCGGGACAGTCCGGAGCGCCGCTGGCACGGGATGTACGTACAGGGCCGCCCGGACAGCCCGCGCGGGGGAGTGCTGGTGCCGCTGGAAGGGGACCGCTGGCTGGTCACCCTGATCGGCAACGGCGAGCACGCCCCGCCCACGAAGGACCCCGAGTTCCTCGGCTTCGCCCGCAGCCTGCGCAGCCCCGCCCTCTACGACGCCATCCGCGACGCCGAGCCGCTGGGCCCGCCCGCGGGCTTCCGGGCCACCGCCAACGAATGGCGCCACTACGAGCGCATGGACCGCTGGCCCGACGGCCTCCTGGTCGTCGGCGACGCGGCCTGCCGCTTCAACCCGGTCTACGGGCACGGCATGACGGTCGCCGCCATCACCGCCCAGGCCCTGGGCGACGCCGTCAAGGGCCTCAGCGCCGCGCAGATCC
Organism: Streptomyces sp. NPDC029122; assembly: GCF_055569445.1. NCBI lineage: Bacteria > Bacillati > Actinomycetota > Actinomycetes > Kitasatosporales > Streptomycetaceae > Streptomyces > Streptomyces sp. NPDC029122. The sequence goes on along the minus strand of NZ_JBVHWK010000016.1, from coordinate 41,444 downwards.
GGGCGCAGGCCCGGCGCGTCCAGCGGCACACCGTCACCGCCGCCAACGTCGCCTGGCAGATCGCCACCAGCGAGGACCTGCGCTACCCCGGCACCGAGGGCCCGCCGTCCGACCGGGCGACCCGCGTCCTCCAGGCGTACATGTCCCGCGTCATGGCCGGCGCGAACACCGACCCGGCGATCTCGGCGCCCTTCTTCGGCGTACTCTCGCTCTCCGCCCCGCCGAACACCCTCCTCGCCCCGGGCACGATGCTCCGCGTCCTGTCGAAGTGGCGCCTGCCCACCTCACCCCGCACCACGGCGGACTACCCGCCGCACCACACGGAGGGCTAACCCCGCGCGGCCCGCTCGTACAGTTCCCGCACACCGTCCCCGAAGTAACTGCTGTACGAAGTCACCTCGTCCCCGCCTCCGTCGCGACCGCCGATCACCCCGATCAGGGTGTCCGCTCCGGTCAGGACGGGGCCGCCACTGGTGCCGTTGGGCACGTCCGCGCAGTCCAGCCGCAGCTGCGCGGACCCGGCGGCCACGGCCGTGTTGGCGCACCCCAGCGGCTGCTCGGCGTCATTGGGGTAGCCCACCAGCCGGGCGGGGGCGGGCAGCTGCTGCCCGAAGCGGACGGCGTGCGCCCCCGTGACGTCCTCCAGCCGCTGCCCGGGATGCCCGGGCCGGCGCACCCGGATGAACGCCACGTCGTAATCGGGGTCCGCGGACCGCACCCACCGCGGATCGACGTCGATCCGCGTCGGCACCCACACCCCGAACGGCGCCTTCCCCTCCGCGTACCCGGGCACGAAAGCCAGGTTGGTCCGGAACCCGCCGGCGTACACGCAGTGCGCGGCGGTGACGACGAGGTCCCCGCCGGGCGAGTGGACGACGCTCCCCGAACAGTGGTGCTCGTCGTCCCAGTCCAGGCCGGGGGAGAAGAGCGCCCCGATCGCCGGCTCCGGCTCGGCGGTCCGCGCCCGCAGCGGCTCGGAGACCCGCCACACGGCCTCGGCCGGCGCCCGCCGCTCCCCGCCGCCCTCGACGAGCGTCTCCAGCACCTTCGCGGCGGCCTCGTCCGCCTGCCGCCGGTCCTGCGCGTAACTCCCGCGGTCGGCGTCCCCGTCGGCGACGGTCCCGAACCGGCCGACCCCGAAGGCCACCCCGGCGGCGACCAGCGCACAGCAGACCCCGGCCAGCACACAGACCCGCACGACCCTGCCCGTCATACCCCGCTCCCGACCCTCGCCACCACCACCCCACCCCCAACGCCCTCCCCACGCCCCGGGTTCCCCTGGGCGACGTGTCCGTCCTCACAGGGCCCCCGCCGGTTGGCCGCGCTCCGGTCCTTCACCCAATTCCCCAATATGCGTCGCGATAGGGGAACACGAACTCACCTGTGCCGAACAACTCGACGTACGACATCGCCGCCTTACCCCCCCACGCCGAACTGACCGACCGATCCCAGCTCCCCTGGATCATCTTCGGACGCGCCCGCCGTACCCCCGCCCACCCACGCCCTCACCAACTTCATCCGCGCCCGCTTTGATCAGGAAGCCATCTGATGACCACGCCTCGCCACCCCCTTCCTTCCCGCCGCGTCCGTGCCAACGGAGACTGGACCGTCTGCCAGCGCAAGGACGGCTGCTTGGAATCCGCAGGTTACGTCCTCGCCGCGCCCCACCGTTGTCGTGATCAAGGAACTCCTCGGCCACGCCCACATCGGCGTCACCGCCGGCGTCTACGCCCATGTCCGACTCCGGCTCCAACGCCAAGCCATCAACGCCCTGGGGGATGCACTACAGGGGAAGCGCCTCGACCATCCGCCCCACACAGCAACAGATGACTGATCCACTCTACGAACGTCGGTGCCCCCCACGAGACCTCGTGGGGGGCACCGACGTCCGGCCCTGTTGCCGTCAGCGTTGCCGTCACACGCCGATGCAGGTCCTTTCTACGCGTCTCCGCCTGCATCAGAAATCGGCAGGTTGAAGAACTGATATACGACTACTCGCTGGGCTTCCACAGAAGTCACCTGCGATGGTTCAGCCGCAGCGAAGATGTCGACAATCTCTTTCTCTTCGGCAGATCGGGAGAGGACTGCGGCAAAGCGGCCATTATCCATCTGCTGTTGCATTCCGGAGGGAAAGACGTCCGGTCGCGCCCCTTGGCAGCAAAGCAGAAGATCTTCCTTCTCCAAGTCGGTTCGGGCACTCAGGAGACACTTGAACAGATTCGACTCAGTGAAGGACTGCCAGTCTCGACCTGAGAACTTCATTCTCAAGCCCGCCCCTTCGCTATCAAGGATCTCGAATGAGACTGGAACGACTGAGGATCCTCGCCCTACAGCCAGCAGTTCAAGCGATTCCATGCCTCACTCCCGATAGTTCGGATTTGGGATCCACTCTCCTGTTGTTTCATGCCAGCACCCACGTATGTGACACGAATCAATGGTACGCGGAACAGCTATTTCTGCCTCGTTTGCGTGAACATTTCCGGGGATCCTCTTGTTCACGTCAATCCCTCCAGATGCACCTCTGGAGTCGATTACGTAAGTGTGGCCCTTCCGGCTCAACGCGTGAGACTTCGAGGTGGTCGTCGACACGAATCCAGAGTCGGGGGTATAGACCCCGGAGACACCCGCTACGTGCTCTTCTAGATTCATATTGTCTCCCTTGGGCGCGAATCCTCCATCGAAGATTTCGCTGGGATCCCGGGTGTCGCTGCGATACACGTCCCCACAGTTGTGAACGAGTACCGGTGTCGCCCCCGCCAGCACATAGTACGTGTGGAGGTCGGCGACGGTCAGGTTGTGAACCGCGGCCTGGGCCGTCCGGCGCTTGATGGCCTGGACCTGGACGTGGGTGCCGGAGCTCGTGCGGAGCCACTGGCCCGGCTGGAGGTCGGTGGCGTCCACCCACTTCGCCAGCTCGACCGCCCAGAAGGGGTGCTTGTCGGTGGCCGTGATGATGTCTGAGGCCGAGCCGGTGTCGCCGTCGGTGTCGACGGTGATTTCGACGAGGTTCTTGGTGCCTTCGCCGAGGATGGTGGCCGTTACGTCCTTCGCCGCCGTTTCACCCGTTTGCGGGTCGGTGGCGAGGACCTTGTCGCCCGGCTTCAGGTCATCGATCGGCTTGGACGAGCCGTCGGCCATGACGACCAGGGTGCCGGCAGCGAAGCTGTTGCCGGTGGCGCACGACCGGCCCTTGGAACCGAGCGTGGAGCCGATCTTGGAAATGACCTGGCCCACGCCCTTGCCGATGGCCTTGCCCGCCGCTGCGATGACCGGGCCGGCTGCTACGCCGAGGACCCCGCCTGCGGCGCCCGCGATGGCTCCCCCCGCTATGTCCTTGAGAGTACCCAGGATGCTGTGGTCGGCATTTGGGTCCATATAGTTGGCGACTGCCGCCCCGGCGGCGCCGGCGATCGCCCCACAGCCGGCCGCCGCTGCGAAGCCGATTCCGCCCGTGGCAACACCTGCCGCTCCGGCGGCGGCGACGCAAGCGACCCCGACCACTACCTCGGTGGCGATGGAGACGATCGCTATCTTGTTCTCTTGCCAGAACTTCTTGCCTGTGTCGACAGCCTTGCGCACGGAGCACATGGAGATCAGGCCGCAGCTTGCGGCCTTCTTGGTCTTCGAGGCCTTCGAGGTCGAAGGACCCGTGCCCGCCCTGGAGCCGTAGTACGGCTTGGCGACCTTGTCCTGCTGCGTGTACGCACTGTTGTAGTCGCCGCGGATGGGAGTGGGACGGTTGGGGTGGCCCACCGGGAGGTCGTCGTCGCGGGGGTTGTAGTGGCCGCCGCAGTGGCCGTTCTTGCAGTCGGTTTCGATCAGGCCCGTGGGGTCGCTGAGGTTGACGGGGTTGGCGCTCGCGTAGGAGTACCCGTTCATCTGGGTCGGATTGGTGATGTCGATGATCGGGTCGACGGAGATGAAGCGGCCGGTGGTCGCTTCGTATTCACGGGCTCCTATGTGCGTCAGGTCCGTGTTGGTGTCGTCGACGCCGGTGCCGAGGAAGGAGCGGTTGCCGGGCCAGTTGCCGGGCTGGGCGCCGCGTGGGTTGCCGTAGGGATCGGACTTGCGGCGGGTGATCGCCTGACCTACACCCTGCTCGACCGAGGTGGTGGCGGTGCCGTGGTGGTCGGAGAGCAGGGTGGTGAGCTGGTGGCTCTCGGCCTTGCCGTTGGTGCGGCGGACGGTGGTGGCACCGGGGCCGCTGTAGTAGCGGACGGCGTCGAGGGCCTGGCCGGCCTTGTTGACGGTGATCTCGGCTTCGCCGAGGTAGAGGGTGCGGGAGCTGCCGGTTTCCTCGATGAGGCGGTTGCCGCCGGCGTCGTAGAGGTAGGTGGTCGTGTTGTCGAAGGTGAACTGCTGCGGTGCGGTGGCGTTGCAGGACCACAGCTGGAGATCGGTGCCGTCGGCGGCGTTGTTCGGGACGTCGACGCACTGGTTGGTGGCCGGGTTGTTCAGCGACTTGTCGCCGGCGCGGTAGACGAACTTCTGCTTGTCGCTGCCGTCACAGGTGGCCAGGGCCAGCTTGCTGCCGTTGGTGGTGAGGCACTTGTCCGAGGCCTGGACCGTGTCGCCGGTCAGGCGCCATTGCTGGGCTTTCGTTTCGTTGCAGGGGTAGATCTGGACGGGGGTGCCGTCGGCGGTGCCACCGCTTTCCACGTCGAGGCACTTGCCGGAGGCTCCGATGACGGAGACGGCTCCGATACCGGGGCTGCCGGCCGAGGTGAGCTTGTTACGGCGGTCCCAGTTAAGGGTCTGGGTGTCGCCGTCGATGCGTCGGCTCTTGGTGTTGCCGGAGGCGTCGTATTCGTAGGTGGAAAGGGAAGTGACGGTGGAACCCGGGTTGCGGGTGGTCTTTTCCGCCCTGGTCAGTGCGTGCGGCTGGGTCTTCAGCGGCGGCTGGGCGCCGTTGGTGGCGATCGTGACGCCGTAGGTGTAGGTGGTCTCGTCGTCCAGCGCGCTGTTGGTGAGGTCCCGGTTGATCAGCTTGGTCCGGTTGCCGATCGCGTCGAACTGGTATTCCTGCCAGAATCCGTCACCGTCAGGGCCGGTCGTCACGTCGGCCAGACTGGGGCCGGCACACGACGCGCTCTTGCCGGTCCAGGCCTTGGTGAGCTGGCCCATCGGGTCGTACGCGTAGCACTGGCGGTCCTCCCGGCCGCCGGGCTGGGAATCCGTGATGGAGGTGATGCTCCCGGACGGGTCGTACGTGTAGGAGACGTCGCTGATCCGGTTCGGGCCGGTCTCGCGGTCGGTGATCTGGTTGGTGACCTGTCCGGTGTTCTGGTTGTAGAGCGTCGTCGTCCACACCCGGTTCGGGGCGCTGCCGGTAGCGGTGCGCAGTACGTTCCCGAACGGGCTGTACTTGACGTCGGCGGTGTACCAGTTCAGGCCTGAGAGGCTCTGTGGCATGCCCTCCGCGTTGTATCGGGTGACCAGCTTTTCCGCCGCCAGTCCGCCTGGGGTAGCCGGGAGGGTGGTCGTCTGGACCTTGCCCGTCGGCGTGTAGGTGGTGCTGTAGGCGTAGGTACCGGCCAGGCCCTTGGTCGCGGGGAGATCCGGAATCGTGATCTTCGAGCCGGTAGGCCGGTACTCGGCGTCGTAGCCGGTGACTTCGCTGGTGTACGCCGCTCCGCCCTCGTAGCGCGTGGAGGCGACGGGCTGGCCCTTGGCACCCGGCAGGGTGTCGAAGGTGAAGGACGCGACGAGCGGGCCGTTGGCGGCGTTGTCACGCAGTTCGGTCGTGCGGCCGAGGACGTCGTACGTCGTGTACTGGGTGCGCCCGCTTGAATCCTTGGCCCAGAGCTGCTGGTCGAGGTTGTCGTATCCGAACTCCGACCGTCCCGTGTCCGGATCCTCCGACCAGGTCTTGCGGCCGCGGACGTCATAGCCGTACGTCCACTTGTTGCCGGCCGCGTCAGTGACCCGGGACAGCTTGTTGCGGACGTCGTAGGCGTACGAGGTCTTCGTCCAGGTGGTGAGGTCGGTCGAAGTGGCGTATTCGATGGCCGACGTACGGCCCAAGGGGTCGGTCCAGGTCTTCGTGGCGCGGCTGCCCTTGAGGGGGCTGTTGCCGTCCGTGGACATGGCCGAGCGGGTGAGAGTGAAGTCGCCCGCGTACTGCGCGATGTCGGAGTACTGCGGAATTCCCGCGTGCAGCGTCGTCGTGCGGACCGTCCGCCCGAGACCGTCGTACGCCGTCTCGGTCGAGTTCGGGACCTGGAAGACGCTCTCCGGAACGAAGATCTTGTTCGCCGGAGCGCCTTCGGCGTAGTAGCCGTTGTTGGTCTGGCGGACCGTCCCGTTCGCGCTGTAGAACGTGTCCATGATGAGCCGGCCGCCGCCCACGGCTTCACCCTGGCTCTGGCGAGGGCGCAGGAGACCGTCGTAGATGGTGATGGCCGTGTTGTAGGTGCCGTCGTCCTGCAGGGTGTTGCTGGTGACGACCGGGGGCTCGTGCTCCGCGATCTGGTACGAGAAGGTAAAGGCGGCCTTGTCGATCCCGGGCTTCTGCGAGGGCGTCCATACGGCGGTGGAGCGCCCCAGATTGTCGTACGTCGTGGTGACCTTGCGGCCGTTGCCGTCGGAGTCCTCCAGGGGAAGGCCGCGACCCGGGTCGCTCTTGGTGGTGGTCGTGTGCCCGAGCGCGTTGGTGCCGGTCACGGCGAATGCCGTTCCCGTGGACGGGCTGTACGTGGTGTTGACTGCGTTGCCCGCCGCATCCAGCACCTTGACCGAGCGGCCGAGGGCGTCGTACTCGGTACGGCCGGTCGTGATCCAGCCCGTTCCGGTCGCGTCGTTGGTGTCGACCTGGTAAACGAGGCCCTTCGCAGGGGCGGAGCCGAACGCGTTCAGGGCGTCGTAGGACGTGCGGGTGTCGGAGAGCAGCGTGCCACTGCCGGCCTGCGAGCAATCACCCGCGGTGGTGCGGATCCTCTGAGGCAGACCGATGAGGTGCTTGTCGGTGTTGTGGACGTAGGTCGTGGTGGCACAGGTCTGGTCGGTCGTCTTCCACCCACCGGTGCCGTCGGGGCTGATCGCCTCGTTCTGGACCGTCTGGGTGAGACCGTAGGTCGGCTCGAAGACGGTACGGCTGCGGAGTGTCCTCGTGGCACCCCCGCTCACCGTGTGGATGCTGTCGGACCGCGAGGTACCCGAACGGTAGGCGTCCAGCGGTACGGTGCCGTCCCTGGGGCGGGAGGCGGTTTTCTGACTCCAAGGCCACGTGAGGGAACGTGAGACGACGCCGCCGCCGGCCTTGGAGAACGTGATGGTCTCGGCGGTGCTGCCCTGGTACTGAGGGAGGTCCTCGCCGAGGTCCTCCGTGTTGGTGGAGTCCTTGACCATGACCTTGGCCCGGCCGGCGTCGCCGGACATGCCGCGGAAGTAGCGGGTACGGGTCTGGGATTCTTCGGTCGCGTCGGACTTGCCCGCGTTGGCGGTGACGCCCGTGTTCACGACGACGCTCGCGTAGCCCCGCCACTGGCTGTAGGTGCGCAGCTCGGGCTTGGAGAACTCGTCGCTGTCCTTCGCCCAGGCGGCATCGCCCTCATACGTGTAGCGGGTGGTGACGTCGGGCTGGCGAGAAACCCGGTCCTTTTCGGTTACCTTCTCGACGACGTATTTGTTGAACCATTCCAGAGGCGGTTTCTCCACTTCGTTGTCCGGGGACCAGTGCACCGGGTAACAGCGGGTGGTGTTCTCCTCCGGCTTGGGGTGCGTCCCGCCGGTGGGGCAGGGGGCGGAGTAGCCGATCGAGATCTCACCACCCGTTTCGGTGCGGATGGTTTCCACGCGCAGGCGGTCGAAGTCGGGGGTCGCGTCCGTGGCGCTCTTCGCGACGCGGTTGGGCATGTCGCGGACGTTGGGCAGGAAGGAGACGGCCGGCAGTGAGGTGCTGTCCTGTGCGCCACCAGCCTTCGGGACGCCGTACCCGGTGCGGGTGATGGACTCGAGCCACAGAGGCGGGTGGGTGTCCGTGCGCTGGCGGGGGAATGACTGGGCGAGGTCCCAGCGGTCCACGAGGGACAGTTCCGTGGAGCCCTCCACGCGCTGGGCCTTGGTGGTGACGGAGGTCAGGCGCTTACGGGTCCAGAAGGTGGGGGCGCCGGTGTAGCAGTCCTTGGCGGTCGCCTTGCAGTTCAGCGTGGACGGTGTGTCCCACCAGGGCTGCTTGTCACCGTAGTTGTTTCCTTCGAACTCGCTGTCCGAGCACTGGGTGGTCCCTTCCTTGATGCAGCGCTCGGCCACGGTGAACTCGACCTTGGCCGCCGGGGGACCGGACAGGTTGTCGCTGCGCAGGCCGTAGCTGATCTGCGTCGGGTAGCCGGCGCGGACGTAGGAGACGGGCTGCTTGAACTTTTCGTTCTTCGCGTAGCGGTTGGTTTCCTTGACCCAGTCGATGATCATCGCGTTGCCGTGAACGTCCTCGACGTAGTCGAGGTTCCAGCGCCAGCCCTGATCGCACGACGAAGCGGCGAAGGAGGTCTGGTAGCAGGGTTCACCGGGGTGGTTGCCGAAGACCGGCACGCTGAGGACCGAGTTGGTGACCGGGCGGCTACCCGCACCGTCGATGTCGTGACGGCCGAAGAAGTAGCGCGTCCCCTCACGCGTGGTGATGATCCAGTTCTCGCCGTCCTTCGCCCCGTTGGGGATGGCGGCATCCGTCTTGTGCTCGACCCGGGAGCCGTCGTCCGTCGCCGGGATCCACTTGCCGGTCGTGGCGTCGTGGACGAGCTCCGTCGTGGATCCCCCCAGGGTCATGACGACGTTGTCGCCGGCCCAGCAGAGGTCGCTCTTCTTCTTGTCCGTGGCGTTGTCGTTGTTCGGCTTGGCCGGGTTGGCCTTGAGGTCGTCCGAACAGGAGCGGTAGCGGCGCTCGATGTAGCCCGGCTCGTAGCCCCAACCGTCACCGATCCAGGAGGCCTGGCCGTTGGCGACGGACGTCTTGCCGTCGACGGCCTGAGAGGAGTAGCCGAAGCCGACCTTCGGAGCCGGCCCGGCGGGCGGGGCGGGCAAGGTCAGCGGGTACGACCAGGAGAATCCGCCGCCGCTGCCGCCCGCTGTCCAGGAGCCGGACGGGGAAAGGGACGTGGCCTTGTACGTGCCGCCGGCGCCCGAGGCGCCGTCGGTGGCTGCCAGGACCATTGGTCCGCTGCCGGCGCCGGTCATGGTGCGCAGAACCGGGCCGGGTGCGGTGGCCGGATCGACGGTTGCGCGGACGGTGCCGGTGGCGGGGTCGTTGGTGCTCGGGACGTCTTTCGCGACGGCGCACTCCGGGACATCGGGCGTATCCAGGAAGCACCCAGGGAGCTGCTTGAGCTCCAGGCGGGTGGCCCACTCGGTGCCGTAGAGGTCCTTGAACTTCTTGTAGTCGAGCTGGACGTCCACGGGTGTCGGGGTGTCGACGGGCGGGGTGACCTTGATGAGCGCGCCGTCGACGTTCGCGGCCTCCGTGACGGGCCGGGTTTCGACGGCCACGGACCAGGTGCCGGAGGGCGTCGGCGGAGCCGGGTTCTCCGGAGTCGGGGACGCCTTGCCGATACTCACCGGGAGGGTGCCCGCCTGGACCAGCTGCTCACCGGTCAGGGTGACGGGTTCCGTACCGCCGGCCGGTGGTGTGACCTTCGACGGTTCGTACTCAGGCGGCGGCTGGACGGGCGCTCCGGCCCACCCTTCGAGTCTGGCGGCCGCGACCTTGTCGAGCTTCGCCTTCATGTCCTGCTGGAGCCCCGGCAACTGGACACCGCTGCGGTCTCCCGGCGGTGCGGCCCAGGCGTCGATGGGCAGCAGCGTCACCGCCAGAACGAACGACAGAGTGATGCCGGCGCTTCCGGCCAGGCGCGTCCGCGTGGCGCGCGCCTTTCTGTTTCCGGGCAGGCGGAAATTGTTCGCCGAAAACGGCGACATGTGGACCCCCCCACGATCTGCCGTCCAGTGCGATGGAACGCGGACAGCAGGCAGCTGATAAATAGCCAGATGATTTTGCAGCGACCCGACAAAGAAAGTCCATTGCGTGTGGCCTTTGTCACTTTACTCGATGCATAGCTCGGGTCAATTGATGCAAATCGGTCGCAAACGGTGCGCTGGGCGCTTGAATCAAGGGGTGACGGTGTCGGCGTAATGGTCCATGCTCTGGTCGCGTGGCTATTGCGTGAGGGTGAGTGGGGAGCGAGCCGTCGCGCTTTTAGCGTCAATGGCTGGAAATCATTAAGCGTGCCGAGGGTGGCTGAATTCATTCGCGCCCGAGGGGGGAGAAGAGTACCCGTGGATGTCCGTGAATCCCTGGATGAGAGTCCTCCGACCACCACTTCGAAGAGCGGGGCTGCCCAGTCCAGACCCGGCTGGTTTCGACGCCGCCGGGCTGTCGGAGCCCTGGCTGTTCTGATGGCCGTCGCCGTCGCAGTGCCGATCGTGCGCTGGACCGGCGAAGACGCGCCGCGACCGCAGGCCGGGCCGACTCCGGACGCGAACCCGTCCATCACCGCGCCCGAGGCGCGTCGGTTGGCGAAGGAGAGCGGCAAGGAGGTCGAGGTCACGGCGGAGCGCACCGCGCACACCAGCACGTTCGCGCAGCCTGGTGGGACGTTCAAGCTGCGGGTGTCGAGTGCGGCGACGCGGGCCAAGGTGGGCAGTGAGTGGAAGCCGGTCGACACCACGCTCGAGCGGGTGGAGGGCGGGTTCGCGCCGAAGGCCGTGAACGGGCGTGTCGTCTTCAGTGCCGGCAGCAAGGCGGTGCCGGCGGGTGACGACGGGCGGGCCTCGCGTGGTGTTTCCCGAGTTGCTCTCGTGCGGCCTGCCGTGGCGAAGGCCGATACGCCGGCTCCGGCGTGGACGGATCTGGTGCGGCTGACCACCGACGGCCACGACCTCGTGGTCGGCTGGCCGGGCCCGCTGCCCGAGCCCGTGGTCTCGGGGCCGCGTGCACTGTACGAGAACGTCCGCCCGGGCATCGACCTCGTGATCACGGCTCAGGATGCCGGTTACACGCACGTACTGGTCGTGAAGGACAAGCAGGCGGCCGCCGACCCGCTGCTGGGCCAGCTGAACTATCGCCTCTCCTCCCCGGACCTGACCTTCCACCTTGACGAGGCGTCGCGGTCGGTGAGCGCGAAGGACTCCAAGGGCGTGGAGATCGCCGGGTCGCCGACCCCGTACATGTGGGACTCTGCGGGCAAGGTGGCCGTCACCGAGGGCGAGCCGCAGCCGACGCCGGCTCCGGAGGCGAAGGACCACCCGACGCTCGCCCTGCCCGGACTCAACGGTGCGGAAGGCAACCACGCGAAGGTCGCTTCCGCGACCCTGTCGGCTGAGAACATCCTGACGGTGACGCCCAGCAGGCAGCTGCTGGAGGACGCCGACACGGTCTATCCGGTTTTCATCGACCCCTCGTTCAAGGGTCACAAACAGAACTGGACCGCGTTCTACAAGACCGAGGGCGGCTCCAGCTTTTGGAACGGGCAGAACTACAACAGCGGATCCGGTACCCCTGAGGCGCGTGTCGGCTATGAGACGACGACCTACGGCACCTCGCGGGCGGCGTTCATCTTCGACTTCGGGAGCCAGATCCACGGGAGCCAGATCCGTTCGGCGAACCTGCGGATGCTGCAGACCTATTCCTGGGGCTGTGATGCCAGGGCCTTCGACGTCTACCACACCCCGCTGATCACCAGCTCCAGCACCTGGAACAACACCAACAACGGCACCTTCTGGGGCAACCGCATCGCCGGCGCGTCCACCGGTCACGGTTACAACAGTTCCTGCCCTGACGCCTGGGTCGGCATCGACATCAAGGCGAAGGTCGAGGAAGGCGCCCGCGGCGCCTGGCAGAACCTCACCCTGGGCCTGCGTTCGCCGAACGAGAGTGACGCCGGCTACTGGAAGAAGTTCCTCGCCAACGGCGAGAGTGCCCCGTACATCGAGGTCGAGTACACCAAGGTCCCCGACACCCCGGTCCTTGCGAACATGAGCACCTCCCCGGGTGGTGCGTGCGTCACTGGCCAGCCGTTCACCAAGATCGGCAAGACGGATGTCGACTTCCGTACCAAGGCCTTCGACGGCGACGGCAACCTGCGCCGGCTGAACTTCAGGATCTGGGCCTCCGACGGCTCCCAGCCCGTCGCCGACGAACTCCGCGACACCAACGGCGACGGCGCCGCGAACGTGACGATCCCCTGGGAGAAGTTCACCCCCGGCAAGACGTACTACTGGCTCGCCCAGGCCATCGACTGGGACGGACAGTGGTCCGGCAGCGGCCCCATGGACTCCGGCGGTGGCGGCTGGTGCAGCTTCACCGTCGACCACACCCAGCCCACACCGCCCACCATCCGCTCCGAGGACTTCCCCGCTCCCGGCCCCGACGGCGCCGAGTGGAGCAAGAACACCCTCGGCCCCGGCAAGATCACCGTCATCGCGGGCGGAACCAACCCCGCGGACATCACCGAGTTCCAGTGGTCCCTCAACCACCCCGTCTACGACAAGAAGGCAGTCCCCGCCGCCGGGTCAGACACCGTCACCGTCGACGTCAACCCGGACAACGCCGGACCCAACCTCTTCTACGTCCGCGTCGTCAACAAAGCCGGCAACCCCTCCAACCCCGTCACCTACACCTTCTACGTCCGCCCCCGCCCCGGCCTCGACGGCCCCGGCGACACCACCGGCGACGGCAAAGCCGACCTCCTCGCCATCGACGGCAAGGGTGACCTGCGCGTCTACCCCGCCGACCAGATCGGCGACCTCGACGCCTGGATGCCGGCAGCCACCGACAGCGGCAAGCCCGTACCGGCCGGCTACTGGAAGGACGCCGGCGGCAAGAGCGCGCTGATCGCGCACTCCCACGACTGGTATCCCGGCGACGGCATCACCGACCTCATCGCCCGCATGCCCGACGGCAAGCTCTACGTCTACCAGGGCGACGGCAACGGCCGCTTCGACATCAGCCGCCGCACCGAAATCCTCCTGCCCGCAGGCGCACCCGACCCCGCCACCCTCTCCCAGATCGTCGTCGTCCCCGACATCAACGGCGACAAGATGGAGGACATCTTCGCCACCGCCGGCGACACCTTCTGGATCCTCACCGGCTACAGCGGCGCCACCATCACCGAAGCCCGCCAGCTCTCCGCCACCAGCTGGAGCAGGCGCGACATCATCGACATCCGCGACATCACCGGCGACAACATCCCCGACCTCCTCTTCCGCGACGACACCACCCCCGACCGCGGCCTCGCCCTCCGACGGGGCAAGCCCGGCCCGGGCGGCGGCGCCGACATCAACTCCCTCGCCCTCGCCGTCAACTCCGCCGACGGCAAAGACCTCACCTACGCCACCACCGGATGGGACAGCACCACCTGGCCCCTCCTGCGAGGCACCCCCGACGTCAACAACGACAACATCCCCGACTTCTACGCCACCCGCAACGACGGCACCCTCCACCTCATCCACGGAGGCAGGACCACCGCCACCACCAGCTGGCGCGTAGAAGAAGACGACTGGGGCACCGCCCGCGCCATCGGATAGCGAGTACTCCGCAGACACAGCACGCCCGGTCGGTTTTCCGACCGGGCGTGCTGTGCGTTCGCTCCCCCGCTGCTTGCCGATGCGGGGGCGGGCAGGGTCAGGGGGACGAGGGGGTGAGTTGGAGGGTGGTGCGGGTGGGGGTTTCCTTGGTGACCTCGATGCGGGTGCCCGTGTCGGGGACCTTGACGCCGAGTTGGGGGAGGTCCGGGGTCCAGTAGGTGTCGTGGCGGTCGTCGAAGGTGCGGACGCCCGGACGGGAGGGGAGGGTCAGGGGGGTGCCCGCCTTGTGGAGGGTGATGCGGTCGGTCGGGCGGGTCGAGAAGGGGGCGTCGAAGGTCTGGGCGCGGGCGTTGAGGAGGGTGCCGTCCTGGAAGCGGAGGGGGGCCGGGCGGGCGTCCACCGGGAGGAGGAGGCCGTTGCCCGGGTGTGCCTTGGTGGTGTTGTCGCTGTAGGCCGTGTCCCAGAGCCAGATCAGCACGCCCTGCTGGTACGGGTAGAACTCCACCTTGTCGCCCGTGAAGCCGAAGTTGTAGGGCCCCGACTTCAGGAGGGAGCCGTAGCCCGTGTGGCGGCGGTTCTCCGCGAAGTAGGCGCGGGGGTGGTCGGTGGTGCCGGTGCGGCCCTCCGTACGGGACCACTTGACCGGGGTCCAGCCGTTGTCGCCCTGTTCCGCGCCGTCCCGCAGGAGGGCGTCGCCGCCGTCGGCCCGGGTGACGCGGATGTCGTCCAGGGTGACGCCGCGGCCGTGGGTGTTGCTGTCCGAGGTGGTGCGGAGGCGGAGGTGGACGTGCCGTCCGGCGAACCGGTCCAGGGGGACCGAGAGCTCCGTCCAGCCGGGTGAGGTGCCCGAGACGCCCTTCGGCGGGACGGGGGTGCCGTCGACCGTGCCCGGCAGGGCGGTCCAGGTCCTGCCGCCATCGGTGGAGGCTTCCGCCGTGAGGAAGTCGAAGTCCTGTTCCAGGTCGTACCAGAGGCGGGCCGTGAGGGTGGCCGGGCCCGAGGTGAGGTCCAGCGGGCGGGTCAGGGTGTTGTCCATGAAGTCACCCGTGCCGCTCCACCACTGGCGGGTGCCCTCGTAGGGGTCAGTGAGGTCGGTTCGGGTGGTGGAGGGCGGCAGGTGCACCAGGAGGGCCTGCGGGTCCTCGGTCCGGTAGCCCGAGACGCCCAGCGTGGCGCGGGTCCTGCGGCCGGCGTCCGCCTCCGTGTAGTCGAGCCAGCCCAGCTGGAGCTTGCTCCACGGGTCCAGGTCCCCGGGGAACAGGCCGGTGGTGTTGGGGCCTTTGCCCAGGTAGGAGGCCGAGGACATCAGCGACCAGAAGTTGACGCTGTTGTCCCCGTCCGAGCTGTAGAGGTCCGGCAGGCCGAGGTCGTGGCCGAACTCGTGGGAGAAGAGGCCGGCGCCGCTGTTCTCGCCGCCCGTGAGGTAGTCACCGGCCCAGATGCCGGTGTCCCCGACCGGTGTGCCGCCGGCCTTGTTGCCCTCCGGGCCCGCGCTGCCGGCCTGGTTCCAGTACGCGAACCAGCGGTGCGCCCAGATCGCGTCCTTGCCCTGGGCGCCGCCGCCCCAGGTCTGGTCCTTGCCGGCGTGGACGACGACCAGGTGGTCGAGGTAGCCGTCCGGTTCGTCGAAGTTCCCGTCGTGGTCGGCGTCGTAGCGGTCCCACACGTCGTACGGGGCGAGCTCGGCCTTGATGTCGTCCGGTGTACGGCCCTTCGCGCGCTCGGCGTCGTACCAGGCGGCCGTGGAATCGCGCACCAGGTCCCAGTTGGTACGGCACTGGCCCGGCTCGGTGCAGTTGTCCGTGCCGTAACGGGCTTCGTTGTAAGGGAGCTTGACCCAGTCCGTGACCGTGCCGTCGATGTCGTAGCGGCCGGAGGACTGGAGGTTGTAGTAGGCGCGCATCGACGCCGAGCCGGGCTGGGAGGAGAAGAACTGCCGCTGGTAGAAGGCCCGGTCGAAGTCCTTGCGCCAGAGGGTGTGGTTGTCGTCCGCGGCCGGCTTGCCGATGGTGTTGTGCAGGGGGCCGGGAGTGCCGCCGAAGCGGGGGTCGGTCCGGTCTCCGAACTCGGCCAGGATGACGAAGACCTTGTCCTGGCGCTGCCGGGCCAGTTCGACGTACTGGTCGCCGATCTTCACCGTGCGGGGGAGGGGGCCGGCCGTACGGGCGGCGGCGCCGCCGGCGCCACCGGCCGCGATGCTCTCCAGGGCCTGCCGGCGCAGGGCCTGGCGCTGGAGTTCCAGCGGGGCGAGGGGCGGGGAGGCGGCCTGTTCGCCGCCGTGGGCGGCGTGCGGCGGGGCGGGAGGGGGTGCGGTGGCCGCCAGGGCGGCGGGGACGGGCAGGAGGGCGAGGGCGGCGAGGGATATCGCCGCTCCCGCCGAGGCGAGTCTGCGCAACGGAGGGGCCCTTTCGGGGGGTTGGGTGCGTGGGATGCGGCCCTTGGGGTGCCGGGGGCCGAAGCGGAGGTAATATTTCACATGTCACAGGTGATGGATAGTGGCCCGTCCGTGACGACTCCGGGCGGCGCCGCCGCGAAAGGTGCCCCTCCCGCCCGTGTCCGCAAGGCGGCCCCGTCGTTGTGCCCCTGAGGGCTCCCCGTGTGCCGGCGGGCCCCCGGGCCGCGGCCGCCCCGCACCGCCCGCACCGTCCCGGCACCCGAACGCACAGGGGGAGACGCGCGCATGTCCCTCGAACCGCCGTACCCCGCCCTGCCCCTCGACGCCCCATGGGAGCGCCCCGGCATCGGTGCCGACGCCGACGACGGTCCGCCCGGGCCGTGGCACCTGCCCTGGGACCGGCTGGCCCCCGCCGAAGCCGCCCGTGCCCGCGAGCGGCTCACCGGCCGCGACTACGCGTTCCTGGCGTCCGACGAAGCCACCGGCGACCCCGTGCGGCGGATCTTCTCCGGGGCCCGGCTGCGCGCCGACGCCGAGCGGACCGCCCGCCTGCTGGCCCCGTACGCGCCCGGGGCGATCGTCAGCTCCGCCCCGCCCCGGCACGCCTACGGGGCCTGTGCCACCGTGCTGCTGCCCGCCGTCACCGGACTGCCCGTGTGGTTCTGGCCCTCCGCCGACTGTCCGCCGCCGGCCGTCACGGCCCGGCGGATCGCCGTCGTCGCCATCCCCGCCACCTTCCGGAGCCTGGCCCGCTACCCCCGCTGGACCGCCGCCTTCGAGCAGCTCACCTTCCTCCACAGCTCCGCCGAACTCCCCCCGGAGGCCGACCGGTTCCGCGCCGACCCCCGCGCCGTCCTGATCGAGCTGCTCGGCTCCACCGAGACCGGCTCCGTCGCCCACCGCACCGGCTGGGACCCGGCCGGGCCCTGGACCCTGCTCGACGACGTCGCCTTCGCCGCACCCCGCACAGGCGAGGAAGGCCCGCTCACCGTGACCGGCCCGCGCCTGTCCGCCCTGCCCGACGGCAGCCGGCCCGGCCGGCACCAGATGGACGACCTCGTCCGCCGCCTCGGCGACCGGATGTTCCTGCGCCTCGGCCGCCGCGCCCAGCTCGTGCGGATCAACGGCATCCGGTACGACCTCGGCGCCATCGCCGCCCGGCTGCGCGCGGCCCTCCCCGGGGCCGACGTGGCCTGCGTACGCGTCGCCGGCCCGCCGCACGAGGAGGCGTACGACCTGCTCGTCGCAGGGGGCGGCCCCCTGACGGCCGACGGCGTACGGGCCACCGCGCGCGGCCTCGGCGCCGAACCCCGCCTGGTACGCCTCGTGGACCGCATCCCGCGCGGCCCGCTCGGCAAACCCCTCCCCGCCCAGATCGCCCCGCCCCCGTGACGAGAGGACGTACGCCATGAACAGGCAGCCCGACGACGTGAAGACGGTCCCCCTCACCCCCGAGGTGTACGCCTACCTGCTCGCCCAGGCGGAGCCCCAGAGCGAGGTCCAGCGGCGGCTGGTCGAGCGCACGCGCGCCCTCGGCGACCGGGCCGTGATGCAGATCCCGCACGAGCAGGGCGTCCTGCTCACCCTCCTCGCCAAGCTCGCCGGAGCCCGCCGGATCGTCGAGGTCGGCACCTTCACCGGCTACTCCACCCTCGCGCTCGCCGCCGGACTGGCCCCCGGCGGGCAGGTCCTCACCTGCGACGTCTCACCGGAGTGGACCGCGATCGCGCAGGAGGCCTGGAAGGAGGCCGGGCTCGCCGACCGGATCGAGCTGAGGCTCGCGCCCGCCCTGGACACCCTGCGCGCCCTGCCGGCCGAACCGGTGATCGACCTCGTCTTCCTGGACGCCGACAAGGGCGGATACCGGGACTACTGGGAGGAACTGGTCCCCCGGGTACGGCCGGGCGGGCTGCTCCTCGCCGACAACGCGCTCTTCGGCGGTGACGCGGCGGACCCCGCGGCCCAGGGCAACGGCCTGGCCGTCCGCGAGTTCAACGCCCACGTCCGCGCCGACGACCGGGTGGAATCCGTCCTGCTCCCCGTCGCGGACGGGCTGCTCTTCGCGCGCAAACTCTGAGACGAGCCCGCCCCCCGGGGGAAACGAGGCCGCCGGCACCCGGGGGGACGGCGGCCTCACCCGTCCACCGACACGCCGAGGTCGCGGCGCATGGCGGTCCGCATCGTCCGCAGCAGGTCCCAGATCTCGTACTGGGCGCGGCCCGCCGCCTCCAGGGTCTCGCCCGCCTCCGGGGCGCCCCGTTCGAGGCGCTTGACCTGGCCGTAGACCGTGGTCAGGGCCCGGTTGACGGCGGCCGCCGTCGCGAGGACGTCATCCGGGGCGATCATCTGGGCTTCCGAGTAGCGGTCGCGGTGCGCGTCCTTCGCCTCGTCGAGCGCCTCCCGGTCGGCGTCCTGCGCGCCGCGTTCGCCCAAGACGTGCAGATGGCGGTTGAGCGCGGTGGTGAACTGCCGTGCGTCCCGGTTGAGTTCCGCGTAGCAGGTGCGCCGCAGCGAACGGCTGTCGCGGATCTCCTCCTGGGCGCGGACGAGTTCTATCTCCCGGCGCCTGGCCCGTTCGGAGCCCCGTTGGGTGAGCAGGGCGCCCCCCAGGGTTCCGGCGACGCCCGCCACCGCGATGACCACCGAGTTGAGATCCATCCACGCGCTCCGTGAGATCGTTCGGCCCCGTGCCCGACGCACACGGCCCGGAATCCCCCAGTGTGCCGAACCGGCCGTTCCGCGGGCCGGCACGGCCGCTCGGCGCTATCGTGCCCGGCGGGGGAGTGCGACGAGGGGGCGGTGCGGGTCATGCGGTTTCTGTTCGTTCACGGTACGGGGGTGCGGCGGGAGCGGCACGACGCGCTGTTCGGGCTGGTGCGGGAGCGGCTCGCCGACCGGTTCCCCGGGGCGGAGGCCGAATCCTGCTTCTGGGGCGAGCGGTTCGGCGCCGGGCCGGGAGCCGGTGCCCGGTCCGTGCCCGGGGCGGCCGTCGAGGCGGACGGGGGCGGCGAGACCGCCGAGTGGGGGCTGCTGCTGGCCGACCCGCTGTGCGAGCTGCGGGTCCTGGCCGAGGCCGGCTGGGGCGAGGAGGAAGGGGCCGAGGAGGCAGGGGGCGACCCCTTCGCGATGCCCGGCTTACGGCCCGCCGGAGAGCGGGTACTGGAGCCCCTGCACCGGCTCGCCGAAGCCGTGCCGGACCCCGGAGCCCCCGACGAACTGCGGTCCCTGCTCGACGGTACCGGCCTCGCCGCCGTGTTCCGTCCCGCGCTGGAGGCCACCGCCGACTCCGCCGAAGCGGCCCGCGCCGCGGCCCGCACCACCACCGAACCGCAGGCCCGCGAGCTGGCCACCGCCCTCGCCCGGGCCGTCACCGCCACCGCCCTCGCCGCCGCCGGGGCCGACGCCGACTGCACCGCCGCCGAACGGGACCGGCTCGTCGAGCTCCTCACCACCCGCCTCGGCGGCGGCGCCCGCGTCCCCGGCGCCCGGGCCGCCGCCGTCCTCGGCCGGCTCGCGATGCGGGTCACCACCCAGCCGCTGCTCAACGCCTGGCGCGGCTCCCTCACCGCGGGCGCCACCCCCGCGCTCGGCGACATCCTGCGCTACCAGGCCCGGGGCGCCGGGCTGCGTGAGTACCTGCACGAGCGGATCACCGCCCGGCCCGGCCCGACCGTACTGATCGGCCACAGCCTCGGCGGCATCGCCCTGGTGGACCTGCTCGCGCTGGCCGCCGCCGACGGCGAACCCGTGGCCGGCGCCGAACTGCTGGTCACCGTCGGCTCGCAGGCCCCGTACCTCTACGAACTCGGCGCGCTCACCGCCCTCGCCCCCGGCAGCGGGCTCCCGTACGGCTTCCCGCGCTGGCTCAACGTCTACGACCGCCAGGACGTGCTGTCCTACCTCGCCGGCCCCGTCTTCCCCGGCGACCCCCGCGTCAGCGACCACGAGATCAGCAGCCGCCAGCCCTTCCCGGCCAGCCACAGCGCGTACTGGAAACAGACATCCCTCTACGAGCGCATCGAACGGGCGGTGGCCGAGGCGGGGATCGGGTGAGGGCGGACCCCGGCCCGCTGCCCCCGGCCCTGGCACCCCGGCGCACCTTCGCGCTGGTCGCGGGAATCGAGCGGTACGAGATCAGCCACCACTGGAACCTGCGCGGCCCCGCCCGCGACGCCCTGCGCTTCGCCCGGTGGCTGACCGGGCCCGGTGAGGTGCCCGCCGAGAACGTACGGCTGCTGCTGTCCCCGCTCGACGACCCCGACACCCTCGACTGGTCCTCGTCGGAGGGTCTGGCCGCGCTGAGGAGCGCGTACCGGCCCGCTACCGAGGCGAACGCCCGGACGGTCCTGCTCGACGAACTCCCCGCCTGCGACGGCGACCTGCTGTGGATCTTCTGGGCCGGGCACGGCTACCTCGGGCGCGACCGGGAGTTGATGCTGCCCTGCGCCGACGCCCGCCCCGGTCACATCCGCCACCTCAACCTCGACTCCGCGCTGCGCTGGTGGCGCACCGACCTGGTCACGCACCGCCGGTTCCCGCTCCAGGCCGCGCTGGTCGACGCCTGCCGGGTCGACGCGCCCCGCGACAGCCGCTGGAACTTCGGCAGCGCCGACTACGGCGGCGGCCGCACCGTCCCCGGACGGCGGCAGTTCCGGCTGTACGCCTCACGCGAGGGCGAGGCCGCGCAGAACGACGCCGAACGGGGCGCGGGCCGCTTCACCGAGGCCCTGCTCGGCGAGCTCGGGGACCGGTCCGTGCGGGAGGGCGCCGCCGCCCTGCCGGACGCCGCCCGGAGCATCCACCGCGCCTTCCGGGAACTGCGCGAACGCGGCGAGGGCTGGCAGCTGCCGCAGTTCCTCGTCGACCGGGACTGGGACGCCAACTCCTTCCTCGACGACGGCCCGCCCGGGCCGTCCCTGCCCGGCGCCCCCCGCCTCGACCAGACGGGATGGGACGGGCTCGGCGAGCTGTTCGAGGGCCGCGACCTGCCGCGCTGCGCGTACGAGGCCTACGCCTGGGCCTTCAGGGCGGCCGGCTGCACCACCCCCGTGGACGGCGGGCTGCCCGCCGACACCCTCCTCGACGTGGTGGCCGACCTCGACGAGCGGCAGGGGGGCCGGACCGGCATGCCGCTGGCGGTGCCCTTCGTGCACTTCCTCGCCGACCGGGCCGCCCGCCCCGGCGGCGGCCCCGGCGGCGGGCCCGGAGACCCCGCGTGGGCGGCGGCCCTCGCGCGCTGGGTCCGCGCCACCCGCGAGCGGCTCGCCCTGCCCGCCCTGCGCCCGCCGCCGGCCCCCGCCCGCCGGACCACCCTGCACGTGCGCCTGGAGTCCCCGCCCGGCGGCGGGGACGGCCTGCTGGCCCGGATGTGGCTGCGCGGCGAACGCACCCGCCACGTCTGGGAGTCGGAGGGCAGCCCCGTCACGCTGGCCGCGGTCCGCGCCGAACTGGTACGCCGTCTCGCCGAGGGCGACGGCGGGCCCGGGCAGCCGTACGGGGACATCGGGCGCGTCGAGTTCCACGTGCCGTACGAACTGCTGGAGACGGACTTCGACCAGTGGCCCGTCCCGCGCGGCCCAGGCGGCCGGACCCGCCCGCTCGGCATGGTCCACGAGGTGGTGGTGCGCTGCCCGCAGGAGCGTGAGGACACCCGCGCCGAATGGCGGGCCGCATGGCGCTGGCTCCACGTCCACGACGGCCGCCACCCCGACTCCGTACGGCTGGTCGAGGACCCGGACGTCACCGACGCGCTCGGGCTGCGCCTGGGGGCGCGGCCGGCGCCCGCCTGCGTCCTCGGGCACGTCACGGGCAGCCGGACGGCGGCGCTGCTGGAGGCCGTGCTCGAGGGCGGGGTGCCCGTCGCGGTGTGGCGGCGCGGCGGCGGAGCACCGGCCGGCGGGCTGCCCGCGCTGCTGGCCCCGGAGGCGGGCCCCGGGGCGCCCGCGGTGTTCGGTCTGCCCGCCCGGGTGCGGGAGGTGCGCCGGGCGGCCGCCGGACAGGACCCTGAAGGGGAAGACCAGTTGGTCTTGTTGTGGGACGATCCCGACGACACCGTCGACCTCCGCTCCCTGACCTGACCCCGCCGCCCACGACCCCGCCCCGAAGGCCGGCCCGCGATCCGGCCCCGACCCCGAACGCACGACCGGCGAAGAGACGATGGAGGCACAGGCAGTGGCGAAGGACTGGTGGCTGTACCAGGGCGCGGGCTCCGGAGAGGAGCGCCGCGCCCGGCTGGAGGCGGGAACGCCGCCGCCCTGGCGGGACTTCACGGGCGTCCCCGACGGGTCCTACGGGCCGCCCGGCTGCTCCGGGGAGGCCTGGGAGCGCACCCGGCGGCGCGGCGAGGGCTACGTCCCCGACGAACCGGAGAAGGACGTGGTCAACACCGCCCTGCACCTGCGCCGGCCCCTGCTGATCACCGGCAAGCCCGGTGTCGGCAAGTCCACCCTCGCCTACAGCATCGCCGCCGACCTGGCCCTGGGCCCCGTACTGCACTGGCCGATCACCAGCCGCACCGTGCTGCGCGACGGCCTCTACCTCTACGACGCCATCGGCCGGCTCCAGGAGGCCGGACTGGCACAGGTCCGCGTCCCCGGCTCCCGTTTCCCCCAGGCCCAGGAGACCCCCTCCATCGCCCGCTACCTGCGCCTGGGCCCGCTCGGTACCGCCCTCCTGCCGCAGGGCCGGCCGCGCGTCCTGCTCATCGACGAGATCGACAAGAGCGACATCGACCTGCCCGGTGACCTCCTCACCGTCTTCGAGGACGGCGGCTTCGTCATTCCCGAACTGGCCCGGCTCGCCAAGGAGGAACCCACCGTCGCCATCGGCACGGACGACGACCCCGACGCCGGCGTGGCCGTCACCCAGGGCCGCGTGCAGTGCAGCTACTTCCCCGTCGTCATCCTCACCAGCAACGGCGAACGCGACTTCCCGCCCGCCTTCCTGCGCCGCTGCGTCCGCCTCCACCTTGAGGCACCCGGACCGGAGAAACTCGCCCGCATCGTGCGCGGGCGGCTCGGCGTCGACATCACCGGCGCGGACGCGGCCGAGTACCAGGACCTCGTACGGAGCTTCCTCGAACGCGCCGAAGACGGCGACCTCGCCACCGACCAGCTCCTCAACGCCATCCAGCTGCGCCTGGCCGGGGCCTGGTCGGCGCCCGCCGACCGCGACCGCTTCCTCGACACCGTCATGCAGCACCTCACCGGGCCCACCGCGTGATCGAGAGGCTGCTCGCCGCCTTCTCCGAGGGCGCCGAGGACGGCGCCGCGCCGCCCACCGGCACGGGCCCCGAGGAGATCGCCGACATCCTCTGGCTGGCCGCCCGCGTCGACCCGGCCGCCGCCGCGTCCCGGGAGCCGGGCGCGCGCCGGTCCGGCCCGCCGGAACCGGACGCGGCCCCGCGGGCGCCCCGGCGTTCCGAGCCGGCGTCCGGCCCCGGCCGGGCCGGCCCCCCCGCCGCCGGGGCCGTCCAGCTCTTCCCCGCCGCCCGCGTCCCGGCGGAGCCGCCCGGCGCGCCCGGCGCCGCCGCGCCGGGTGAGGCCCCGCCGGGTGCGGGCGGGGGCGCGCGGCGCGGCGTACCGCTGCGGCTGCCCCGTACCGCCTCCCTCGACGACCCGCTCGCCCTGATGCGCTCGCTGCGCCCCGTCGGACGCCGCTCCATCGGCGGGCCGGGAGAGGAGCTGGACGAGCAGCTCACCGTGGAGCGCAGCATCGAGGCGATGGTCCCGACTCCGGTGCTGCGCCCCGCGGAGAGCCGCTGGCTCGACCTGGCCCTCGTCGTCGACACCCACCCCTCGATGCTGCTCTGGGCCGACCTCGTGGCCGAGCTGCGCGGGGTCCTCACCCGCAGCGGGGTCTTCCGCGACGTCCGCACCTGGCAGCTCAACGGCACCGGCCCCGGCGGCACCCCGATGCTCGCCCGGGGCCGCGGCGGCCCGCCCCGCAACCCGCTGGAACTGGCCGACCCGGCCGGCCGCCGGCTGATCCTCCTCGTCTCCGACACCGTCGCCGGAGGCTGGCAGGAGGCCCCGCTGATGCGCGTCCTGCGGCACTGGAGCACCCACAACGCCGTGGCCGTGCTGAACGTGCTGCCCGAACGGCTGTGGACCCGGGGCGCGGTGCGGCCCGTGCCCTTCGCCGTCCGCTCCGACCGGCCCGCCGCCGCCACCCGCTCGTGGCAGCGGGCCCCCGCCGCCCGGCGGGCGCGCGGCGGCGGGCCCATGGTCCCCGTGGTCGGAGCGGCCTCCGCCAGTCTGGCCCGGCTCGCGCGGACGGTGTCCGGCGACGGGCGCTGGCGCCGCCTGGCCTGCCTGCGCCTGGACGCCGCCCCCGGGCCCGCCGCGGTCCCGGAGCGCCGGGACACCACCGCGCTGGAGGCGGTGGAGCGGTTCCGGGCGAGCGCCTCCCCGACCGCCCAGCAGCTCGCCGCCCACCTGGCCGCCGTACCGCTGACGCTGCCCGTGATGACCCTCGTACGGCGCTCCCTGCTGCGGGACTCCGAACACGGGCACCTGGCGGAGGTGGCCCTCGGGGGGCTCTTCGCCCCCTGGGAGGGGCAGCAGCGGCCGGAGGAGGCCGAGTTCGACTTCCTGCCGGGGGTACGGGAGGTGCTGCTCGGCTCCCAGCTGCGCGGGGAGGTCGCCGCCGTACGGGAGCTCGTGCGCCGCCGGGTCTGGGAGTTCATGTACCGCCACCGGGGCACGGGCCCCGACTTCTCCGCGATCCGGGTCACCACGGGCGCGGAGGGGCGCCGCCGGGTCCCGGAGGGGGCGCTGCCGTTCGCGGAACGGCCCGTGGCCGGCGAGGGGGTGACCGAGGGAGTGGTGCGCGTCCGCTTCGAGCCCCTGAGCGAGCCGCGCGAGGTGGGCACCCTGCTGTCCCCCCGGCTGGTGCTCACCGCCGGGGACGTGGCGCGGCCCCGGGAGACCGTCGCCTGGGTCTCCCTGCCGGACGGCCGGGAGACCGCCTGCCGCCCCGTGTGGTGGGACGACGCGAGCCCGCGCGTGCTGGTGCTGGAGAGCGGGGAGGACCTGGCGGACCCCGGGCTCTTCACGGCGCCGGCCTGGGAGGCGTCGCCCGCGCCGGAGGAACCGTCGGCCGTGGTCCACGGGTTCGCGGACGGCCGGGACTGGCTCACGGCCGCGGGCGACACACGGGTGCAGGCCGGTGCGTACAACGGTGAGATCGTCGGGATCTCACCGGAGGTGGAGGACTGGGCCCACTTCAGGGGCGCCCCGGTGTTCTCGGTGCCCGGTGGGCTGCGCGGTGTCGTGCACACGGTCCGGCCCGACCGGATGGTGTTCCTCACGGCCGGGGCCCTGCTCGCCGAGGACGGCTTCCGGGCCGTGCTGGGCGAGCAGGCGCCCGGGGAGGGGGTGACCCTGGCCGTGCGTGCGGCCGCGAGCGTCCACGGGCCCGGTCGCTCCGCGCGCCGGGAGCTGACCGGCCTCCTGGTACGGGCGATGGACGACGCCGGAGTCGCCGGGCGGGTGGAGAGCGCGTCGATGGGCGTGAGCACCTCCCTGTCCGGGCCGGACGCCTTCGCCCGGGCCGGGCTGTTGCTGCTCGCTCTGTACCGGGCCGTGGGCCGGAGCCCCGCTTCGGGTCCTCCGCTCGCCGTGGCCCTGGCGGTACACGGTCCCGGGGGCGACGCCGAGACCATGGACCGGCTCCTCGACAACGACGTGATCAACGCGTGGCTGAGGACCAGCGGCCCGGACGACACCCTGCGCCTCGTCCTCACCCTCTCCCGGTCCCTGTACGAGGAACTGCTCGACCTGTTCGGCCCGTTGGCCCTGCGCCCCCTCACACCCCTGGTGGGCGAGACGCGGGGATGGTTCCTCGTCGGGGATCCCGGCCGGGTGGCGGAGCTGCTGGCGGACGCGGAGACGTACCGGCTGGAGGAGTCCGTGTGGCCCCGGTGCGGCTCCGGCGCCTCCGAGGACGGCCCGTCGGGGTGCATCGGCATCCGGCTGCCGGGCCACCGCACCTGCCTGGCCCACCTCGCGCGCGCCGAGCAGGACGCCTACCTGGGGAGCCTGGGGCCCGGTTCCTCCGTCGACTTCCGCGGTACCACCTTCGCGGACGGCCTGCTGGGGCGGGTGCTCGACGCGGTGCGGGACCCGGGGACGGGGCGGGTCCGGCTGGGCTCGGCGGCCTTCGTACGGGCGTGTTTCAAGGACGGGTGGGAGGAGCCGGCCCCCACCTTCACCGGCGACGCCGACTTCCGCCGCGCCGTGTTCGAGGAGGCGGCGGCCTTCGCCGCGGGCACCTTCCGCGGGCGGGCGTCCTTCGGCCGGGCCGTCTTCGAGCAGGCGGCCGTCTTCGGGCACGCCGGCTTCGGGGGAGAGGCCGTCTTCGACCGCGCCGTGTTCCTCAGGGCCGCCCGGTTCGCGGGCACCAACTGGCTCGGCGGCGTCTCGTTCCGGCGTGCCGTGCTGGAGGAGGAGGCGGTGCTGGAGGGGATGACGGTGCGGGGGCGGGCGGATTTCGACCGGGTGGTCTTCAAGGGCCGGCTGTCCCTCGGGCAGTCCGTCTTCCGGGAACCGGCCTCCTTCACGCGCGTGGTGTGCGAGGGGCCGCTGTCCGTGCTCGGCACCCGTTTCGCGGGGGAGTCGGACTTCGAGTCCCTGGTCTGCGAGGGCGAGGCGGTCTTCCGTGACGCCCGCTTCGACGGTGCGGCCGCCTTCGGCGGTGCCCGTTTCGAGGGCCTGGCGGTCTTCGACGCGGCCCGGTTCGGGGACCGGGCGGGCTTCGGGGACGCCCGCTTCCGGGGCTCGGCCCTGTTCGAGAACACCGTGTGCGCGGCAGGAGTGGCCTTCGACGACGCCGTCTTCGAGGGGATGTTCCGGTGGGCGGATTCGAGGGCGGAGACGGCGGCGGCCGGTTTCGCAGGCGCCCGCTTCCGGGGGTCCGCCCGTTTCCAGCGCGCCGAGTTCGAGGGCGGCACCGTCTTCGACGGGTCCGTGTTCGACGGCTCCGTCGCCTTCGAGGGCTGCGACTTCCGGGCCGCCGTCTCCTTGGCCGGTACCACCTTCCACGGGCCGGTCTCCCTCACGGACGTCACCCTCGCCGAGCCCCTGGACCTCCCCGGCGGCTGGGCCGCGGCCGAGACGGACGGGGTGTGGGAGATCACCTCCCCCGCCCCTGAGGAACCCGGTGATCACTGAGGCATCCTGGCCGCACCCGTCCCACCGACCCGCCCAGGAGCCCCCGTTGACCCGCGAGCCCACCCGCGAGGAACGCCGCCACGTCCCCTTCGAACGCCTCCACAACTTCCGCGACATGGGCGGCTACCGCTCGGCCGACGGCCGGGCCGTCGCCTGGGGCCGCCTCTACCGGGCCGACTCCCTCGGCAAGCTCCACGGCGCCGACTGGGACCGGTTCCTCGGGCTCGGCGTCCGGACCGTCATCGACCTGCGCTACCCCTGGGAGATCGAGGCCAAGGGCCGGATACCGGAGCCGGAGCGCTTCACGTACGCCAACCTCAGCATCGAGCACCGCCCGTACGACCAGGCCGAGATCGACCCCGCCCTCGACCCCTGGCGCTACCTCGCCGACCGCTTCGCGGAGGTGGCCGAGGACGGCGTGGACGAGATCGGCCGCGCCATCGGGCTCATCGCCGACGGCCCCGGCCCCGCCGTCTTCCACTGCACCTCCGGCAAGGACCGCACCGGCCTGATCGCCGCCCTGGTCCTGACCCTCCTCGACGTGCCCGAGGAACAGATCCTGGCCGATTTCGCCCTCACCGAGCTCGCCACCGAGCGCCTCACCGCCGACTGGCACGCCGCCAACCCGGGACGCACCATGCGCTGGCCCTCGTACGGCAGGGCCCCCGCCACCGTCATGTCCCTGGTCCTCGCCGACCTCACCGCCCGGTACGGCTCCCCGTCCGCGTACCTCACCGACGCCGTCGGGATCACCCCGGACACCACGGCGCGGCTGCGCGCCCGCCTCCTGACCGGGGCCTGACAGCCGCCGGGAAAACCAGGTGCCCCGGCCGGTGCGCGCCGCCTACAGTCGCGGTGCGCGCCGCCGCCGGGGCGGTGTCCGCCGATGCCGAGCGAAGAGAAGGGGAACCGGGCCATGCGTACGTACCGCACCGCCGCCGTCGTTCCCCCCTGCCGGTACGACGTGATCCCGGTGTCCCGCAGCGCGCGGTAACAGCCGCGCGGCTGTCACCGTACGCCCGTCGACGCACCCCCGATCCCCAGCACGGCCCCGCCCTCCCGGGCCCGGCCGTGCTCCGCGGCTCCGCCGCGCGGCGGACCGGCGTCCGGGAATCGCGCTGCCCTCTTCCCACCCCAGGCATTCGAAAGGCCCCGGGTCATGCGCACCAACCGTCACACCAGCACCAGCAACACCACTGCCGCCGCTGCCGTACGCAACCTCGGCATCCTCGCCCACGTCGACGCCGGCAAGACCACCGTCACCGAGCGGATCCTCTTCGCCACCGGCACCATCCACAAGCGGGGCGAGGTCCACGACGGGACCACCGTCACCGACTACGACCCCCAGGAACGCGACCGGGGCATCACGATCTTCGCCGCGGCCGTCAGCTGCGCCTGGGACGGGCACCGCGTCAACCTGATCGACACACCCGGACACGTGGACTTCTCCGACGAGGTCGAGCGCTCCCTGCGCGTCCTCGACGGGGCGGTCGCGGTGTTCGACGCCGTCGCCGGTGTCGAACCGCAGAGCGAGTCCGTGTGGCGGCAGGCGGACCGGCACGGCGTACCGAGGATCGCGTTCGTCAACAAGCTGGACCGGGCGGGCGCCGACCTCGACACGGCCGTCGCCTCGATCCGGGAGCGGCTCGGCGCCGTGCCGCTGGTCGTGCAGCTGCCGGTCGGGCGCGAGGACGGTTTCACGGGGGTCGTCGACCTGCTGCGGATGCGCGCGCTGCTCTGGCGCGCCGGCGACGGCGGCCCGTACGAGACGGTGCCCGTGCCGGGACCGCTGCTGGAGGAGGCCCGGCTCAGGCGCCGCCTCCTGGAGGAGACGGTGGCCGGACTCCACCCGGACGCCCTGGAGGAGTTCTGCGCCCGCTCCGCGCTGAGCGAGGGGACGCTGGTGCGCGCCCTTCGGGAACTGACGCTCGCCGGGGACGGCGTGGTCGTGCTGTGCGGCTCGGCGTACCGCAACCGGGGCATCGAACCGCTGCTCGACGCCGTCGTGGCGTACCTGCCCGCGCCGGGGGACATGCCGCCGGTGCGGGAGCGGGCCGCCGACCCGGCGGAGCCCCTCGCCGCGCTCGCCTTCAAGGTGACGGCGACGTCGACGGGGCGGCTGACGTACCTGCGGGTCTACGCGGGCACCTTGCGCAAGGGTGACTCCGTACTGGACCCGGCCACGGGCAGGACGGAACGCGTCGGGCGGATCCTGCGGGTGCAGGCCGACCGGCACGAGGAACGGGAGGAGGCGGTGGCCGGCGACATCGTCGCCGTCGTCGGGCTGAAGTCGGCACGGGCCGGAACCAGCCTGTGCGCGCCGCAGGCGCCCCTGCTCCTCGAACCGCCCACGGTGGCCGACCCGGTGGTGTCGGTCGCGGTCGAGGCCCGCGGCAGCGCCCAGACCGGGCGGCTCGCCTCCGCCCTGGCCCGGCTCGCCGAGGAGGACCCCTCCCTGGTGGTGCGGACCGACGCGGAGACCGGACAGACCGTGTTGTCGGGGCTGGGCGAGCTGCATCTGGAGGTCGCGGTGGAGAAGGTCCGCCGCTTCCACGGGGTGGAGGTCGTCGTCGGACGGCCGCAGGTCTCCTACCGGGAGACCGTCGTGCGCGGAGTGTCCGGCTTCGTGTACCGGCACGTCAAACAGGACGGCGGCGCCGGGCAGTTCGCGCACGTCGTGCTGGACGTCGAGCCGCTGGAGGAGCCCGGTTTCGAGTTCCGTACGGCGGTCGTGGGCGGCCGGGTGCCCCAGGAGTACGCGCGGGCCGTGGAGGCCGGCTGCCGGGACGCCCTCGCCGAGGGTCCCCTCGGCGGGCATCCCGTGACGGGCCTGCGGGTGGTCCTCACGGACGGGGCGACCCACTCCAAGGACTCCTCGGAGATGGCGTTCCGCGCGGCGGGCCGGTTCGCGCTGCGGGACGCCCTGCGCGCCTGCGCGCTGGAGCTGCTGGAGCCGGTCGCGGAGGTCACGGTGACCGTTCCGGACGACGGCGTCGGCGCGGTCCTCGGGGACCTCGCCGCGCGCCGGGGCCGGGTCACGGGCTCCGCCGGGCAGTCCGGGACCTCGGTGATCACGGCTACGGTGCCGCTGGCCGAGCTGTTCGGGTACGCGTCCCGGCTGCGCGGCCGCACCCAGGGCCGGGGCAGCTTCACCAGCCGTCCGGCGGGCCTGGCCGCCGTCCCGGCCTCGGTGGCCGCAGTTCTGACGGCACGTTAGGTGTCGCGCGTGCCCCGTCCCGGCTTCGGCCGGGGCGGGGCACGCGTGTGTCCGGGCGGGGATCCGTACGCGTTTCTCACACCTCTCTTACATACCCCCCATGGGTATGCTACGTTGCTTCGCGAAGGTACCCCCCAGGGGTATATGACAGAGAAAGGTCAGGGCATGTCAACCGTCAATCCCCGGCGCTGGTGGGCACTTGGCGTGCTCGCCGCCGCTCAGTTCATGGTCATCATGGACACCTCGATCATCGGGGTCGCGCTCCCCGAGATGCAGAAGGACCTGGGCTTCTCGCAGGGCGAGCTGCAGTGGGTCTTCAACGCCTACGTCATCGTCTTCGGCGGACTACTGCTGCTCGGCGGGCGGCTCTCCGACCTGTTCGGGGCGCGCAAGATCTTCGCCACCGGCTGGGTCGTCATGATCGTGGGGTCGGTGCTCGCCGCCGCCGCGCAGAGCGCCTCGGTCGAGATCGCCGGCCGGGCCGTCCAGGGGGTCGGCGGCGCGCTGATCGCGCCCTCGGCCATGACCCTGCTGATGATGCTCTTCGGGCACAACCCCAAGGAGCTCGGCAAGGCGATGGCCCTCTACGGCGCGGCGGCCCCCGCCGGCGGTACGGCCGGCGTGTTCCTCGGCGGTGTGTTCACCGAATGGGTGAGCTGGCCGTGGGTCTTCATCATCTACGTCCCGATCGGCGTCGCCACCCTCGCCGCGACCAAGCTGCTGCCCGCCGTCCAGTCCCGCCGCGGTTCCGTCGACGTCCTCGGCGCCGTCGCCGTCACCGCCGGGCTCGCGCTCGCCGTGTTCGCCGTCGTCCGGGCCCCCGAGGTCGGCTGGGGCGCCACCGCCACCGTGCTGGAGCTGATCGGCGCGGCCGTCCTGCTCGTGCTCTTCCTCGTGATCCAGAAGACCGTCCGCGAGCCGCTCATGCCGCTCAGCGTGTGGCGGATCCCGCGCCTCGGCTCCGCCAACCTCGCGATGACGCTGCTCGGCGCCGCCTGGATCCCGATGTGGTACTTCCTCAACCTGTACCTCCAGCAGGTGCTGAACTACGGCGCCTTCGCCTCCGGTGCGGCACTGCTCCCCATGACGGTCCTGCTGATGATCTTCATGACGGCCATCACCGCCCGCCTCATGGGCCGCTTCGGGGCGAAGCCGCTGATCGTGACCGGTCTGCTCGCCCTCGCCGCCGGGCTGGTCTGGCTGTCCGCCGTCGAGCCGACCGGCACCTTCCTGGTCGACGTCCTGCCCGCCTCGCTCGTCGCCGCGCTCGGCATGGCGCTCGCCTACATCCCGGCGATGATCGCCGCGATGTCCGGCGCCCCGCAGGAACAGGCCGGCCTCGCCTCCGGCATCGTCAACACCACCTACAACGTGGGCTCCGCCCTCGGCCTGGCCGCCCTGACCGCGCTCGCCACCACCCAGGGCGCCGGTGAGCTGGGCAACCTGCCCGCCCTCACCGACGGGTTCAGCGCAGCCTTCATCGGCGCCGCCGGCATCGCCGCCGCGGGTGCGGTGATCACCCTGCTCGTGATGAAGGGCGACAAATCCGCCGCCCAGGCCGCCGCTCCCGCCGCCGACGCCCCCGCGTCGCGCAGCGAGACGGCGGGGGTGTGACGTACGGGGTCGCCCCCGCTCACCCAAGGGGTCGCCCGACGTCCTTCCCGGACGTCGGGCGACCCCTTTTTCCGTACCCGGACGAAAGGGAGACCCCTCAATGAAGGACACCTCGATGAAGGACACCTCGATGAAAGACGCCTCGATGAAGGATCCCTCGATGCGGGACATCCGCACCCGGGCCGTGCACGTGGCCCACGAGCTCGAAGTCCCGGGCAGCCGGCCGCTGTCCGTGCCGCTCGTCCAGTCCTCGGCCTTCGCCTTCGACTCGGCCGACGAACTGGCGCGGGCCATGGCCGGACCCGACGGGGCGTACGTCTACAGCCGCCGCGGCAACCCCACCGTGCGCGCCCTCGAACGCACCCTCGCCGGCCTGGAGGGCGGCGCCTCGGCCATCGCCTTCGCCTCCGGGATGGGCGCGATCAGCGGGGTCCTGCTCGCCCTGCTGCGCCCCGGCGACCAGGTGATCGCGCAGCGCTGCCTGTACGGGGGGACGTACGCGGCGCTGAACGACCTGGCGGAGCGCTACGGGGTGCGGGTCGACCACATCAGCGGTGACCACGTGGGGGAGTTCGAGGCGCTCGCCGGGCCCCGTACCCGGCTGCTCGTCCTGGAGACCATCGCCAACCCCACCGGGCAGGTCCCGGACCTGCCCGGTCTCCTGGCGGCGGCCCGCAGGCTCGGCGTGCTCAGCGCCGTGGACAACTCCCTGGCCTCGCCGGTCCTGTGCCGTCCCGTCGAGCACGGTGCGGACATCGTGTTCCACTCCACCACCAAGTACCTCGCCGGGCACTCCGACGTCCTGGGCGGCGCGGCCGTCTTCGCGGACGACGCGCTGCGCCGGGAGGTCTGGCCGCGCACGGTCGAACTGGGCGCCACGCCGGACCCGTTCGCCGTCTGGCTGACCCTGCGCGGGATCGCCACACTTCCGCTGCGGATGCGCGAGCACTGCGCCAACGCGGGCCTGCTCGCGGAGCGGCTGGCGGCCCATCCCGCCGTGGCGGCCGTCCACTGGCCCTGGCTGGGAACGCACCCTTCGTACGCGAGGGCCCGCGAAGTGCTCTCCGGCGGGGGCGGGCTGCTCTCCTTCGAGCTGCACGGCGGCCGTGACGCGGGGCGCGCCTTCGTCGAGGGGGTGCGGCTGGCGCGGCTCGCGCTGTCGCTGGGCGGGGTGGAGACGCTGGTCACCCACCCCGCCAGCACCTCCCACCGGGAGCTGGACGAAGGGGCGTTGGCGCGCGCCGGCATCGGTCCGGGCCTCGTCCGGATGTCGGTCGGCATCGAGGATCCGGAGGACCTCTGGCAGGACAGCGAACAGGCACTGCGGTCTTCTTTTGGGTTGACAAAATAATCGGCTGATTCGTAGATTGGTTCACGCCAGAGAAACCACTCCTCTCCGTCAAGGGGGTTGCGTGATGCGCTACTTCGAGGACTTCCGGACCGGTGACGTCCACGAACTGGGCACCGTCACCGTCACGACGGAGGAGGTGCTGGAGTTCGGCCGGCGCTTCGACCCCCAGCCCTTCCACACCGACCCCGAGCTCGCCGAACGGTCCCCGTTCGGGGGCCTGATCGCCAGCGGCTGGCACAGCGCCTCGATGTTCATGCGCCGTTACGTGGACGGGCTGCTCGCCTACAGCGCCTGTACCGGTTCCCCCGGCGTCGACGAGATCCGCTACCTGCGGCCCGTCCGCCCCGGGGACGTGCTCACGGCGCGCGTCGAGATCCTGGGCTCGCGCCCCTCGCCGTTCAACCCGCGCACCGGCGTCGTCCAGCCCAAGTGCACGCTGGCCGACGCCGACGGGAACGTCGTGTTCAGCATGATCCTGCACAGCATCTTCGAGCGGCGGCCCGCCGAGTGCGACGCGCCGCACCCCGCCGCCGCCGAGGACCCCGTCGTCCGCGCGGGCTCCCCGGCCTGACCTCCGCCCCCCTGCCCGACGAAGCGAAGGGAGCCTCCCGTGGAGGCCGTATCCCGCACCGCCCAGTGGACCGCCGCCGCGCGGGCCCTGGAAACCGAGCGCGAGGACCGGCTGTTCGCCGATCCGTACGCGCGCACCGTCGCCGACACCATCGGCTTCGACCTGCTCGAGCGCTACGCCGGCGCCGGCACCGTGCCGTTCCTCGCCATCCGCACCACCTACCTGGACCGGGCCATCGTCCGCGCCGTCCAGGAGCACGGCATCCGCCAGGTCGTGTTCCTCGCCGCCGGCATGGACACCCGCTTCTACCGCCTCCCGTGGCCCGACGGCGTCACCGTCTACGAACTCGACCGCCCCGCGCTCCTGGAGGCGAAGGCCGAGATGCTCGCGGGGGAGCCGGCCCCGGCCGGGCGCACCCGCGTCACCGTCCCCGTCGACCTCACCCAGGACTGGACGGGCCCGCTGGAGGAAGCCGGCTGGCGCGCCGACCAGCCCGTGCTGTGGGTCGTCGAGGGCCTCCTCTTCTTCCTCCCCGAGCAGGCCGTGCGGGGACTGATCTCCACCCTCGCCGGGCACTCCGCTCCCGGCTCCGTCCTGCTCGGCGACGTCATCAGCAAGGCGGCCCTGCAGAACCCGCTGTCGCGGCCCTTCCTCAACTGCCTGGAAGAGGACGGCAACCCGTGGCTCTTCGGCACGGAGAACCCCGAGGAACTGCTCGCCGAATGCGGCTGGGACGTACGCGAGGTGCGCCAGCCCGGCGAGGACGGCGCCGACTTCGGACGCTGGCCCTACCCGGTGCCCGCCCGCAGCGTCCCGCGCGTCCCGCGCTCCTTCCTGTTCACCTGTGACCTCCCCACCGCCGAGGTGAAAGCAGCATGACCGCCGTCGAGGACTTCCACCAGCGCGTCATCAGCGACGCCGGCGCCGCCGTACGCGGCCTGACCGTCGCCCTCGGCGAGCGGCTCGGCCTCTACCGCGCCCTCGCCGAGGCCGGCCCGCTCACCCCCGCCGCCCTCGCCGAGCGCACCGGGATCAACGCCCGCTACGCGGAGGAGTGGCTGCACGCCCAGCTGAGCGCCGGGTACGTCGAGCGCCACCCGAGCGCCGGCACGTACGCCCTGCCCGCCGACCACGCCCCGGTGCTGGCCGACCCGAGCGCGGTCACCTTCGCCGCCGGGTTCTTCACCGCCCTCAAGGCCCTCTACGGCACCGAGGACCTGCTCGTGGACGCGTACCGCACCGGTGACGGCGTCGGCTGGGCGGAGCACGATCCCGCCCTCGACACCGGCATGGGCAGCTTCTTCCAGCCCACCTACGAGCACCGCCTCGTCGCCGACTGGCTGCCCTCCCTCACCGGCGTCACCGGCAAGCTGGCCGCCGGCGGCACCGTCGCCGACGTCGGCTGCGGCGTCGGCCACACCACCCTGCTGATCGCGAAGGCCTTCCCGCAGGCCACCGTCCACGGCTTCGACTACTCCGAAGAGGCCATCTCGATCGCCCGCCAGCTGGCCGAGGAGGCGGGCCTCTCGGACCGCGTCGTCTTCGAGGTCGCCTCCGCCGACGACTACCCCGGCACCGGCTACGACCTGGTCACCTTCTTCAACGCCCTGCACGACATGGGCGACCCGGTCTCCGCCGCCCAGCACGTGCACAAGTCCCTGGACGCGGACGGCACCTGGATGCTGGTCGAGTCGAACGTCTCGCCCGACGACATCGACACCCAGACCCCGGCCGCCCGCATGTTCATGGCCCTCTCCGCCGTGATGTGCCTGCCCGTGGCCGTCGCCCAGCGCGGCCCCCACGCGCTCGGCAACCACTCCGGCGAGAAGGCCTTCCGCGCCATCGCCGAGGAGGCCGGCTTCACCCGCTGGCGCCGCGCGACCGAGACCCCGGTCAACGCCGTCTACGAAGTCCGGCCGTAGCCGGCCGCCGCACCGGCCGCGCCGCCCGGGCCGCGGCCCAGGGCCACACCACACCACCCGAGGAGTCCCCATGGGCGTCAGCGCCCCCCTGCCGGTCAGCGACCGGTTCCTTGAAGTCCTCGAGCGGCTCAGCCACCGCTCCATCGAGGAGTACTACAACCCGTACCAGCAGTTCGACTGGCCCGAGAAGCTCGACGAGGGCCGCATGTGGATGACCCCCGA
Organism: Streptomyces sp. NPDC029122; assembly: GCF_055569445.1. NCBI lineage: Bacteria > Bacillati > Actinomycetota > Actinomycetes > Kitasatosporales > Streptomycetaceae > Streptomyces > Streptomyces sp. NPDC029122. The sequence goes on along the minus strand of NZ_JBVHWK010000016.1, from coordinate 5,466 downwards.
GCTGCTCACCGTCTACGGCACCCCCTTCTACGAGGAGCTCGGCGAGGAGACCCTCCAGCGCCTCTCCAAGTGGGAGAGCATCAACTTCTACAGCCTCAACGTGCACGGCATCCGCGAACTGCTCATCGAGGTCGTCGGCCGCATCCACATGCCCGGCTTCGAGGTGCCCTCGGACTTCTTCCACCACTTCATCGGTGAGGAGAACGAGCACATGTGGTTCTTCGCCGAGTTCTGCCGCCGCTACGGCGACAAGATCTACGGCTCCACCGCCCTGCGCGCCGACTCCGCCTGGGAGCCGGAGGTGGAGAACTTCCTCGTCTTCGCCCGCATCCTGTTCTTCGAGGAGCTCGTCGACCACTACAACACGCGGATGGCACGGGACGAGGACCTCTGCCACACCATCCGCGAGGTCAACCGCATCCACCACCAGGACGAGTCCCGCCACATCGCCTTCGGCCGCGAGCTGGTCTCCCTGCTCTTCGACCGGATGCGCCAGGCCGTCCCCGCCGCCCGGGTCGCCGAGGTCGAGGCGTACCTCAAGCGGTACGTGGTCTACAGCCTCAACTCCCTCTACAACCCGCACGTCTACCGCGACGCCGGCATCGCCGACCCGGTGGGACTGCGGAACGCACTGGTCGCCGACGAGCGCCGCCGGCCCTTCGAGCGCAAGACCATCCGCAAACCGCTCGGCTTCTTCCTGAAGACCGGGATCTTCACGGACGACGTCCTGCCCGTCGTCTGAGAGGCCCCACCGCCGCCCGAGAGGTGACTCCCCATGACCGCCATGACCACCGACAGCGCCAGAGACACCCGGGGCCTGCCGTCGCTCGGCCCCGAGGGCACCGCCCTGCTGCGGCTGCTCGACGACACCTTCGAGAGCTGGGGCGTCCAGGCGGGCGCCCGCTCGATGACCATGCCCCCGCTGCTGCCGGCCGCCGACCTGGCCCGGCTCGACTACTACGACAACTTCCCCCACCAGGCCGTCGTCGCCGCGCCGCTGAACCTGGACGTCCGGGAGACCAGCGAGTTCTGTACCGACACCGGCTGCTTCCCCTGTGACGCGCTGGAGCCGGCCGCCCTCGGCCTGCCCTCCGCGTCCTGCTACGCCGTCTACATCGACCACCAGGGCCGCCCGGCCGCCGACGACGAGCTCTTCACCGTGGTCGGCTGGTGCTTCCGCAAGGAGGCCCACTACGAGGGACTGCGCCGGCAGCTCGGTTTCCGCATGCGGGAGATCGTCGCCATCGGCACCCGCGAGCACGCCGAACAGCACCTCGCGGCCTTCACCCGGCGGATCAACGCCTTCGCCGAGGCCCTGGACCTGCCGCTGAGCCGCGAGGCCGCCTGCGACCCGTTCTTCGACAAGGGCAGCTCCAAGGCCGTGCTCCAGCGCCTGACCCCGGTCAAGCACGAGTTCCTGTACGAGGACCTCGCGATCGCCTCCGTCAACACCCACCGCAACTTCTTCGGCGACCGGTGCGAGATCCCCCTCGCCTCCGGCGGCGGCCCCGCCTTCACCAGCTGTGTCGCCTTCGGGCTCGAGCGCTGGCTGTCCGCGCTCACCCGCCGCCACGGCAGCTGGGGTGCCGCGACCGCCGCCGTCCTGCGGGCGAACGCGGCCGGGCCGGCGATCTGAGGTGCCGACCCGACCCGTCGCCGCCCCGCCGGCGGGTGGCCTGGGCTGGGCGAACCTCGGCATGGACATCGTGTCCGTCACCCGTGTCCGCCGGCTGCTCGCCCTCTACGGCGAGGACTTCTTCCAGCGCATGCTCACCCCCCGCGAACTCGCCGACTGCCGTACCTCCGCCAGGCTCGACGTCCTGAGCCTGTGCGGGCGGATCGCCGCCAAGGAGGCGGCGTTCAAGACCCTGCGCGTCCGCACCGTGTTCCTGCCCTGGCGGGACATCATCGTGCGGCGTTCCGAGGGCGGCTGGCCGCTCGTGGAACTCCACCGGTCCGCCGCCGAGATGGCGACGCGGTCCGGTATCGCCGGGATCACCGTGACCATCAGCCACGACGTGGACTACGCGGTGGCGGTCGCCGCCCCCGTACTGGATCCCCTCGCCGTCCCCGAGCCGCTGCCGGTCCCGGAGACCGCGCCCGCCGTGCCCGCACTTCCCCCCACCCCACCCGTACACAGCACTCCAAGGAGAAACACCATGTCCGAAGGCCTGCAGCTCGTGAAGAACTGGCTCCTCGCCCGCCACGAGGAGCTCGACGACATCGCCGGCGACCTCGACCTCATCGAGAACCGCCTGATCGACTCGCTGTCCTTCGTCGAGTTCGTGTTCCTGCTGGAGCAGCACAGCGGCCGCGCCATCCAGCTGGAGACCCTGGAGGTCGATGAGATCCGCACCCTCGACGCCATCCGCACCCACTTCTTCAGCGCCGAGGCGGTCCAGGCATGAGCAAGCGCCTGTTCACCTCGGAATCCGTGACCGAGGGCCACCCCGACAAGATCGCCGACCGGATCAGCGACACGATCCTCGACGCGCTCCTGCGCGAGGACCCGGCGTCCCGCGTCGCGGTCGAGACGCTGATCACCACCGGCCAGGTCCACATCGCCGGAGAGGTCACGACCACGGCGTACGCGCCGATCGCCGAACTGGTGCGCGGTGCCATCCTCGACATCGGCTACGACTCCTCCAAGAAGGGCTTCGACGGGGCCTCCTGCGGCGTCTCGGTGTCCATCGGCGCGCAGTCCCCGGACATCGCCCAGGGCGTGGACACGGCCTACGAGCAGCGCGTCGACGGCGAGGGCGAGGGCGACGGGCTCGACCAGCAGGGCGCGGGCGACCAGGGCCTGATGTTCGGCTACGCCACGGACGAGACGCCCGAGCTGATGCCGCTGCCGATCCACATCGCGCACCGCCTCTCGCGCCGGCTGACTCAGGTCCGCAAGGAAGGGATCGTGCCCTACCTGCGCCCGGACGGAAAGACCCAGGTCACCATCGAGTACGACGGTGACAAGGCCGTCCGCCTGGACACGGTCGTCGTGTCCTCGCAGCACGCCGCCGACATCGACCTGGACGCGCTGCTGACCCCGGACATCCGGGAGTTCGTGGTCGAGCACGTGCTGGCGCGATTGGCCGAGGACGGCATCAAGCTGGACACCGAGGGCTACCGGCTGCTGGTGAACCCGACGGGCCGTTTCGAGATCGGCGGTCCGATGGGTGACGCCGGCCTGACCGGCCGCAAGATCATCATCGACACCTACGGCGGCATGGCCCGTCACGGCGGCGGCGCGTTCTCCGGCAAGGACCCCTCGAAGGTCGACCGTTCCGCCGCGTACGCGATGCGCTGGGTCGCCAAGAACGTGGTCGCCGCCGGTCTGGCCGCCCGCTGCGAGGTCCAGGTCGCGTACGCCATCGGCAAGGCCGAGCCCGTCGGCCTCTTCGTCGAGACCTTCGGCACCGGCACCCTGCCCGACGAGCGCATCCAGGAAGCCGTCTCCGAGGTCTTCGACCTCCGCCCCGCCGCGATCGTCCGCGACCTCGACCTGCTGCGCCCGATCTACGCCCAGACCGCCGCCTACGGTCACTTCGGCCGCGAGCTCCCCGACTTCACCTGGGAACGCACCGACCGCGTCGACGCGCTGCGCACCGCCGCCGGGGTCTGACATGCGCATCGCTGTCACCGGATCCATCGCGACCGATCATCTGATGACCTTCCCCGGCCGGTTCGCGGAGCAGCTGCTGGCGGACCGGCTGGACCGGGTCTCCCTGTCGTTCCTCGCCGACGACCTGGAAGTGCGGCGGGGCGGAGTGGCGGCGAACATCGCATTCGGCCTGGGCGTGCTGGGACTGCGCCCGCTGCTGGTGGGCGCGGTGGGCGGGGACTTCGAGCCGTACCGGGTGTGGCTCAAGGAGCACGGAGTGGACACCGACCCCGTACGCGTGAGCGGCACCCGCCACACCGCGCGTTTCGTCTGCACCACCGACCGGGAGCAGAACCAGATCGCGACCTTCTACGCCGGCGCCATGGCCGAAGCCCGCGAGATCGACCTGCGGGAGGTCGTCGCCCGCTGCGGCAGGCCCGACCTGGTCCTGGTCTCCCCGGACGACCCCGAGGCCATGCTCCGCCACACCCGGGGCTGCCGCGAGCTCGGCATCCCCTTCGCCTCCGACCCCTCGCAGCAACTGGCCCGGCTCGGCCGGGACGAGGTGCGGGAACTGGTCGACGGCGCACACCGGCTGTTCACCAACGAGTACGAGGCCGCCCTGCTGTGCGAGCGGTCCGGGCTCACCGAGGAACAGATCCTCCGGCGGGTCGGCTCCTGGGTCACCACGCGGGGCGAGGCCGGCGTACAGATCCGCCGCGACGGCCGCGAGCCGCTGACCGTGCCCGCCCTGCGGGTCGCGGAGGTCGTGGACCCGACGGGCGTCGGCGACGCCTTCCGGGCCGGCTTCCTCGCCGGAACGGCCTGGGGCGTCCCCGAACGGTACGCGGCCCAGCTGGGCTGCGCGGTCGCGGCGACCGTACTCGACCACGCGGGCACCCAGGAGTACCGCCTGGAGCGGGAGCCCCTGCTGGCCCGGCTCCACGCCGCGTACGGCCCGGCCGCCCTGACGGAACTGTCCACACACCTGGGAGCCCTGGAATGACACGGACACTGCGGGAGGAACTCGCGACCCGCGTGGTGGTCGCGGACGGCGCCATGGGCACGATGCTCCAGGCCGCCGACCCCACACTGGACGACTTCCTGGGGATGGAAGGCTGCAACGAGGTCCTCAACCTCACCCGCCCCGACATCGTCCGCTCCGTCCACGACGAGTACTTCGCGGTCGGCGTCGACTGCGTCGAGACCAACACCTTCGGCAGCAACCTGTCCGCCCTCGCCGAGTACGGCATCGAGGACAAGGTCTACGAACTGTCCGAGGCCGGAGCCCGCATCGCCCGCGAGTCGGCGGACGCGCACACCGCGAGGGACGGCCGGCCCCGCTGGGTACTGGGCTCCATGGGCCCGGGCACCAAGCTGCCCACCCTCGGACACGTGGGGTACGAGCCCCTGCGCGCGGCCTACCAGGAGAGCGCCGAGGGCCTCGTCCGCGGCGGCGCGGACGCGCTGCTCATCGAGACCACCCAGGACCTCCTGCAGACCAGGGCCGCCGTCATCGGCGCGCGGCGGGCGCTGGAGTGGTGCGGCACGGAGGACCTCCCGCTGATCGTCCAGGTCACCGTCGAGGCGACCGGCACGATGCTGCTGGGTTCGGAGATCGGTGCGGCGTTGACGGCGTTGGAGCCGTTGGGGATCGACATGATCGGTCTGAACTGTGCGACGGGTCCGGCGGAGATGAGTGAGCACCTGCGGTATCTGGCCCGTAATGCGCGGATTCCGTTGTCGTGCATGCCGAACGCGGGTCTGCCGGTGCTGACGAAGGGCGGGGCGCATTATCCGCTGTCGGCGGCCGAGCTGGCGGATGCGCAGGAGACGTTCGTGCGTGAGTACGGGCTGTCGCTGGTGGG
>NZ_JBVHWK010000015.1:139007-166946 GCF_055569445.1 Streptomyces sp. NPDC029122 | reverse complement strand
ATCCGGGCGGGTCTGGAGAAGCTCGGCGGGCGTGCGGTGATCAACTCGGTGAACTATGAGGACGGTGACGGGCCGGAGTCGCGGTTCGCGAAGGTAACCCGGCTGGCGCGGGAGCATGGTGCGGCGTTGATCGCGCTGACCATCGACGAGGAGGGCCAGGCCCGCACGGTCGAGCACAAGGTCGCGATCGCCGAACGCCTGATCACCGATCTCACCACCCATTGGGGGATCCGGGAGTCGGACATCCTCATCGACACGTTGACGTTCACGATCTGCACCGGTCAGGAGGAGTCCCGCAAGGACGGGATCGCGACGATCGAGTCGATCCGTGAGCTCAAGCGCCGCCACCCGGACGTCCAGACCACCCTGGGTCTGTCGAACATCTCCTTCGGTCTGAACCCGGCCGCCCGTGTGCTGCTGAACTCGGTGTTCCTGGACGAGTGCGTCAAGGCCGGCCTGGACTCGGCGATCGTGCACGCGAGCAAGATCTTGCCGATCGCCCGGTTCGACGAGGAGCAGGTCACCACCGCCCTGGATCTGATCTACGACCGGCGTGCGGAGGGCTACGACCCGCTGCAGAAGCTGATGGCCCTGTTCGAGGGAGTCAACACCAAGTCCCTGAAGGCCGGCCGCGCCGAGGAACTCCTCGCGCTGCCCCTGGACGAGCGCCTGCGGCGCCGGATCATCGACGGCGAGAAGAACGGCCTGGAAGCCGACCTGGACGAGGCGCTTCGGACGCGTCCGGCGCTGGACATCGTCAACGACACCCTGCTGGAGGGGATGAAGGTCGTCGGCGAGCTGTTCGGCTCCGGTCAGATGCAGCTGCCGTTCGTCCTCCAGTCCGCGGAGGTGATGAAGACGGCGGTCGCCTATCTGGAGCCGCACATGGAGAAGACCGACGACGAGGGCAAGGGCACGATCGTGCTGGCCACCGTCCGCGGTGACGTCCATGACATCGGCAAGAACCTCGTCGACATCATCTTGACCAACAACGGCTACAACGTCGTCAACATCGGGATCAAGCAGCCCGTCTCCGCGATCCTGGAGGCCGCGCAGGAACACAAGGCCGATGTGATCGGCATGTCGGGCCTCCTCGTGAAATCCACCGTGATCATGAAGGAGAACCTGGAGGAACTCAACCAGCGCAAGCTCGCCGCCGACTATCCCGTCATCCTCGGCGGCGCCGCCCTGACCCGCGCCTACGTCGAACAGGACCTCCACGAAATCTACGAAGGCGAAGTCCGCTACGCCCGCGACGCCTTCGAAGGCCTGCGCCTGATGGACGCCCTCATCGCCGTCAAACGCGGCGTTCCCGGCGCGACCCTGCCCGAGCTCAAGCAGCGCCGCGTCGCCAAGCGGGACACCCCCGCACTCCAGGTGGAGGAGCCGGAGGAGGCCGGCGGCCGCTCCGACGTGGCCGTCGACAACCCCGTCCCCACCCCGCCCTTCTGGGGGACCCGCGTCATCAAGGGCATCCCGCTCAAGGACTACGCCTCCTGGCTGGACGAGGGCGCCCTGTTCAAGGGCCAGTGGGGCCTCAAGCAGGCCCGCGCCGGCGGGGCCACCTACGAGGAACTGGTCGAGAGCGAGGGCCGCCCGCGCCTGCGCGGCCTGCTGGAGAAGCTGCACACCGAGAACCTGCTCGAGGCGGCCGTGGTCTACGGCTACTTCCCCTGCGTCTCCAAGGGCGACGACCTGATCATCCTCGACGAGCAGGGCAACGAGCGGACCCGCTTCACCTTCCCGCGCCAGCGCCGCGGCCGCCGCCTGTGCCTCGCCGACTTCTTCCGCCCCGAGGAATCCGGCGAGACCGACGTGGTCGGCCTCCAGGTCGTCACCGTCGGCTCGAGGATCGGCGAGGCCACCGCCAAGCTCTTCGAGTCCGACTCCTACCGCGAGTACCTCGAGCTGCACGGCCTGTCCGTCCAGCTCGCCGAGGCCCTGGCCGAGTACTGGCACGCCCGCGTGCGCGCCGAGCTCGGCTTCGGCGGCGAGGACCCCGAGAAGGTCGAGGACATGTTCGACCTCAAGTACCGGGGAGCGCGCTTCTCCCTCGGCTACGGCGCCTGCCCCGACCTGGAGGACCGCGCGAAGATCGCCGACCTCCTCCAGCCGGAGCGGATCGGCGTCCACCTCTCGGAGGAGTTCCAGCTGCACCCCGAGCAGTCCACCGACGCCCTGGTGATTCACCACCCCGAAGCGAAGTATTTCAACGCACGCTGACACAGACCGGCGTACACTGGTCGGTCCCGTACAGGCCGGTCACCTGTTCCCGAGGGAGACGCTCCCGCGGCTCGAGGTGGCCGGCCTCGTCGTCCCCAGAGAGGCGTACGCATGACCAGCACCGTTCCCGCACCCGTCACCCGCACGGCCGACGGGCACGCTCTGCAGGCGGTGCTGCTGGACATGGACGGCACCCTCGTCGACACCGAGGGGTTCTGGTGGGAGGTCGAGGAACAGATCTTCCACGAGCTGGGCCACCGCCTGGAGGCGTCCTGGCGGGACGTGGTCGTCGGCGGCCCCATGAGCCGCAGCGCCTCCTTCCTCATCGAGAGGACGGGAGCCGCCATCGGCCTCGCCGAGCTGAGCGTCCTGCTCAACGAGCGGTTCGAGGCCCGCATCGCCGACCGGGTCCCCCTGATGCCCGGCGCCGAACGCCTCCTGAGCGAGCTGGCACGGCACAACGTCCCCACCGCCCTGGTCTCCGCCTCGCACCGCCGCGTCATCGACCAGGTGCTGCTCACCCTCGGCCGCGACCGCTTCACGCTGACGGTCGCCGGGGACGAGGTCCCCCGTACCAAGCCCCACCCGGACCCGTACCTGATCGCCGCCGGCAGCCTCGGCGCGCACCCCTCGCGCTGCGCCGTGATCGAGGACACCGCCACCGGGATCGCCGCGGCCGAGGCCGCCGGCTGCCGGGTGGTGGCCGTCCCGTCCGTCGGCGGCATCGAGCCCGCCCCCGGCCGCACCATCGTGCGTTCGCTGGAGGACGTGAACCTGCCGTTCCTGCGCTCGCTCATCACTCCGATGAACTGAGTCCGCACGCTCCGTGCCGAACGGAACGAGGGTGGCGCCCAGGTCCGACGAGAGGATCTTCCGCCCCTAACCCCGGAGGCCGAAATTCCACCCCTTCCGCCAGAGATCTGTCGGGTGAGCTTGGTCACCCGGGACGCCCCTGCCGAGCCCCGCCACCGGCTCCAGGGGCTTCCTTTGTGTCCGGATTGATCATCTCCTGACCGCATCTGCGAGGACTCCGGCATGAGCGGTAAGTCCGCACCCATCACCGTGCGATTACACCCCAACTCCTGCCAGTTCCAGCCATCCCGCCCCAGCCCACTAATGTCAACGCGGGCACTCCGCACGCACCCTTGCCGTACCGGACGCACACCCCTGCGCCGCTACCGCGTGGACCGATCGTCAAACACCGGCCCGATCGTTCCGCCCCGAACGGGCGACCGCCGCGAAGTGCCCTCTACGCCGCTTTGAACAAGTGCCGGGTGAGGGAGTACTTCCAGCATGAACCGCAAGACCATGGTGCTGACGGCCGCGATCGGCCTGCTCACCCCCGCGCTGTCCGCATGCGGCAGCGCGAGCGGCGGAGGAGCAGCGTCCGGAGCGATCGTCGTCGGTACCACCGACCGGTTCGAGGCAGCCGACTACGCCCCCGCCCCCGTCGACCCCGCCTACGCCTACGACGCCGGCGCCTGGAACATCCTGCGCCAGACCGTCCAGACGCTGGTGCGCACCCCCCGCGGCGGCGGCCAGCCCGTCCCCGAAGCCGCCTCCGACTGCCGCTTCACCGACACCGGCAACGAGAGCTACCGCTGCACCCTGCGGCCCGGCCTGAAGTTCGCCAGCGGCGACCCGCTCACCGCCAAGGACGTCAAGTTCTCCATCGACCGCGTCCTCGCGATCAAGGACGAGAACGGCCCCTCCTCCCTGCTCTCCACCCTCGACACCGTCGAGGCCAAGGGCACCGACACCGTCGTCTTCCACCTGAAGACCGCCGACGCGACCTTCCCGTACAAGCTCGCCACGCCGGCCGCCGGCATCATCAGCGAGAAGAACTACGAGGCCAAGAAGCTCCGCCCCGGCTTCGCCGTCGACGGCTCCGGCCCCTACACGATGAAGGCCGAGGTCAAGGACAACCGCCTCGTCCGCGCCGTCTTCACCAAGAACCCCCACTACAAGGGCGACATCAAGCTCCACAACGACAAGGTCGAACTGCGCACCTTCGCCGACTCCGCCACCATGGGCAAGGCACTCACCGACGGAAAGATCCACGTGGTCTCCCGCACCCTGTCGCCCGCCCAGATCACCGAGTTCGCGAAGACGCCCCCCAAGGGCGTCAAGCTCACCCCGATGCCCGGCCTCGAGATCCGCTACATCGGCTTCAACACCGACGCCCCGACCGTCAACAACAAGGCCGTGCGCCAGGCCCTCGCCGCCGCCGTCGACCGCAACAACCTGATCTCCAAGGTCTACGGGAAGTCCGCGCAGCCCCTGTACTCGCTCGTCCCCACCGCCGTGCCCGGCCACGTCAACTCGTTCTTCAACAAGTACGGCGAGGCCAACACCGCCAAGGCCGCCGAGCTCCTCAAGACCGCCGGGGTCAAGACCCCCGTCAAGCTGACCCTGAACTACACCACGGACCACTACGGCGACGGCACCGCCGCCGAGTTCGAGGCCCTCAAGACCCAGCTGAACTCCACCCAGCTCTTCGACATCACCGTCCAGGGCAACGAGTGGGGCACCTTCCGCCCCGCCCAGAAGAAGGGCGACTACGCCGCCTACGGGCTCGGCTGGTTCCCCGACTACCCGGACCCCGACAACTTCCTCGCCCCGTTCCTGGAGCAGGACAACTTCCTGGGCACGCCGTACGCCAACACCGCGGTGCGCACCAGGCTCATCCCCGAGTCCCGCCGCGCGGCCGACCGCAACGTCGCCGTGCCCGCGATCACGGAGATGCAGGACATCGTCGCCGACGACGTACCCGTCCTGCCCCTGTGGCAGGGCAAGCAGTACGTCGCCGCACGCGACGGGATCACCGGAGTGGAATGGTCGGTCAACGCCATCTCCGACCTCCAGCTGTGGGAACTCGGCCGGGGTGTCAGCGGCTGAGACCGGAACAACCGGCGGCGCACGTCGCAGGCCGGCGCAACGACCAGACAAGACTGTGAAGGACATTCGCGTGAAGACACGTAACCAGTGGTTGGCAGCCCCGCTCGGCGCGGCCACTGCCGCAGCGCTGCTCAGCGGTTGCGGTTCGCAGGACGGCTCCGCCGCCGGCAACGGCAAGGGCGTGGTCATGGGCATATCCGACAAGGTGAAGTCCACCGACCCCGCGTCGGGCTACGACCCGGGCTCCTGGCTGCTCTTCAACAACGTCTTCCAGTCCCTGCTGACGTTCCCCAAGGGCGGCACCACCCCCGAGCCCGACGCCGCCCAGGCCTGCAACTTCGAGGGCGGTGACAGCAAGGTGTACAAGTGCACCCTGCGCAGCGGCCTGAAGTTCAGCAACGGCAACAGCCTGACCTCCAAGGACGTCAAGTTCTCCTTCGAGCGCACGCTGAAGATCAACGACGACAACGGCCCCGCCGTCATGCTCTCGTCGATCGCGAGCATCGACACCCCCGACGAGAAGACCGTCGTCTTCAAGCTGAAGTCGTCCGACGCGACCTTCCCCAGCAAGATCGCATCGGGTGCGGGCGCCATCGTCGACCACCGCGAATACCCGGCCGACAAGCTCCGCGGCGACCACAAGGCGATCGGCTCCGGCGTCTACAAGCTGGACGCCTTCAGCGACAAGAGCGCCAACTTCTCCGTCAACGACTCCTACAGCGGCAAGGCCAAGGCCAAGAACACCGGCGTCACCCTGAAGTTCTTCAACGGCGACCAGGCCGGCCTCAAGACCGTCCTCGACAGCGGCGACGTCGACTTCGCCTTCCGCGGCCTCGCCGCCAAGGACATCGCCGGCCTCGCCGCCACCAAGACCGGCGACAACAAGGTCGACGTCGTCCAGGGCACCGGCGCCGAAGTCCAGCACCTGGTCTTCAACGTCAACGACCCCGTCGTCGGCAAGCTCCCCGTCCGCAAGGCGATCGCCTACCTCATCGACCGCGAAGCGCTCGTCAAGGACGTGTACGCGGGCACCGCCGCCCCGCTCTACTCGATCGTCCCGGCCGGCATCGCCGGTCACACCACCCCCTTCTTCGACCGCTACGGCGGCACCCCCCAGGTGGAGAAGGCCAAGGCCGTCCTCAAGGCCGCCAACATCTCCGGCAAGATCAAGCTGACCCTGTGGTCCACCCCGGCCCGTTACGGCCCCTCCACCGACCACCAGTTCCAGGTCATCGCCAAGCAGCTCAACGAGAGCGGCCTCTTCGACGCCGACGTCAAGTCCGTCGAGTTCGAGCAGTACGAGAAGGACATCCAGGCCGGCAAGTACGGCATCTACGTCAAGGGCTGGGTCCCCGACTACCCCGACGCCGACAACTTCACCCAGCCGTTCTTCGGCCCGGACAACGTCCTGCACAACAACTACGACAACAAGGAGATCAGCGGGAACATCATCCCGGCGACCTCCACCAAGTCGGACCGCACCGCGGCCAACACCGACTACACCCGCCTCCAGGACATCGTCGCCGACGAGCTCCCGGTCCTCCCGCTCTGGCAGGGCAAGCAGTACGCCGTCGCCCGCCAGAACGTCACCGGCCTCCAGTGGTCCCTGGACGCCTCCACGGTCTTCCGCTTCTGGGAGATCAGCAAGGGCTGACCCGCCCCGGACACACCTCCGCCCCGGCACCCGAGAAGGGCACCGGGGCGGAGGCGTGTCCCGGCCCGCTACTGCGCGCCCGGACGGACCAGACCGCTCTCGTACGCGTACACCGCCGCCTGCACCCGGTCCCGCAGACCCAGCTTCGTCAGCACGTGCCCCACGTGCGTCTTCACCGTCGTCTCACTCACGAACAGATCCGCCGCGATCTCCGCGTTCGACAACCCCCGGGCCACCAGCTTCAGCACCTCCACCTCACGCTCGGTCAACGTCCCCAGCATGTCCGGCAGGCTCTCCTCACCCGACGGCAGATGACCCGCGTACTTGTCCAGCAGCCGCCGCGTGATGCTCGGCGCGAGCATCGCCTCCCCAGCGGCCACCACCCGGATCGCCTGCACCAGCTCCACCGCCGGAGCATCCTTCAGCAGGAACCCGCTCGCCCCCGCCCGCAACGCCTCCACCACGTACTCGTCCAGATCGAACGTGGTCAGCACCAGCACCTTCGCCGGCCCGTTCCGCTCCGGACCCGTGATCTGCCGCGTCGCCTCCACCCCGTCCATCCGCGGCATCCGGATGTCCATCAGCACCACGTCCGGCTGCAGCGCCCGCACCTGCTCCAGCGCCTGCAGGCCGTCCCCGGCCTCACCCACCACCACCAGATCCTGCTCCGCCTCCAGGATCATCCGGAAGCCGGTGCGCAGCAGTGGCTGGTCATCGACCAGCAGGACGCGGATCGCCACGGGGTACCTCGAATTCGTCGTCAACGGCGGACCCCGCCCATTCTGCCCTGACCGGCCGATCAGCCACCGGCCGGGCGATCCGCCCCACTCCGCGGAGAGATGACCAGCGGATACACCGGGGGAGTACCCCCGAACTCCGGACACACCGCCCGGTGATCACACCACCCGCACAGCTTCGTCGGCCGCGGCCGCCACTCACCCGTCTCCGTCGCCTCCCGGATCGCCTCCCACAACGCGTGCAGCTTCCGCTCCACCCGCTCCAGATCCGCCACCACCGGGTCGTACGTCAGCACGTCCCCACTGCCCAGGTACACCAGCTGCAACCGCCTCGGCACCACCTGCCGCAGCCGCCACACCACCAGCGCGTAGAACTTCATCTGGAACAACGCACCCTCCGCGTACTGCGGCCGCGGCGCCTTGCCCGTCTTGTAGTCGACGATCCGCACCTCACCCGTCGCCGCCACGTCCACCCGGTCGATGATCCCGCGCAGCCGCAGCCCCGACTCCAGCTCCGTCTCCACGAAGAACTCCCGCTCCACCGGCTCCAGCCGCGTCGGATCCTCCAACGTGAACCAGCGCTCCACCAGCGCCTCCGCCTCCGACAGCCAGCGCGCCAGCCCCGCCCCCTCGTCCCCCGCGGGGAACAGCTCCGCCAGCTCCGGCTTCGCCTCCAGCAACCGCTCCCACTGCCCCGGCACCAACGCCTTCGCCCTCGGCACCGTCCGCTCGTGCGCCGGATGATCGAAGAGCCGCTCCAGCACCGCGTGCACCAGCGTCCCCCGCGTCGCCGCCGCACTCGGCTTCTCCGGAAGCCGGTCGATCACCCGGAACCGGTACAGCAACGGGCACTGCATGAAGTCACCGGCCCGCGAAGGGGACAGCGAGGTCGGCCGGGAAGCACCCGAAGAATCATCCGCGGAACCGGCACCGGGGGTCGTCGTCATGCGTAAAACCCTACGACCCGGAACGGACAGCACGCGCATACCATCGACTACAGGCCCCTCGCCCTGCATGATCGGAGCATCACACCGCGCAACACCACACGCGCCACCGACGCGACACGGACCACACCGAAAGCACCGCACGAACGAAGGAAAACCGTGGCAGACACCGACGAAACCGGCGAGCGCAGGACCAAGCGCTCCGACCCGGGCGGCGGCATCCTCATGGGCCGCCCCTTCGGCGTGCCCGTCTACGTCTCGCCCAGCTGGTTCCTCGTCGCCGCGCTCATCACCTGGGTCTTCGGAGACCAGCTCGACCGGGTCCTGCCCCACCTCGGCCCCACCCGCTACCTCGTCTCCCTCTTCTTCGCCGTCGCCTTCTACGCCTCCGTCCTCGTCCACGAACTGGCACACACCATCGCCGCACTCCGCTTCAAACTCCCCGTGCGCCGCATCCAGCTCCAGTTCTTCGGCGGAGTCTCCGAGATCGAAAAAGAATCCGAGACCCCCGGCCGCGAATTCGTCCTCGCCTTCGTCGGCCCCCTCCTCTCCCTCGCCCTCGCCGGAGCCTTCTACCTCGGCATGAAGGCCGTCCACCCCGCCACCGTCCCCGGCGTACTCCTCGCCGGCCTCATGATCTCCAACCTCCTCGTCGCCGCCTTCAACCTCCTGCCCGGCCTCCCCCTCGACGGCGGCCGCATGCTCCGCGCCGTCATCTGGGGCATCACCGGCAAACCCATGACCGGCACCGTCGCCGCCGCCTGGGTCGGCCGCGCCCTCGCCGTCGCCGTCCTCATCGGACTGCCCCTCCTCACCCAGACCGGCACCCTCGGCGACCCCCACCGCGACATCGGCGGCATGGACACCGTCATGGACGCCCTCCTCGCCGCGATCCTCGCCGCCATCATCTGGACCGGCGCCGGCAACAGCCTGCGCATGGCACGCCTGCGCGAACACCTCCCCGACCTCCGCGCCCGCACCCTCACCCGCCGCGCCATCCCCGTCCAGACCGCCACCCCCCTCTCCGAAGCCCTCCGCCGCGCCAACGAAGCCGGAGCCCGCGCCCTCGTCGTCGTCGACGGCCAGGGCGACCCCACCGCCATCGTCCGCGAGAGCGCCATCGCCTCCGTCCCCGAACACCGGCGCCCCTGGGTCGCCGTCAGCACCCTCGCCCAGGACCTCACCGACGGCATGAAGGTTTCCGCCGAGCTCACCGGCGAAGCACTCCTCGACCACCTCCGCACCACCCCCGCCACCGAATACCTCGTCCTCGAACCCACCGGCGAGATCTACGGCGTCCTCTCCACCCTCGACGTCGAAAAGGCCTTCGTGAAGGCCATGGCACGGCCCCAGTCCTGAAGCCAATACACTGGTCACATGTCCGAACCGACCGGTGCCGCCCGCCGACGCGGGCCCTTCGAGGTCGGGGACCAGGTTCAGCTCACCGACCCCAAGGGCCGCCACTACACGTTCACGCTCGAAGCCGGGAAGAATTTCCACACCCACAAGGGTTCCTTCCCCCACGACGAGCTGATCGGTGCTCCCGAGGGCAGTGTTGTCCGTACCACGGGGAACGTCGCGTACCTCGCGCTGCGCCCCCTGCTCCCCGACTATGTCCTGTCCATGCCCCGCGGTGCCGCCGTGGTCTACCCCAAGGACGCGGGCCAGATCCTGGCCTTCGCCGACATCTTCCCCGGCGCCCGCGTCGTGGAAGCGGGAGTCGGCTCCGGCTCCCTCAGCAGCTTCCTGCTGCGCGCCATCGGCGACCAGGGCATGCTCCACAGCTACGAGCGCCGCGCGGACTTCGCCGAGATCGCCACGGCCAACGTCGAACGCTACTTCGGCGGCCCCCACCCCGCGTGGCAGCTCACCGTCGGAGACCTCCAGGACAACCTGTCCGACACCGACGTCGACCGCGTCATCCTCGACATGCTCGCCCCCTGGGAATGCCTCGAGGCCGTCTCCAAGGCCCTCGTACCCGGCGGCATCCTCTGCTGCTACGTGGCCACCACCACCCAGCTCTCGCGCACCGTCGAATCCATCCGCGAGTTCGGCTGCTACGCCGAACCGCAGCCCTGGGAATCGATGATCCGCAACTGGCACGTCGAAGGCCTCGCCGTCCGCCCCGACCACCGGATGATCGGCCACACCGGCTTCCTCGTCACCGCCCGCCGCCTCGCCGACGGCGTCGAGCCCCCCATGCGCCGCCGCCGCCCCTCCAAGGGCGCCTACGGCGAGGACTACGAAGGCCCCGGCAGCGACCGCTCCGCCTAGGCCGCCCCACCAACACGAAAGCGCTGTGGCGCAGTTCCCGGCACCGACCGGGAACTGCGCCACAGCGCCTCTTCGTTGTACGGACCCCCACGACACCACGCCCCGCCCGCGAGCAGCCGCCGCGAACCGGCGCGGACCCGGCCGTTCCACCCCCGTGTGAGGTATGGCACGATGCTGGCTCCCCGTCACCCTTCGCACAGGAGACACCCGGCGTGCTGCACAGCCCCACCGACCTGGCGCACCGTCGCACCAGGCCCGCCCACTGGCTCGCCACGGCCACCGCCCTCGCCGCCGTCATAGCCGGCGCCGGCCTCCTCCAGCCCGGCCGCGCCACCGGAGCCACCCCCACCGCAGGCCCCGGGAACGGCCCCCGGCCCACCGCCCCCGACGCGCACGCGGCCGCGTACCCCCTGGACTGCAAGGGCGCCCCGCACACCGTCACCGAAACCGCCCAGGGCGACCTCGACGGCGACGGCCGGCCCGAGACCGTGGCCGCCGTCCGCTGCGACGCCGGCTCCGGCACCCCGCCCCACGCGATCTACGTACTGGCCCAGGACCCCCGGCAGGGCTCCGCGCCCCGCGTCGTCGCCACCCTCCTCGACGCCGAACGACGCCGCACCGCCACCGGTCTCACCGTCCGCGACGGCTCGATCACCGCACGGCTCCTCGGCTACTCGTCACCCTCCGTACCCCGTTACAGCCCCGACCTCGACCAGCTCACCAAGTGGCGCTGGACCGGCGGGAAATTCCGCCAGGAGCTGACGGATCCGACCGCAGAACGCGTTTGAACCGTCACTCCGCGTCCGGGCCGTACACCTCCACACCATCCGAAACGCGCCTCACGTGGATGCAGTCGCCCGGACATTCCTTCGCCGAATCGACCACGTCCCGCAGCAGCACCAAAGGAACCGGAGTACTCGCCCCCACCTCCTGGAGCAGCTCGTCATCGGCGCTCTTCACGTACGCCAAACCGTCGATGTCCAGCTCGAACACCTCCGGGGCGTACTGCACGCAGATGCCGTCCCCGGTGCACAGGTCCTGGTCGATCCAGACCTCCAGCGGCTCCCCGGCCCCCTCGGAACCACCCGTCGGGGCCTCCTGCTGCACGGTCATATCTCCTGCCGTTTCCTGCTCTGAGTGATCCGCCCCGGCCGGAACTCGCGGCAAGTCGCACGACCCCGGACGGGTGTTGAACGCTTCGACCTTACAACCGGCTGCTTTCCGATGTTGAAGGGTGGGTATTTCCCTGGCGTGAGGGAGTACGCAAGGGTGAAGATCGGACACACCTCTACCGTCTTTGTGATCTAGGGGTTTCAATCACCACCAGCCCAGGTAGGGTCAGGAAGCGTCCAGCTCCCCTTGGAGGAGGTGAGGACCGTGGCAGCCCACGACGACGACATCAACCGCGGCATCCGGCCCGGGCGAGGGTCTGAGGACCCCGCTGGCCAGGTTGCCTATCTCGAGCAGGAAATCGCCGTCCTGCGACGCAAGCTCGCCGACTCTCCGCGGCACACGAGGATTCTCGAAGAGCGGATCGTCGAGCTCCAGACCAATCTGGCAGGCGTCTCCGCGCAGAACGAACGACTGGCCAATACCCTCCGTGAGGCCCGCGACCAGATCGTGGCCCTCAAGGAGGAAGTCGACCGGCTCGCCCAGCCGCCGGCCGGCTTCGGTGTCTTCCTCCAGGCGAACGAGGACGGCACCGTCGACATCTTCACCGGCGGGCGCAAGCTCCGCGTGAACGTGAGCCCCAGCGTCGACCCGGAAGACCTCCGGCGCGGCCAGGAGGTCATGCTCAACGAAGCGCTCAACGTGGTCGAGGCCATGGCATACGAGCGGGCCGGGGACATCGTCACCCTCAAGGAGATCCTCGAGGACGGCGAGCGCGCCCTGGTGGTCGGGCACACCGACGAGGAAAGGGTGGTGAGGCTCGCCGAGCCGCTCCTGGACATCACCATCCGCCCCGGCGACGCCCTCCTGCTCGAACCCCGCTCCGGCTACGTCTACGAGGTCGTCCCCAAGAGCGAGGTCGAGGACCTGGTCCTCGAAGAGGTTCCGGACATCGACTACGAGAAGATCGGCGGCCTGGGCGACCAGATCGAGCTGATCCGCGACGCCGTCGAGCTCCCCTACCTCTACCCCGACCTGTTCAAGGAACACGAACTGCGGCCCCCGAAGGGCATCCTGCTCTACGGCCCGCCCGGCTGCGGCAAGACGCTCATCGCCAAGGCCGTCGCCAACTCCCTTGCCAAGAAGGTCGCGGAAGTGACCGGACAGGCAGCCGGCAAGTCGTACTTCCTGAACATCAAGGGCCCCGAGCTCCTCAACAAGTACGTCGGCGAGACCGAACGGCACATCCGCCTCGTCTTCCAGCGCGCCCGGGAGAAGGCGAGCGAGGGCACCCCCGTCATCGTCTTCTTCGACGAGATGGAATCACTCTTCCGCACCCGCGGCTCCGGAGTCAGCTCGGACGTGGAGAACACCATCGTCCCCCAGCTGCTCGCCGAGATCGACGGCGTGGAAGGCCTGGAGAACGTCATCGTCATCGGCGCCTCCAACCGCGAGGACATGATCGACCCGGCCATCCTGCGGCCCGGACGACTCGACGTGAAGATCAAGATCGAGCGCCCGGACGCCGAGGCGGCGAAGGACATCTTCGCCAAGTACCTCAAGGCCTCCCTGCCGCTCCACACGGACGACCTCGGCGAACACTCGGGCTCGCCCGAAGCGGCCGTCCACAGCATGATCCAGACCGTCGTCGAGCAGATGTACGCCGAAACCGAGGAGAACCGCTTCCTCGAGGTCACGTACGCCAACGGCGACAAGGAAGTCCTCTACTTCAAGGACTTCAACTCCGGCGCCATGATCCAGAACATCGTGGACCGGGCCAAGAAGATGGCCATCAAGGCCTTCCTCGAGCACAACCAGAAGGGCCTCCGCGTCTCCCACCTCCTCCAGGCCTGCGTGGACGAGTTCAAGGAGAACGAGGACCTGCCCAACACCACCAACCCCGACGACTGGGCCCGCATCTCCGGAAAGAAGGGCGAACGGATCGTATTCATCCGCACGCTCGTCACCGGAAAGCAGGGCGCGGACACCGGACGCTCCATCGACACGGTGGCCAACACAGGTCAGTACCTC
The DNA here is from genome assembly GCF_055569445.1 of Streptomyces sp. NPDC029122. Taxonomy (NCBI): domain Bacteria; kingdom Bacillati; phylum Actinomycetota; class Actinomycetes; order Kitasatosporales; family Streptomycetaceae; genus Streptomyces; species Streptomyces sp. NPDC029122. The sequence goes on along the minus strand of NZ_JBVHWK010000015.1, from coordinate 153,075 downwards.
TGACGAAGCGAGGCGGCCGCGGGAGCCTCACCGGCACCCGCGGCCGACTGCTTTACACCCCGTAATACCGCACGCCTTACCACCGCCCTTTCCAGCCGGTGACAAGGCGAAGTCAATGACTGAAATGATCTCCCCAGCAGCGCGGAGTGGTTCTAGGCTCTTCCGTACCGCCGGTCGCGCAGTGCGGGGACGGGCACCGCACACGACGCACCGGAGCACCAGCGGTACTTGAGCGCCGCCCCGAACGGGAGCGCCGCCGGGCAAGGAGGGCCGCATGACCGTACGGCGAGTAATGGGGATCGAAACGGAGTACGGGATCTCCGTTCCGGGACACCCGAACGCCAATGCCATGCTCACCTCGTCCCAGATCGTCAACGCCTACGCGGCGGCGATGCACCGGGCGCGACGCGCCCGCTGGGACTTCGAGGAGGAGAATCCGCTGCGGGACGCCCGCGGCTTCGACCTCGCCCGCGAGGCCGCCGACAGCAGCCAGCTCACCGACGAGGACATCGGCCTCGCCAACGTCATCCTGACCAACGGCGCGCGCCTCTACGTCGACCACGCACACCCCGAATACAGCTCCCCCGAGGTCACCAACCCCCTCGACGCCGTGCTCTGGGACAAGGCCGGCGAGCGGATCATGGCCGAAGCCGCCGAACGCGCCGCCCAGCTGCCCGGCGCCCAGCCCATCCACCTCTACAAGAACAACACCGACAACAAGGGCGCCTCCTACGGCACGCACGAGAACTACCTGATGAAGCGGGAAACCCCCTTCTCGGACATCGTGCGCCACCTCACCCCCTTCTTCGTCTCCCGCCAGGTCTTCACCGGCGCCGGCCGCATCGGCATCGGCCAGGACGGCCGCGAGCACGGCTTCCAGATCAGCCAGCGCGCGGACTACTTCGAGGTCGAAGTCGGACTCGAGACCACCCTCAAGCGCCCCATCATCAACACCCGCGACGAACCCCACTCCGACGCCGAGAAGTACCGCCGCCTCCACGTGATCATCGGCGACGCCAACCTCTCCGAGATCTCCACCTACCTCAAGCTCGGCACGACCTCCCTGGTCCTGTCCATGATCGAAGACGGCTTCATCAACGTCGACCTCGCCGTGGACCAGCCCGTACGCACCCTCCACCAGGTCTCCCACGACCCGGACCTCCAGCACCTCATCACGCTGCGCAGCGGGCGCACCCTGACCGCCGTACAGCTCCAGATGGAGTACTTCGAGCTGGCCAGGAAGTACGTGGACGAGCGGTTCGGGACGGACGCCGACGAGCAGACCAAGGACGTCCTGGGGCGCTGGGAGGACGTACTGGGCCGGCTGGAGACCGACCCGATGAGCCTGGCGGGGGAGCTGGACTGGGTGGCCAAGCGGGAGATCCTGGAGGGCTACCGCAGGCGGGACGGGCTCGGCTGGGACGCGGCGCGGCTGCACCTGGTGGACCTCCAGTACGCGGACGTACGGCCCGAGAAGGGCCTGTACAACCGCCTGGCGGCCCGCGGCAAGATGAAGCGGCTGCTGGAGGAGCCGGCCGTCGAGCGGGCCGAGACCAAGCCCCCGGAGGACACCCGGGCCTACTTCCGGGGCCGGTGCCTGGAGCAGTACGCGGACGACGTCGCGGCGGCCTCCTGGGACTCGGTGATCTTCGACCTCCCGGGCCGGGACTCCCTCCAGCGGGTCCCCACCCTGGAACCCCTGCGGGGGACCCGGAACCACGTCAAGGAGCTCCTGGACCGCTGCCGCACGGCGGAGGACCTGGTCCGGGTGCTTTCGGGGCAGTGAAGGGGGCTGAAAGGCCCCCGCCGAGGGAATCATGAAGGCACCCGGACGTTGTGAAAGTACGGGGACGAAAGCCGGGCCCTCCTTGTAGGGTCCGACGTAGGGTCTGATCTTGAGAGGTCCCGAATCCCGGGGTCTCTCCGTGTGAGCGTGCGAACCGAGCGGGGTGAGGTAGACATGGCGACCAAGGACACCGGCGGCGGACAGCAGAAGGCGACGCGCTCGACCGAGGAGGTCGAGGAGGCGGCGGTCGAGGAATCGACCGACCTCAAGGAGCGGCAGGAGAAGCTCTCCGACGACGTCGACTCGGTTCTCGACGAGATTGACGATGTCTTGGAGGAGAACGCCGAGGACTTCGTTCGGAGTTTCGTACAAAAAGGCGGCGAATAGCCTTCGAATCCAAGGCAGGCTCGCCAACATGTCTCCATGTCCAATGGAACGAAGTGGTGTCGTGGCTGTGGCCGGGACGTCCCACTGAGCGGGTTCGCCCTCGACCGGAATCGTGGCGACGGCCTCCAGCCGAGGTGTCGGGAGTGCGTGGCGGAGTACAGCGCCGCGCACTACCGGCGCCGCCAGGCCGAGAGAGGCAAGGTCGTCAAGGAAAAGGTGGATGTCCCGTCCGGTCACAAGCTCTGCCGGCAGTGTGGTGAGGTCAAGCCGCACAGCGAGTGGCACAAGAACGCCTCGGCGTCCGACGGCTTGTCCACCCGGTGCAAGGCGTGTCGGGCGATCCAGGGACGGGCGGGCCACCTCAAGCGTTCGTACGCCATGACCGAGGCGCAGCGAGACGAGATGATCGCAGCTCAAGGCGGCCTCTGCTGCGTCTGCCAAAAGGCCCCGGCCGTACATGTGGATCATTGCCACACGACGGGTAAGGTCCGTGGCGTACTTTGCTTCAACTGCAACACGGCCATCGGCAAGTTGGGAGACGATCCCGACGCCGCTCGTCGGGTCGTTTCATACCTGGAGGGACACGCGTGGAAGCCAACAATCGTGGCACAGGGCGTCTACCGGCAGCCTTCCTGACGCCGGGGTCGTCGTCCTTCATGGACTTCCTGGGTGCGCACTCGCCCGAGATGCTGCCCGGCAACCGGAAGCTGCCCGAGGGGATCGTGGAGGCGCCGCACGGGACGACCATCGTCGCCGCCACGTTCCCCGGCGGGGTCGTGCTCGCCGGTGACCGGCGGGCGACCATGGGGAACATGATCGCGCAGCGGGACATCGAGAAGGTGTTCCCGGCCGACGAGTACTCCGCGGTCGGCATCGCCGGTACGGCCGGCCTGGCCGTGGAGATGGTCAAGCTGTTCCAGCTGGAGCTGGAGCACTTCGAGAAGGTGGAGGGGGCGACCCTCTCCCTGGAGGGCAAGGCGAACCGGCTCTCGACCATGATCCGGAGCAATCTGGGGATGGCCATGCAGGGTCTGGCCGTGGTTCCGCTCTTCGCGGGGTACGACGAGGCCAAGGAGAAGGGCCGGATCTTCTCGTACGACGTGACCGGTGGCCGCTCGGAGGAGCACGGGTACGCCGCCACGGGCTCCGGTTCGATCTTCGCCCGGGGTTCGATGAAGAAGCTGTACCGCCCCGACCTGACGGAGGAGCAGGCGACCACGCTGGTCGTGCAGGCGCTGTACGACGCCGCCGACGACGACTCGGCGACCGGCGGGCCGGACCTGTACCGCCACATCTACCCCATCGTCACCGTCATCACCGACGAGGGCTTCCGCAGGCTGGACGACGACGAGTCGCAGGAGCTCGCCCGCAAGGTGACGGACCGTCGGCTCCAGGAGCCCGACGGGCCGCGTGCCGCTCTGCTCTGACCAGTCCTCGTCTCGTCGCCCAGAAGAAAGGGACGGATAACCGGTGTCGACTCCGTTCTATGTGTCACCCCAGCAGGCCATGGCCGACCGGGCGGAATACGCCCGGAAGGGCATCGCCCGCGGTCGCAGCCTCGTCGTGTTGCAGTACGCCGACGGCATCGTGTTCGTCGGTGAGAACCCGTCCCGTGCGCTGCACAAGTTCAGTGAGATCTATGACCGGATCGGCTTCGCGGCCGCCGGGAAGTACAACGAGTACGAGAACCTGCGGATCGGTGGTGTGCGCTACGCCGATCTGCGGGGTTACACCTATGACCGTGACGACGTGACGGCGCGCGGGCTGGCGAACGTGTACGCGCAGACGCTCGGCACGATCTTCTCCTCGGCCGGTGAGAAGCCGTACGAGGTGGAGCTGGTCGTCGCCGAGGTCGGTGCGACGGCGGCGGGGGACCAGATCTACCGGCTGCCGCACGACGGGTCGATCGTGGACGAGCACGGTTCGGTCGCGGTCGGCGGGAACGCCGAGCAGATCAGCACCTATCTCGATCAGCGGCATCGGGACGGGATGACCCTGCCCGACGCGTTGAAGCTGGCGGTGCAGGCGTTGTCGAGTCAGGCGAACGGCGCGGAGAAGACGATTCCGGCCGAGCGGCTGGAGGTGGCGGTGCTGGACCGGACGCGGGCGCAGCAGCGCAAGTTCAAGCGGATCCGGGGTCGGCAGTTGGCGCGGTTGCTGGAGGCGGACGTTCCGGCGGCTGCTCAGGCGGATGCGGTGTCGAACGACGAGGTTCCGGAGGACGAAGCCGAGTAGGGCTGTGGCGTGTGGGCCCCGGTCCGTCCCTGTGGGGGCGGGCCGGGGCTTTCGTGTGCCCGGGGGGCGTCAGGGGGTGGGGGCGGGGCCGGTGGAGTCGCGGACGGTGAGTTCGACGGGGATTTCGGGGGCGGTCCAGGGGGTGCCGTCGAGGACGGCGAGGAGGGCGGTCATGCCTTGTTCGCCGACGCGTTCGGCGGGGAGGCGGACGGTGGTGAGTTCGGGTTCGACGGCGGTGGCGAGGGCGAGGTCGTCGAAGCCGGTGACGGAGAGGTCTTCGGGGATGCGCAGGCCGAGGCGGCGGGCGGCCTTGCAGACGCCGGCGGCGAGGATGTCGTCGTCGCAGACGACGGCGGTGGGCCGGTGGTGGGGGTCGGCGAGGGCGGTTTCGGCGGCGGCGCGGGCGGCGTCCACGGTGAGGGGGGCCCGTGCGGTGCGCAGCTGGTGGTGGGGTGCCGCGAGGAGGGTGGCGAGGGTCTGGGCGCGGATGTGGAAGGTCCAGGAGTCGACGTCGGCGGCGAAGTGGAGGAAGCGGTGGTGGCCGAGGTCGAGGAGGTGTTGGGCGGCTTGGCGGATGCCGTCGGTGATGGCGAGGTTGACGTGGGCGGCGGCTTGGCCGGAGGTGGGGTCGCTGTCGAGCATGACGAGGGGGAGGCCGTTGCCGCCGAGGGCGTCGAGGGCGTCGGTGGCCATGGAGGAGGCGATGATGCCGTCGAGGGCGGCGCGGGCGGAGGCGAAGGGGTCGCGGGCGGGGCCGGTGCCTTCGGGGGAGGGGTAGAGGACGACGCCGAAGCCGTGGGTGGCGGCTACGCGGGCGGCGCCGGTGTAGACGCGGGCGAAGAATTCGTTGGTGAGGGCGGGGACGACGAGGAGGGCGGTGCGGGTGGTGCCGAGGCGGAGGTTGCGGGCGGCGAGGTTGGGGCGGTAGCCGAGGGTGGTGGCGGTTTCGCGGACGAGGGTGGCGGTGCGTTCGGAGACGCGGCCGCGCCATTTGTCGCCGAGGACGAGGGAGACGGTGGCCTGGGAGACTCCGGCGGCGGTGGCGACGTCGCGGCTGGTGGGTCTCGTCACAGGTTGCTCCTGAAGTGCGAGGTGGGGCGGGGTGTGGGTGGCGTGCGGGTGGACCGGGCCTCTGTGGCCATGGTACGTATGACGTGTCTCGTTATACGTATTACCCCGGCGGTGGATCCGGGCGGAAGGGGGCGGTCATGGCCGCGGGTTACGCGGAGCTGCTCAGGACCAGGTACGCCGCGAGGCTGCTGGTGGGCACGCTGATAGGCCGGCTGCCGAACGGCACCGCGGCGATCGCCATCGTCCTCTTCATCCGGGACGAGGGCGGCAGCTACAGCCTGGCGGGCGCGCTGGCGGCCGCGTACGGGCTGGCGAACGCCGTGGGGCAGCCGCTGCTGGGCCGGGCGGTGGACCTGTACGGGCAGCCGCGGGTGCAGCTGCCCGCGGCGCTGGTGTCGGCGCTGGGCATGGTCTGGCTGGCGGTGGCCGGTACGGGGTCGGTGGCGGCCGCGTACGGGGCGATGGTGCTGGCCGGTCTGTTCACGCCGCCGCTGGAGGGCGGTCTGCGGGCGCTGTGGCCGGGGGTGCTGGGGGGCCGTGAGGAGCGGGTGCACGCGGCGTACGCGATGGACGCGGTGGCCCAGGAGGTCATGTACACGGTGGGGCCGCTGCTGGTGACGCTGTGCGTGTCGCTGTGGTCGCCGGCGGTGGCGCTGCTGGTGCTGAACGGCGTCGGTGTGCTGGGTGTGCTGTCGGTGGTGGTGTCGGAGCCGTCCCGGACGTGGCGTTCGGCGCCGCGTGAGGCGCACTGGCTGGGGGCGCTGCGTTCGCGGGGTCTGCTGGCGCTGCTGGGTGCGTTCTTCTTCATCGGCATGGCGCTGGGGTCGATCGCGGTGGCGGCGGTGGCGTACGCGGACGGGCACGGTGGTCAGGCGGTGTACGGCTGGCTGATGGCGGCGCTGGGTCTGGGTGCGCTGGTGGGTGGTGTGTTCTACGGGGCGCGGCAGTGGGCGGGGGCGCCGGAGCGGCGGCTGCGGGTGCTGGTGGCGCTGCTGGCGGTGTGTTACCTGCCGCTGGTGCTGGAGGTGGGTCCGGTGGCGATGACGGCGTTGTCGGCGTTGGCGGGCGTGTTCCTGGCGCCTTCGCTGGCGTGTGCGTTCATCGTGGTGGACCGGCACGCGCCGGCGGGGACGGTGACCGAGGCGTTCTCGTGGCTGGTGACGTTCTTCGGGGTGGGTGCGGCGATCGGTACGGCGGCGGCCGGTCCGGCGCTGGAGCTGGGTGGTACGGCGGCTGGTTTCGCGGTGGCCTGTGGTGGTGGCGCGGCGGCGCTGCTGGTGCTGATGCTGACTCAGCGGGCGCTGTCGGGTGCGGGTCACAGCAGGACGGTGGCGGGGTCGGCGGAGGGGTCGGCCGGGGTGGTTTCGGAGCCGTTGATCAAAAACTGACCTGAACGCCGTTCTCCAACCCGGTTTCAGAAGAGTGCGGAAGGCGTAATGTTCAGTCATGGACCGCCGCATTTTCGGGCTGGAGAACGAGTACGGCGTCACGTGCACGTTCAGGGGACAGCGCCGACTGTCTCCTGACGAAGTGGCGCGCTACCTCTTCCGCCGTGTTGTGTCATGGGGCCGCAGCAGCAATGTCTTCCTGCGGAACGGCGCCCGCCTCTACCTCGACGTGGGTTCGCATCCGGAATATGCAACTCCCGAATGCGACAACCTGACCGAACTGGTCACGCACGACAAGGCCGGCGAGCGCATTCTCGAGGGCCTGCTCGTCGACGCCGAACGCCGCCTGCACGAGGAGGGAATCGCGGGCGACGTCTACCTCTTCAAGAACAACACCGACTCGGCGGGCAATTCGTACGGCTGTCATGAGAACTACCTCGTGGCCCGGCACGGAGAATTCTCCCGCCTCGCGGACATCCTGATTCCGTTCCTCGTCACGCGTCAGCTGATCTGTGGCGCGGGCAAGGTGCTGCAGACGCCCAGGGGCGCGGTCTACTGCGTCAGTCAGCGGGCCGAGCACATCTGGGAGGGTGTCAGCTCCGCCACGACCCGCTCCCGGCCGATCATCAACACGCGTGACGAGCCGCACGCCGACGCGGAGCGGTACCGCAGGCTGCACGTCATCGTGGGCGACTCGAACATGTCCGAGACGACCATGCTGCTCAAGGTGGGCGCCACGGACCTCGTGCTGCGGATGATCGAGGCGGGCACCGTGATGCGGGACCTGACCCTGGAGAACCCGATCCGGGCGATCCGGGAGGTCAGCCACGACATCACGGGCCAGCGCAAGGTGCGTCTGGCCAGTGGCCGGGAGGCCTCGGCGCTGGAGATCCAGCGGGAGTACTTCGACAAGGCCCTGGACTTCGCCGACCGGCGGGGCATCCGTACGGGGGTGGTGGCGCAGGTCCTGGAGCTGTGGGGCCGCACGCTGGAGGCCATCGAGGCGCAGGATCTGGACCGGATCGGCACGGAGATCGACTGGGTGATGAAGTACCAGCTGATCGAGCGGTACCGGGCCAAGCACAACATGACGATGTCCAATCCGCGGGTCGCCCAGATAGACCTCGCGTACCACGACATCCACCGCCGGCGGGGTCTCTACTACCTGCTGGAGCGCAAGGGGCAGGCGGCGCGGGTGTGCAACGACCTGAAGATCTTCGAGGGCAAGTCGGTGCCCCCGCAGACCACCCGGGCCAGGCTGCGCGGCGACTTCATCCGCCGGGCGCAGGAGCAGCGGCGGGACTTCACGGTCGACTGGGTGCACCTGAAGCTCAATGACCAGGCGCAGCGCACGGTGCTGTGCAAGGACCCGTTCCGGTCGGTGGACGACCGGGTGGAGAAGCTGATCGCCGGCATGTGACGTGGTGCGGCCGGGGCCCCGTGCGCTGTGGCGTACGGGGTCTTCGCACGCCACGGCCTTGTCGCGGAGGGGTCAGCCCGTAGAGTGGGCCGCTACGACGGACCATTCCAGCGACCCTGAGGACCATTGTGCGACGCCGACTTGCTGCCGCGCTCATCGTGCCGGCTCTGATGCTCACCGCGGCCTGCGGAGGGGGCGAGGACTCCGGGAAGAAGGATCCCTCCGCGTCGCCGTCGGCCGATGCCGCGAAGACGGAGGTGCCGAAGCCGGTGGCGTCGGCCGAACCGATGCCGACGGTGGCCGGCGAGGCCGGCAAGAAGGCGGAGATCACGGTTCCCAAGGGCGAGCCGAGCGGCAAGTTCGTGGTGAACACCCTCAAGGAGGGTTCGGGGCCGGAGATCAAGAAGGACGATCTCGTGGTCACGAAGTACACGGGCAAGGTCTGGAAGAGCGGTAAGGAGCTGAGCGGCTCCTACGACCCGGAGGGTCAGCCGCTGGTCGTCCCGGCCGGTTCGCAGCAGATCCTGCCGCTGTTCAGCGAGTCGGTGCTGGGCAAGAAGGTCGGCAGCCGCGTGCTGGTCGTCGCCCCGCCGGCGGCGGCCTTCGGTGAGCAGGGCCAGTCGCAGCTGGGTGTCGGCCCGAAGGACAACCTGGTGTTCGTCCTCGACGTCGATTCGGTGCTGCCGAAGAAGGCCGAGGGTACCCAGGCGCCGATCCCGTCGGAGCTGCCGCAGGTCAAGGCCGACGAGGAGAAGGCCGCGACGATCACGATCCCGAAGAACGACCCTCCGAAGGAGCTGGTCGACAGGGTCCTGATCGAGGGCAAGGGCGCCGAGGTCAAGAACGGCCAGACCGTCTACATGCAGTACAGCGGTGCGGCGTGGGCGCCGAACCAGGGCAAGGACTCGGCGAAGCTCTTCGACACGTCGTGGAAGACGGGTGCCCCGTTCTCGACCAAGATCGGCCAGGGTCAGGTCATCGAGGGCTGGGACAAGGGCCTGGTGGGCAAGAAGGTCGGCAGCCGCGTGCTGCTGGTGATCCCGCCGGAGCAGGCGTACAAGGACCAGGCCAAGGGCGAGGACCTGCCGGCCAACTCCACGCTGGTCTTCGTCGTGGACATCGTCGGAGCAGTGTAAGACTGTTCCGGTTGTACACCGTTTCGTAGGTATGAGGAGCAGTTCCGTGAGCGACAAGCTCGAGAAGCCCGAGATCGACTTCCCCGAGGGTCCGGCCCCGGCCGACCTGGTCATCGAGGACATCTGGGAGGGGGACGGCGCCGTCGCCACGGCCGGCAACAAGGTCTCCGTCCACTACGTGGGCGTGGCCTTCTCCTCCGGCGAGGAGTTCGACTCCTCCTGGAACCGCGGCGCCCCGCTGCAGTTCATCCTGGGCATCGGCCAGGTCATCCCGGGCTGGGACCAGGGCATCGCGGGCATGAAGGTCGGCGGCCGCCGCAAGCTGACGATCCCCGCCCACCTCGCCTACGGCGACCGGGGTGCCGGCGGCGCCATCAAGCCGGGCGAGACGCTGATCTTCGTCTGTGACCTGATGGGCGTCTGATCTCACGCGTTGTGATCATGGAGGGCCCCCGCCGTGAGGCGGGGGCCCTCGCTTTTGCCGGGGACCGCGGGGGCGGTACGGTCAACGGTCACGAGTGTGTGCCGAGGAGTGGGGGATGGGCGTCGATGGCGATTGCCAAGGCCGAGCGGCTGATGAACCTGGCGCTGTGTCTGCTGGGGACGCGCCGTCCCCTCAGCAAGCGTGAGCTGCGCGGTTCGATCGAGGCCTATCTCGAAGCGGGGAACGACGAGTCGTTCAACCGGATGTTCGAGCGGGACAAGGACGATCTGCGCGAGCTCGGTCTGGTGATCGAGACGGTGGAGAACCTGGAGGGCGAGACGGGCTACCTGGCCCGCCGGGACAGCAACCGGCTGCCGCCCGTCTCCCTCGACGCGGAGGAGGCCGCCGCCCTCGGGCTGGCGGCCAAGGTGTGGCAGCAGGCCCGCCTCGCGGGCGCGGCCAGCGGCGCGCTGCAGAAGCTCCGCGCGGGCGGGATGCCGGAGGCCGGTGATCCGTACGAGGGCCAGCACAGCGCCATCGAGCCGCGGATCCCCGTCCACGAGGCGGCCTTCGAGCCGCTGATGCTGGCCTGCCGCGACCGGCGGCCGGTGGTCTTCGAGTACCGCAAGTCCAACGCGGCGCGGCCCGAGCCCCGCCAGGTGGAGCCCTGGGCCCTGGAGTGCTGGCGGGGCCACTGGTACCTGGCCGGCTACGACCGCGACCGCGGGGCGGAGCGGGTCTTCCGGCTCTCCCGGATCACGGGCAAGGTCCGCTCGCGGGCCGGGAAGTACACCGCGGAGGTGCCGGACGTGGTGACGGTACGCGAGACCGTGGCGGCCTGGGCCGGGGAGGGTGCCCAGCGCAGCGCCCTGATCCGGCTGCGCGCCGGGGCCGGCTACCCGCTGCGGGCGAAGGCCACCGCCGTGCGTGAGGGCGGCGACGGCTGGGACGAGCTGGAGATCCCGTACGGGCACGGGCTGGACGCCTGGCTCGTGGAGTTCGGCCCCGACGTCGTCGTGGTGGGCCCGGCGGACCTGCGGGCCGACGTGGTGGACCGGCTGCGCGCCGTCGCCCAGGGCTGAACCCGAACAACAACAGCAGCAACGCCCTGAGGGGGAGACGTAGCAGCATGGCCGCCAACGCCATCGACCAGACCCGCCGGATGCTGTCCCTGGTGACCTACCTGCGCGAGCGCCCCGGCGCGCACGTCGCGGACGTCGCCCGTGCCTTCGGGATCACCGAGGACGAGCTGATCTCGGACCTCGACGTGCTGCCCATGTGCGGCACCAGCTTCCGCGGCGGTGACCTGCTCGACATCGACACCGACGGCGACCGCATCTGGTGGCACAACGCCGACGCCTCGGGGGAGTCCACCGCCGAGCCGCTGCGGCTCGCCGCCGACGAGGCCACCTCCCTGCTGGTCGCCGCCCGCGCCGTCGCGACCCTGCCCGGGCTGCGCGAGAGCGACCGGGACGCGCTGCTGCGGGCCACCGCCAAGCTGGAGGCCGCCGCGGGAGAGGCCGCCGGGGCCAGCTCCCGGCTGTCGGTGACCTTCGAGTCGGAGGGCGGGGTCTTCGCGGACGTCGACCGGGCCATCTCCGAGCGGCGCCGGCTGTGGCTGCGCTACTACTCGCCGGCCCGTGACGAGCTGACCGAGCGCACCGTCGACCCGATCCGGCTCTTCGCGGTCGGCCACACCTACCTGGAGGGCTGGTGCCACCTCTCGGAGGCCCGGCGCACCTTCCGGCTCGACCGGGTCGCCGAGATCAGGCTGCTCGACGAGCGGGCCGAGCCGCCCGCGATCGAGCCGCGCGACCTGTCCGTGGGTCTCGTGCAGCCGGCCGCCGAGGACCCGGAGGTGGTCGTCGAGGTGGGTCCCGGCGGACGCTGGGTCGCCGAGTACTACCCCCACGACAGCGCCGAGGAGCTGCCCGGCGGGGGCCTGAGGATCACGCTGCGCAGCCCCGACCCGGCCTCGCTGCGCCGGCTCGCGCTGCGTCTGGGGCGTGACGGGCGGATCGTGTCGCCGCCGGAGCTGGCGGACAGCGCGCGGAAGGCCGCTGGAGAAGCACTCGCGGGGTACGGGGAACAGGTCTAGAGGGAGCGGGGAGCGATGTCGCGATCAGCAGGTCTCGTACCGGTCACGTTCAAGGCGGCCTGTCCCGAGTGCCGGGCGCGTTTCGAGCTCGCGGCGGACGCGCTGCGCCTGGCGATCGGGGGCAGCCGGCGCACCACCTTCTACTCCTTCACCTGTCCCGAGTGCGCGGCGGCGGTCCGCAAACCGGCAGGTGAGCGCATCGTGGAGCTGCTGACGGGCGGGGGAGTGAGCACCCTGCGCAGTGTGTGAGGGCGGGGCGCTAGGCTCTTGGCATGCTGTGGCCGATGCTCGCGATCGCCCTGGGATTCCTCGGGCTCGCCGTCCTGTCCGTCCTCGCCCTGCGGGTCTTCCTGGAGGTGCGGCGGCTGTCCGGGCAGGTCGCGCTGGCCAGCCGCCGGATCACCGAGGCCTCGGGCGACCTGGAACGGGCCGCTTCCGACCTCGCGCGGGCGGGGCGGGCGGCGGCTCCGTAGCGGTCGTGCGACCGGCACGCGGTCTTCTGGATATGGAAACCGCGGAGCCGGACCCGTACCGTCGGTGCGGCAGGCAATCGCGCAGCCCCCCGGGGATTGCCGGGCGTTAACCGTCGGGGGTTACGATCCATGTCAGAGCGGTACCGGATCTTTGTCCGGAATCGCCTGGCCACCACAACCAGCCGTTTCGGTGAGAAGGAAGACACACATGATCGGCAATCTGAAGCCCCTTGAGATCCTTCTGATCATCGCTGTCATCGTGCTGCTGTTCGGCGCCAAGAAGCTCCCCGAGATGGCCCGCTCGCTCGGCAAGTCGGCCCGCATCCTCAAGAGCGAGGCCAAGGCGATGAAGAAGGACGGCGAGGCCGAGGACGCCGCCACCGCCGCCCCGGCCGCCGATCAGGCCGCCCAGCAGCCCGCCGCCCCCCGTACCATCCAGGCCGCGCCCGGTGACGTCACCAGCGCCCGGCCCGTCAACGAGCCGAACCGCACCACCCAGGGCTGACGCGCGGCGGTCGCCGTCACGCCAGTCATCTGCAACGAGACAAGGGACGTGGGTTGCTCAAGTCTGCCCGCAAGCAGGGGAAACAGGACCGGCAGGCGAAGGACGCCGAAGGGCGGATGCCGCTGGTCGAGCACCTGCGTGAGCTGAGGAACCGGCTGCTGAAGTCGGTTCTGGCGATCATCGTGGTCACGGTGGTCGCGGCCTACTTCTACCGGCCGATCATCGACTTCCTGCTGGAGCCGATGCTGTCGTCCGTGGGCTGCACCGACGGCGCGACGCACCAGCGCAACGGCGCCCCCTGCGCCGAGATGACCACCAACGGCCTGACCGCGCCCTTCTCCATCGCGCTGAAGGTCGGCCTGTCCGCCGGCATCGTGCTCTCCGCCCCGGTCTGGCTGTACCAGCTGTGGGCGTTCGCCGCCCCCGGCCTGCACCGGAACGAGAAGAAGTACGCGCTGAGCTTCGTCGCGGTCGGCGCGCCCCTCTTCGTCGCCGGCGCGGTGCTCGCGTACAAGATCCTGCCGCAGACGGCGGAGATCCTCCTCGGCTTCACCCCCGACCACGTCAAGAACCTGCTCCCGGTCGACGACTACCTCGACCTGGTCACGCGCATGGTCGTGGTCTTCGGCATCGCCTTCGAGCTGCCGCTGATGCTGGTGCTGCTGAACTTCACCGGGGTGCTCACCGGGAAGCGGCTGGGCAGCTGGTGGCGCGCCATGGTCCTCGGCATCACGCTCTTCGCGGCGTTCGCCACGCCCACCGGTGACCCGGTGACCATGCTGACGCTGGCCTCCCCGATCGTGGCCCTGTACTTCATCGCCCTCGGCATCTGCCTGCTGAACGACCGGCGGCGCAGGCGCAACGACCCCGACGCCGGGCTCGACGACGACGAGGCCTCCGAACTGGACCTGACCCCGGCCCCGATCGGCGCGACGGGAGCGGCCCCGGCCGCCTCCCCCCTGCCCGTGCAGGACGACGGCGGGCGCCGCCAGATCAGCGGCTACGACGACGCCACCTGACCGGAGAAACCCGGGGACCGCGCCTCCGCGCCGGTCCCGGGGCGGGGGGGGGGGGGGGGGGGGGGGGAGGGGGGGGGGGGGGGGGGGCGGGGGTGCGGGGGGGGGGGGGGGGGGGGGTGCAGGGGC
>NZ_JBVHWK010000015.1:87785-138997 GCF_055569445.1 Streptomyces sp. NPDC029122 | reverse complement strand
CCGGCCTCCATGTCACCACCACCCCCATCCTGCAGAAAGACCCCGACCCCCCCCCCCCCCCCCCTTTCCGGGGGGCGTCCGTGCCCGGCCCCCCCCCCCCCCCCCCCCCCCCCCCCGTCCCGCGTTCCCGGGCGGCTCGGGCCCCTCACTTAAATGATCGCGACTGTTGTCAGGGGCGGCGGGTAGGCTCGAGAGCAAGATGACCGAAGAACTCTCACCCGCCGAGCGGTACGCCGCTGCCCGGATCCGCGCCGCCGAAGAGGCCTCCGCCCTGGCCCCCTTCCGCGAGATGTACGCATTCGACCTGGATCCGTACCAGATCGAGGCCTGTAAGGCACTGGAGGCCGGCAAGGGCGTCCTGGTGGCCGCCCCGACCGGCTCGGGCAAGACCATCGTGGGCGAGTTCGCCGTGCACCTCGCCCTCCAGCAGGGCCGCAAGTGCTTCTACACGACCCCGATCAAGGCCCTGTCGAACCAGAAGTACGCCGACCTCGTCAAGCGCTACGGCGCCGCGAAGGTGGGCCTGCTGACCGGTGACAACAGCGTCAACGGCGACGCCCCCGTGGTCGTGATGACCACCGAGGTGCTCCGCAACATGCTCTACGCGGGCTCGCAGGCGCTCAGCGGCCTCGGCTACGTCGTGATGGACGAGGTGCACTACCTCTCCGACCGGTTCCGCGGCGCCGTGTGGGAGGAAGTGATCATCCACCTCCCCGAGTCGGTGACGCTGGTCTCGCTCTCCGCGACCGTCTCCAACGCCGAGGAGTTCGGCGACTGGCTCGACACCGTGCGCGGCGACACGGAGGTCATCGTCTCCGAGGAGCGGCCCGTACCGCTGTGGCAGCACGTCATGGCCGGCCGCCGGATCTACGACCTCTTCGAGGAGGAGTCCGACCACGGAGGCCGCGGCTCCGCCCGCCGCGAGGTCAATCCCGACCTGCTGCGCATGGCCCGCGAGGAGAACAGCCGCGGCTACAGCCCCAAGGACCGGCGGCGCGGCAAGATGGTCCGCGAGGCCGACCGCGAGCGCGAGCGCCGCTCCCGCAGCCGGATCTGGACCCCCGGCCGCCCCGAGGTGATCGCGCGGCTCGACAACGACGACCTGCTGCCCGCCATCAACTTCATCTTCAGCCGGGCAGGGTGCGAAGCCGCCGTCCAGCAGTGCCTGTACGCGGGCCTGCGGCTCAACGACGACACCGCGCGCCTGAGGGTCCGGGAGATCGTCGAGGAGCGGACCGCCTCCATCCCCGCCGAGGACCTGCACGTCCTGGGCTACTACGAGTGGCTCGAAGGCCTGGAGCGCGGCATCGCCGCGCACCACGCGGGCATGCTGCCCACCTTCAAGGAGGTCGTCGAGGAGCTGTTCGTACGCGGCCTCGTCAAGGCCGTCTTCGCCACCGAGACCCTCGCGCTCGGCATCAACATGCCCGCGCGCACGGTCATCCTGGAGAAGCTGGTCAAGTGGAACGGCGAGCAGCACGCCGACATCACCCCCGGCGAGTACACGCAGCTCACCGGCCGGGCCGGGCGGCGCGGCATCGACGTCGAGGGCCACGCGGTGGTGCTGTGGCAGCGCGGCATGGACCCGGTGCAGCTCGCCGGGCTCGCCGGAACCCGCACCTATCCGCTGCGCTCCAGCTTCAGGCCCTCGTACAACATGGCCGTCAACCTGGTCTCCCAGTTCGGCCGGCACCGCTCCCGGGAACTGCTGGAGACCTCCTTCGCGCAGTTCCAGGCGGACCGCGCGGTCGTCGGGATCTCCCGGCAGGTCCAGCGCAACGAGGAGGGCCTGGAGGGCTACCGGGAGGGCATGACCTGCCACCTCGGCGACTTCGAGGAGTACGCGCGGCTGCGCCGCGAGCTCAAGGACCGGGAGACCGACCTCGCCAAGCAGGGCGCGGCCCAGCGCCGGGCGCAGGCGGCCGGTTCGCTGGAGAAGCTGAGGCCGGGCGACGTCATCCACGTGCCGACGGGCAAGTTCGCCGGGCTGGCCCTGGTCCTGGACCCGGGCGTGCCGGGCGGGCGCGTCAACGGACACCGCGGGCACGACTACCACGAGGGCCCCCGCCCGCTGGTGCTCACCGCCGAACGGCAGGTCAAGCGGCTCGCCGCGATCGACTTCCCGGTGCCGGTCGAGGCCATCGACCGGATGCGGATCCCCAAGTCCTTCAACGCGCGCTCCCCGCAGTCCCGCAGGGACCTGGCGACGGCGCTGCGCAACAAGGCCGGGCACATCCACCCGCAGCGGCACCGGCCGGGCCGGGCCGCCGCGGCCGACGACCGCGAGATCGCCCGGCTGCGGACCGAGCTGCGGGCGCACCCCTGCCACGGCTGCGACGAGCGCGAGGACCACGCCCGCTGGGCGGAGCGCTACCACCGCCTCAAGCGGGACACGCAGCAGCTGGAGCGGCGCATCGAGGGCCGGACGAACACTATCGCCCGCACCTTCGACCGGATCCACGCCCTGCTGACCGAACTGGACTACCTGCGCGAGGACGAGGTCACCGCGCACGGCAAGCGTCTGGCCCGGCTCTACGGGGAGCTGGACCTGCTGGCCTCGGAGTGCCTGCGCGAAGGCGTCTGGGAGGGGCTGAGCCCCGCCGAACTGGCCGCCTGTGTCTCGGCGTTGGTCTTCGAGGCCCGGCAGTCCGACGACGCGGTCCCGCCGAAGGTGCCGGGCGGCGCGGCGAAGGCGGCGCTGGGCGAGATGGTCCGCATCTGGGGCCGGCTCGACGCGCTGGAGGAGGAGCACCGCATCAACCAGGCGGAGGGCGTCGGCCAGCGCGAGCCGGACCTCGGATTCGCGTGGGCGGCCTACCAGTGGGCCTCCGACAAGAGCCTGGACGAGGTGCTGCGGGAGGCGGAGATGCCGGCCGGTGACTTCGTGCGCTGGTGCAAGCAGGTCATCGACGTCCTCGGGCAGATCGCGCAGGCGGCCCCCGCCTCCACGGCCCCGCCCTCCTCGGCGGGCGGCAGCACGGTGGCGCGCAACGCCCGCAAGGCCGTCGACGCCCTGTTGCGGGGTGTCGTGGCCTACAGCTCCGTCGGGTAGCCGGGTCTTGGGGCTTCCTCCGAAGCCCGTGAAGGCCCGGTCTCATCTCCTGCCATGATCGTCGCCGCGTTTCCTGTGCGACGATCGGCGTATGAGCGGGGGAACGGGCGAAGGCCCGAGACGGGTCGGCCGGCCGCGCGCCGACCGGCTGAGAGCGGACAGCGGCCGGCCGCCGCGCGAGGAACTCCTCCGCGCGGCGGCCGAACTGTTCACGGTCCGCGGGTACGCCGCCACCACCACCCGGGCGGTGGCCGAACGGGCCGGAATGCGCCAGGCCACGATGTACCACTACTTCGGCGGCAAGGAGGAACTCCTCGCCGAACTCCTGGAGTCCACGGTCGCGCCCTCGCTGGAGCTCTCCCGCCGGCTGCTGGCCGACACCGCCCGGCCCGCCGCCGTACGGCTGTGGGAGCTGTGCCGCTCGGACGTGCTGCTGCTGTGCGGCGGACCGTACGACCTGGGCGCCCTCTACCTGCTGCCCGAGCTGCGGGGCCGGCGGCTGGCGGGGTTCCGGCGGATGCGCGGGGAGCTGCGCGACGGCTACCGGGCGTTGCTCGCGGCGACCCCGGCCGGGGCCGCACTGGCCGCGGACGGGGACGGGGCCGGGCTGGCCCTGCGCAACGACCTGGTCTTCGGCCTGATCGAGGGCGTCATGCTGGTCCGCCGCTCCGATCCGGGGCGCCCGGTCGCGGCCTTCGCGGAGGCCGCCGCCGATGCCGCCCTGCGGATCGCGGGGCTCACACCGCCGGCCCCGCTTCCCAGCCCGCGCGGTCCCGCCAGGCCCGGAGGGTGAGTCCGCTCTCCAGCCGGTGCCGGGCGCCCGTGACGGGGTCGGTGAAGGCCAGGACGCGGGCCAGCAGCTGGAGCGGGCGCCGGTAGTCCGCCGGGCCGGCCGCCTCGGCCACCACCGGGTAGACGGGATCGCCCAGGATGGGCAGGCCCAGACCGTTCATGTGCACCCGCAGCTGGTGGGTGCGCCCGGTGTGCGGGGTGAGCCGGTAGCGGCCCAGCCCGTCGCGGGCCTCGGCGAGCTCGATCAGGCTCTCGGCGTTCGGCTCGGCACCCGGCACCTCGACCGCGGCCATCACCCCGCGGGTCTTCTCGATGTGGCTGCGGACCAGCCGGGGCAGCTCCAGCGACGGGTCGTGGGCCGCGAGGGCCTCGTACTCCTTGTGCACCCGCCGCTGCTGGAACAGCGTCTGGTAGGCGCCGCGGTCCTCGGGCCGGATGCTGAACATCACCAGCCCGGCCGTCATCCGGTCCAGGCGGTGCGCCGGGCTCAGGGCGGGCAGGTCCAGTTCCCGGCGCAGCCGCGCCAGGGCGGTCTCGGTGACGTGGGTGCCGCGCGGGGTGGTCGCCAGGAAGTGCGGCTTGTCCACCACCAGGAGGTGCCGGTCGCGGTGGACCACGCGGATCGGGAAGGGCACGGGCGGCTCGGGCGGCATGTCCCGGTGGAACCAGAGCCAGCCGCCCGGCTCGTACGGGTCCTCGTGCCGCAGCACCCGGCCGCCCTCGCCGAGCACCCGGCCGTCCGCGAGCAGCCGCGCCATGGACTCGGAGCCGCGCGTGCCGGCGTACCGCTCGGTCAGGTAGTCGCCGAGCCGGGGCCACCTGCCCTCGTGGTCGGGGGGCAGGCGCATCCGGACCGGGTCGATGCCGGCCTGCTGGGGGAGGGGTGCGGGCGGGATGTGGGATCTGCGGCTCATCGGGACCAGGGTAGGCGGCTACTTCCGGGTGAAGGTGCCGAGGCGGTTCTGGTCGAGGTACTCGACGCGGACCGTCCCGTCGGAGAAGAACACCCCGGTGCGGCCGACGGCGTTCTCGCCGGCCGTCTCGAAGCTGAACGTGTCGCCGTCGTAGTGGGTCAGGGGGAAGCGCATCGGCTTCGGTCCGAGGGAGAGGACCAGACCCTTGCCGGAGGGGTCGGCGGCGACGGTGAGGGGGCCGTAGTACGGGTTCTCGTAGGTACCGGTGTAGACGCTGTCGTCGCGGGCGGGCTTCGCGCCGGCCGGGGGGCGGGAGTAGTCGGTGTCGGACCGGGCCGCGGCGTCGAGCTGCTCGTACGTGGCGGCGACGAGCGCCAGCCAGTCGGTGGTCGGCTTGCCGTGCTCGGCGATGTCGAAGAAGTCCAGGGCGACGGAGTCCGCCAGGCCGACGGGGGAGCCGTTGGTCAGGACGACGATGCCGAGGCGCTCCAGCGGGACCATCGTGACGTTGGTGTTGGCGCCGAGCTCGAAGCCCCCGGAGTGGCTCAGGCGCAGCCGGCCGGCGTCGTCGTAGCTGACGTTCCAGCCGAGCCCGTAGAACTGCGGGGTGCCGCGGGGGGTCCGGGCCTGGGAGACGATCTGGGGCAGGCGGGTGTGGTCGAGGGTGTCCTCGGGGATGACGCGCTTCCCGTCGAGGGTGCCGGTGTTCAGCTGGAGCCGCAGCCAGCGGGCCATGTCGCGGGCGGTGGAGCTGGTCCCGCCCGCCGGGGTCTGGGCGTCGGCGTCGCGGACGTAGCGGGGGCTCCAGGTGCCGTCGGCGTTCTTCACGTGGCCGGAGGCCCGGTCCGGGGCCTTGGCGTAGGCGGAGAACTCGGTGCTGGTGCGGGTCATCCCGGCGGGCTTGAAGAGGGTGTCCTCGCTGAGCTTCTGCCAGCTCACGCCGTGGTCGCGGGCGACGGCCTCGGCGGCGGCGGTGAACCCGAAGTTGGTGTACGCGTAGCTCGCGCGGAAGGGGGTCAGCGGCTCCTCGCGGAGGTGGCCGAGGATGTACGCCCGGTCGTAGCCGAGGTCTTCCAGGAGGTCCCCGGCGTGGTCGGGGAGGCCGCTGCGGTGCGAGAGCAGGTCGGCGGCCGTGACGTGTGAGGTGACCCAGGGGTCTTTGAGGGCGAAGCCGGGGAGGGTTCCGGCGAGGGGTTCGTCCCAGGCCTCGGGGGAGGTGAGGGTCCCGGCGATGACGGTGGAGGTGACCGGCTTGGAGACGGAGGCCAGCTGGAAGACGGTGTCGGGGCCGACCCTGGCGGTGTCGCCGGTGCGGCGGAGCCCGAAGCCCTTGAGGTAGACGACCTTGTCGTCGTGGACGACGGCGACGGAGACGCCCGGGACGCCGGTCCGGCGCATGCCGGCGGCGACGGTGGCGTCGAGCCGGGCGATCGCGGCGGCGACGGCGGCGTCGGTGAGGCGCGGCGCGGGGGGCGGGGGCGGAGCGGGCGCCGCCGACGCGGCCGCGGTCACCACCAGCACCGCGGCTGCGGCGAGTCCGGCCGCGCGGAACGTACGCATGGGGCCATTGTCCGCCCGGCGCCGCCGCCGTGCCGCTCGGGCGGGGGCGGCCGTACCGGACTCCGGCCGGCGGGGGCGGTGCGGGACCGCGTCGTGCCAGGGGCCCTGTCCTGGCCGTCCTCGGGGGTGCGGCCCGCCCTGGTCCGGCGGACGGCCCCGCGGCCGGCACGGGGCGTCGTGCGGTCCGGCGCCGCGGCGGGGGTGCCGTGCCGGGCGGCATCGGCCCGCGAAGACCGCCCGGACAGGGCTTAGGCGGCGGCCCGGGCCGGGAGGTCCTGTTCGGCTTCGACCGTGGCGTTCCAGTCGCGCTTGATGGCGCGCCAGCCCTCGTCCGTCTCGCCCAGGCGCCAGTAGCCCGAGATCGACAGCCGCTCGCGCGCCACGCCGCGGTCCAGGCGGAGGTGGCGGCGGAGCTCCTTGACGAAGCCCGCCTCGCCGTGGACGAAGGCGTGCACGTCGGTGGAGGGGAAGTGCAGGGAGGTGACCGCCTCGACCAGGGCCGCGCCCACCGGGCGGTCGCCGCGGTGCAGCCATACCGGGGAGACGCCGTCCGGGGTGCGGATGTCCTGCTCGTCCGCCGGGCCGTCGATCTCGATGAAGGCGTGCACCAGCGCGCCCCGCGGCATGCGTTCCATCGACGCCGCGATCCCCGGCAGTGCGCTCTCGTCGCCGGCGAGGAGGTGCCAGCCCGCCAGGGGGTCCGGGGCGTAGGAGCCGCCGGGGCCGAGGAAGTGGACCCGTTCGCCGGGCTGTACGCGGGCCGCCCAGGGGCCGGCCAGGCCCTCGTCGCCGTGGACGACGAAGTCCAGGGTCAGCTCCCGGCGGGCCGGGTCCCAGGCGCGGACCGTGTACGCGCGCTGGCGGGGCCAGGCCTCGCGGCGGTGGGTCGCGCGGATGACGTCGAGGTCCCAGGGCTCGGCGTACCGCACGCCCTCGGGTGCGAAGAGGAGTTTCACGTAGTGGTCCGTGTGCGCGCCCGCGTCGAAGCCGGCCAGCCCGTCGCCGCCGAGTACGAGGCGGACCATGTGCGGCGTGAGTCGTTCGGTGCGTACGACGACTGCGGTGCCGACGGTGCGGGCGCGTCCTTCTGCCACGGTATCTCCCCTTACGCCTACGAAGCTTAGGATTACCTAACTTAGCATCTCAGGGGCGCAGCGCGCTGCTCAGACGTGACACCGCTCCTCCCAGACCCCACCGATGGGCGAGTGCCTCGACCATCTCGGGCCGGGCGGGCGCCTTCGGGAGGGCCGCTTCGAAGGCCGGGAGCGGGACGTCGGAGGCCACCCGGACCACCTTGGGGGCGACCTCGAGGTAGGCGCGGGACTCGTCCAGGCGCTTGCGCTGGGTGGGGGTCAGCCCCGACTTCGGATCGCCGACCGCCGCGATGATCCCGGCCAGGTCCCCGTACGCGTCCAGCAGCTTGGCCGCCGTCTTCTCGCCGATGCCCGGCACGCCCGGCAGGCCGTCGCTCGGGTCGCCGCGCAGCAGCGCGAGGTCCGCGTACCCGGGGCCGTCCACCCCGTACTTCTCGCGCAGCCAGGCCTCGTCCGTCACCTGGAGGCTGCCCACGCCCTTGAGCGGGTACAGGACGCGGCGCCGGCGGGCGTCGTCCACCAGCTGGTAGAGGTCCCGGTCACCGGTGACGATGTCCACCGGGCCGGTGGCGCGGGCCGTGAGCGTGCCGATCACGTCGTCCGCCTCGTACCCGGCGACCCCCACCCGGGCGATGCCGAACGCGTCCAGTGCCGCCTCGATGATCGGCACCTGCGGGGCCAGGGTGTCCGGGGTCTCCTCCACGTCCGGGCCGGTCTCCGTCGCCTCCGCGACCCGGTGCGCCTTGTAGGAGGGGATCAGCTCCACCCGCCAGTGCGGCCGCCAGTCGGCGTCCATGCAGGCCACCAGGTCGTCCGGGCGGTGGTCCTGCACCAGCCGGCCGATGAAGTCGAGCAGTCCGCGCACGGCGTTGACGGGGGTGCCGTCGGGGGCCTTCACGGAGTCGGGCACGCCGAAGTAGGCGCGGTAGTAGAGGGAGGCGGTGTCCAGGAGCATCAGGCGTCGTGTCGTCACGCAGACGATGATGCCGCACCGCCGTCGAGGTGCGGGGGTCACCCAAAGTGACGCGACGGTCACTCAAACAGTCGCTCCGGCGCGCGCGTTCGCGATCGCTCGCGGAGGGTTTGATCACCGGCCGGGTCCGGTGCCCGTCCGGTCCCGGTCGGTCCCGCCCGCCCCCGTCCTGTGAGGGTTCCGCATGCCCCGTCGCGGAGTCGCCCGCGCCCTCGTCGCGAGCACCGTGCTGTCCCTGCTGCCCGCCGGACCCGTCGCCGCCCACGACGGTTCCCCCGGTCCGGCCACCGCCACCGCCACCGCCGCCGTCCGGCAGGGCCCCGGCGAGGTGCGCGAGCGGGTCCGGCGGGAGGTCTTCCCGGCGGAGGCGCGCGCCCTCGGCCCCGAGCGTGCCGAGGCGCACGCGCGCACCCGCCTCGCGGTGCGGGAGGAGGCCGGCCGTCCCGACACCGTCAGGGCCGCGCGCCTCGCGTCCCTGACGGAGTCTCAAGCCCGGGCGAACGCAGGTTTCCGCCCCGCCCTCTACGGCGCGTTCACGGAGTACTTCGACTCGCCGGAGTCCGGCGCGCACACCGCCCTGCTGCCCACCGGCAAGGTGCTGCTGTTCTCCTTCGAGCACACCGGCGCCGGCCGTGCCTTCCTGTGGGACCCGGCGAAGGGCACCGGTGCCGGGTCGTTCGAGAAGGTCACCCCGCCCCGGGCCGCCGCGCCCTTCTTCCCCACCGGCCACGCGCTCCTCCCCAGCGGCAGGCTCGTCGTGCGCGGGGCCCCCGGCGCGCACGCGGACGGCGGGCCCACGCTGGTCTTCGACCCCTGGACCGAGGCCTGGAGCCGCGGCCCGGCGACCCCCGCCGGCCGGGCGCCCTTCCCGGACGGGGCCGGGCCGCTCTGGGGCACCCGGGCCCCGGCGGTGGAACGTTTCCCCGCGCGCGTCCATCCCGTGGCGGCGGGCGGCCCCTCGTACGCGCCCTCCGCCGGCCGCCCCCACGACAACACCCTCCTGACGCCCGACGGAACCCTGCTGACCGTGAGCGGCGCGTACGACATCCACGACTACGCGAGCGGCCTGCTCAGCCCCGCCCCCGACCCGAAGTACCGGCAGCTGGAGCTGCGCGACACCAAGGGCGGCTGGCGGCTGGGCCCGTTGCAGCGGCTGCCGCGCGGCCACCACTCCAACGCCCTGGTCCTGCCCGACGGCCGGGTCGCGATCACCGGCGACGAGCTCCAGCAGACCGCCCACGACGCGGACCCCGGCGACGGCGCGCACGGCACCATCGAGATCTACGAGCCCGCCTACCTGCACCAGGGGCCCCGGCCCGTGCTCGACGAGGTGCCCGCCGTGCCCCTCGCCCCCGGCGACCGCTTCCGGGTCCGCACCAGCACCCCGGACCGGGTCCGCAGGGCCGTGCTGCTGGCGCCGGCCGGCGCCCCCCGTCCCGCCGGGGCCTCCCGGCGGCAGGTCGAACTGCGCATCGAGCGGCGCCAGGGCGGACTCCTCACCCTCCAGGCCCCGCCGACGCGGGCGGCCGCCCCGTCCGGCCACCACCTGCTCTTCCTCCTCGACGAGAAGGGCGTGCCCAGCGTCGCGCGCTGGGTCCGGCTGACCTGACCCACCCCGCCCCGGCCCGCTCCCCGCCCTCCCGCCCCGCACCCTGGAGACCCGATGGACGACGCGGCCCCTCACCCCCGCCCGCAGGAACGTCATCAGGGCCGGGGCGGCGGCCGCCGCCTCGCTCGCCGTGTGCCCGTACGCCGCCGGCCCGGTCGGCGACGCGGTGATCCTCGCCGGTGACCGTGCGCTGTGGCGCCAGGGCGGCGGACACGTAGGGTGACCGGGTGGCCACGGGAATCCACCGGGTCGCGGGCCGGTGGCCTCCTGCGCGCGAATCACGGGGCGGTTGCTGCGTAAGGTGCTTACAGCACACCGATGTGCGTTGAGGACAGGGGAGGGCAGCCCCGACATGAACGACAAGGAAGACGGAAGCATCGCGGACGCCACGGACGGCACGGAGTACGAGCCCGCGCGGGCGGGCTCGGCCGAGAGCCACGACAAGGAGAAGGACTCCAAGGAGCCGCTGCGGGTGGGCATCGCCGTACGCAAACGGCGCCGCGCGCTGCACCTCACCCTCGCCGCCGTCTCGGCGCGCAGCGGCCTGTCCGTCCCCTTCCTGAGCCAGATAGAGAACGAGCGCGCCCGCCCCAGCATGCGTTCGCTGGAGCGGGTCGCCGACGCGCTGGAGACCACGGCCGTGGAGCTGCTGGCCGCCTCGGACACGGCGCGCACCGTGGACCTCGTGCGGGCCGGTGACGAGTCCGGCTTCGCTCCGGTGATGGGCGTACGCCCCCTCGTGCGCGGACACCACCAGCTGCACGCCCTGGAGTTCACCGGGGACCAGGACGCCGGCCGCGAGTACCAGCACCGCAACGACGAGCTGATGTACGTGGTCTCCGGCGCCTGCCAGGTGGAGGCCGAGGGGCGGGCGTACCGGCTGGAGAGCGGGGACGCGCTGTTCCTCTCCGGCGGGGTGCGCCACCGCTGGCGGGCGGTCAGCGAGGACACCCGGCTGCTGGTGGTCGCCGTCGGGGACCACATCCACGCCACCTCCGAGCCGCCCTCGCCGGGACGCTGAGCGGGTGCGCGTCGTCTCGCTGGTGCCGTCCCTGACCGAGGCGGTGGCCGTCAGCGCGCCCGGCCTGCTGGCGGGGGTCACCGACTGGTGCACGCACCCCGCGGACCTGGGGGACGCGGTGCGGATCGGCGGCACGAAGAACCCCGACGTACGGGCCGTCGCGGAGCTGCGCCCGGACCTGGTGATCGCCAACGAGGAGGAGAACCGGGCCCCGGACCTGGAGGCGCTGCGCGCGGCCGGACTGGAGGTGCTGGTCACCGTGATCCGGGACCTGCCGCAGGCCCTGAGCGAGCTCGACCGGCTGCTGGTGGGGGCCCTGGGGCTGGAGCGGCCCGAGTGGCTGGACCGGGCCGGGGAGGCCTGGGCGGACGTGGAGCCCGTCGGCCCCCTCACCGCCTTCGTGCCCGTCTGGCGCCGTCCCTGGATGGTGCTGGGCCGCGACACCTTCGCCGGTGACCTCCTCGCCCGGCTCGGGGTGCGCAACGTGTACGCCGGACACCCTGAGCGGTACCCGAAGGTGCCGCTCCCCGAGCTGACGGCGAGCGGCTGCGACCTGGTGGTGCTGCCCGACGAGCCCTACGCCTTCACGGCCTCGGACGGCCCGGAGGCCTTCCCGGGCCTGCGGGCCGCCCTGGTGAGCGGCCGTCACCTGACCTGGTACGGGCCTTCGCTGGCCGAGGCCCCGGCGGTACTCGGCAGGGCGCTCAGCGGGTAGCGGGCAGCAGCCGGCCGGTGAACAGGCCGCGCAGGGTGTGGGCGGCGGCGACCACCCAGGCGGTGACCAGGGCCAGGAAGAGGGCGGCGGCCAGCCGGCCGAAGGCGTCGAGCCCGGTGTGGCGGGCCAGCCCGGCAGCGCCGGTGGCGCAGGTGCCGACGGGGAAGGTCAGCGCCCACCAGGTCATCGCGAAGCCCATGCCGGCGCGGGCGGCCCGGACCAGCATCGCGGTGGCCAGCGCCAGCCACAGCAGCGCGAAGCCCATCACGGGCACCCCGTAGACGACCGCGAAGGCGCCGAGCGCGTGGGCGTAGGGGGCGTCGATGGCGCCGGGCGCCACGTCGGCGAGCTGGTTGACGGCGGTGGTCGACTGTCCGAGGGGCCCGAGGACCAGGAACAGGGCGGGCGTCAGCGCCAGGGGCAGGGGGCCGCTCACGATCAGCCGGCCGAAGACCAGGGGGAGCAGCAGCAGGGTGGCCATCAGGCTCACGCCGAACATGGCGTAGCAGGCCAGCAGCAGCGCCTCGCGGGGCTGGCCGGCGGGCAGGTGGGGGACCAGCAGGGGGCCGACGGCGGCGGAGACCATGGGGGAGACCACGGGCAGCAGCCACACGGGGGTGGCCTGGGCGGCCTCGACCTGGTGGCGGACCACCATCAGGTAGGGCACCACCACGGCCATGACCAGGCCGATCACGGTACCGGCGGTGAACAGCACGGTGTCCGCGGCCAGGGCGGCGCCGGTCCCGATCAGGTCCTTGCCGACGATCATGGTGCCGCCGCCGACGGCCAGCAGCGCCATCGCCAGGCAGCCGTAGAAGGGGGCGACGGCCGGGTCGAGGAGGTGCGCGCGGGCCTGGTCGCGGTGGTGCAGCCAGTGGCCCGCGCGGGCGGTGAGCAGGACGGCGAGGGCGACGGCGGACAGCGCCCAGACGATCTGGCAGGCCACCCGCTGGCCGGGGAGCTGGTACGGGAGGGTGGCTCCGGCGTTCGCGATGATCGCCGTTCCCATGACGGGGGCGTACCAGTTGGGGCCGAGGTGGCGCAGCGCGGGGGCCTTGTGGGTCCGGGGCGCGGGTTCGGTGAAGGTGCGGGGTCGCACGACGGTGGTGGCCATGGATCCAGCGTCGCCCCAGGTGGGAGCCGGTGGCAGGGGTCATCACCCTATGAGGCCATAAACTGATGTTATGGGTAATGAGGAGACGGTTCCGCTGGCGCACCGCGTGCCGGACCTGGGCGCGCTGGAACTGCTGCTCACGGTGGCCCGGGTCGGCAGCCTCAGCGCCGCCGCCCGGCACCTGGGCATCACGCAGCCGGCGGCGAGCAGCCGCATCCGGGCGATGGAGACACGTCTCGGCGTCGCCCTGGTGGACCGCTCCCCGCGCGGCTCGACGCTGACGGCGGAGGGCGCGCTCGTCACGGACTGGGCCCGGCGGGTGGTGGAGGCCGCCGAGGCCTTCGACGCCGGGGCGCAGGCGCTACGGGGACGGCGGGATTCGCGGCTGCGGGTCGCGGCCAGCATGACCATCGCGGAGTACCTGCTCCCGGGTTGGCTGATCGCCCTGCGCGGGGAACGGCCCGACACGGCGGTGTCCCTGCACGCCGGGAACTCGGCCGACGTCGCCCAGCGCGTCCTCGCGCACGAGGCCGACCTCGGCTTCGTGGAGGGGCTGTCGGTCCCGGACGGCCTGGACTCGGTGGTCATCGCCCAGGACCGCCTGCTGGTGGCGGTGGCGCCGGGGCACCCGTGGGCGCGGCGCTCGCGCGGGGTGGACCCGGCGGAGCTGGCCCGCAGTCCGCTGATCCTGCGCGAACGGGGCTCGGGCACCCGCCAGGTCCTGGACGCCGCCCTGGCCGCGTCCGGGGGGCTGGCCCAGCCGCTGCTGGAGCTGGCCTCGACCACCGCCGTCAAGGCGGCGGCGCTCAGCGGTGCCGGGCCGTGCGTCCTGTCGGAGCTGGCGCTGCGGGACGAGCTGGCGGCCCGCCGGCTGGTGGAGGTGCCGGTGCCGGGCGCCGCCCTGGCCCGCGCCCTGCGCGCCGTCTGGCCCACCGGCGCCCGCCCGGCGGGCCCGGCGCGCGACCTGCTGTCGCTGACCCGGCGGAGGGCGTAGGCCGTCCGGACGCCGGACCCGGAGGCGCGGTCCGGGACGCGCGAGGGCCCCGGCGCCCGGGAGGAGGCGCCGGGGCCCCGTGGGGGGATCCGGGGTCAGGACACCGGCACCGGCACCGGTACCGCGCGACGGTCGGCGGCGGCCTCGATCAGGGAGTCCATCACCCGGGTGTCCTTGTCCCGCTCCGGGTGCCACTGGACGCCCAGGACGTAGCGGGAGCGGTCGGGGTCCTCGATGGCCTCCACCGTGCCGTCGTCCGCGTACGCCGAGACGACCAGCCCCCGGCCCAGGAGGTCCACGGCCTGGTGGTGGTAGGTCGGGACGTCCGCCTTCTCGGGGACCAGCTCCGCGTAACGGGTGCCCGCGACGGGGGTGACGGGGTGCCAGGAGGTGACGCCCGGGGTGTGGACGTGCCCGTCGATGTGCTGGATCAGCGTTCCGCCCAGGGCCACGTTCAGGGCCTGCATGCCCCGGCAGATCCCGAGCACGGGCAGGTCCGCCTCCAGGGCCGCCCCGATCAGGGCGAGTTCCCACTCGTCGCGGACGCGCGCGGGGGGACCCGTACGGGGGTCGCGCGCGGCTCCGTAGAGGCGCGGGTCCACGTCCGGGCCGCCCGAGACGATCAGTCCGTCCAGCCGGCCCAGCACCTCCGCCGCCCGCTCCGGTTCGTCCGGCGGCAGCAGGACGGCCGCCCCGCCCGCCGCCTGGACGAGCTCGTAGTACCCGGAGGGCACGAGCGACGTGGGCAGGTCCCACACGTTGTAGCGGGTGGATTCCTCCACGTAGGTGGTGATGCCGATGAGCGGCCTGGGCACGGATTACCTCCAGGGTGGTGCCGGACAGCGTGCGGGGTAAAGGATTTCAGTCGCGGGTCAACTCCGCCTCGGCTTCCGCCAGCGCGGCGGCTTCTTCCTCAGGTGCCGAGGCCACGAGGCGGTGGCGGCTGTAGAAGGCGAAGTAGGCCAGGGCGACGGCGTACACGGCGAGGGCGATGAGCGCCGCGTCCTGGTCCACCAGGAAGGTGGCGACCAGCGCCGACAGGGCCAGGACGAAGGCGACGGACGAGGTCAGGACCCCTCCGGGGGTGCGGTACGGCCGCTGCAGGCCGGGCTCCCGGCGGCGCAGCACGATGTGCGAGAGGGCCATCAGGGCGTACGAGATGGTCGCCCCGAACACCGCGATGTTCAGCATCCGCGCACCGTTGCCGGTGGCCGCCGCCAGGGCGAATCCGATGGCGCCGGGGATCACCAGTCCGAGGTACGGGGCCTTGCGCTTGGAGGTGAGCGAGAGGAAGCGCGGCA
This sequence comes from Streptomyces sp. NPDC029122, assembly GCF_055569445.1. Lineage (NCBI taxonomy): Bacteria > Bacillati > Actinomycetota > Actinomycetes > Kitasatosporales > Streptomycetaceae > Streptomyces > Streptomyces sp. NPDC029122. The sequence continues at coordinate 123,858 of NZ_JBVHWK010000015.1, read as the reverse complement.
GGTACCCGGCCCGGGAGAGGGCGAAGAGCTGGCGCGAGCCCGCGTAGATGAGGGAGAAGAAGGAGGCGACCAGGCCGGCGAGTCCGGCGTAGTTGACGAAGCGGCTGAGCACGGTCGGTCCGCCGTCCCCCTCCAGGGCCACGACCAAGGGGTTTCCGGCGGTCCTGACGGCGTCGGCGCCCTGGGCGCCGGTGGCGGCGAAGAAGGTGATCAGGGCGAGGAGGGCGAGGACGCCCATGGAGATGGCGAGGGCCTTCGGCATGGCGCGGACCGGATCCTTGGCCTCCTCGGCGGCCAGCGGCACGCCCTCGACACCGAGGAAGAACCACATGCCGAAGGGGAAGGCCGCCCAGATGCCGAGGACCCCGAAGGGCAGCCAGGAACTGGAGCCGAACGCGCCCGTGTCCACGGCGATGTCGTCCAGCGAGCCCGCGTCGAACTCGGTGAGGGCCCCGAGTGCGAAGATCAGCAGCGCGGCCACGGCCACGGCGGTGACGACGAGGCTGAAGCGCAGCGCCTCGCCCACGCCCCACAGGTGCACGCCGATGAAGACGACGAAGCAGCCGAGGTAGACCGGCCAGCTGGAGGTCAGTCCGAACAGGCCGAGCGATTCGACGTAGTCGCCGATGAAGATGACGATCGCCGCCGGGGCCAGGATGTACTCGATGAGGATGGCCGTGCCGGTGAGGAAGCCGCCCCACGGGCCGAGCGCGCGGCGGGCGAAGCCGTAGCCGCCGCCCGCCGTCGGCAGGATCGTGGACAGCTCGGCGAGGGAGAACACCAGGCAGGCGTACATCGCGCCCATGAGGACCGTGGCGATGGCCAGCCCGCCGAAACCGCCCTTGTCCAAGCCCACGTTCCAGCCGGAGAAGTCGCCGGAGACGACGTACGCGACGCCGAGCCCGGTCAGCAGCAGCCAGCCGGCGCTGCCGCGGCGCAGGGTGCGGCGCTCCAGGTACTCCGCGTCGGCGTCCTTCGCGGAGGCCGGTGGTGCGGATACGGGCACGGGTGCGGTGTCGTCGGCCATGTGCGCTCCTGCCTAGGGCAATGCAATGGTTGTGAGGCGTACCTTTGCGTCATGGGCGGGGAACGCGCAAGACCCCCGGCGTTAAACGGGGGTTACGAAAACCTCTCCGGCCCCGCCGGAACCACCGGCTCTGCCGGCCCCGCCGGACCCGTCGCCCCCGCCCGCGCGCCGCCTCAGGCCAGGAACCCGCGCAGCAGGGCCGCCGTCCCGCAGCAGTGCTCGCGCATCACCGCGCGGGCGCCCTCGGCGTCGCGTTCGAGCACCGCCTCCACCAGGGCCGTGTGCTGCTGCTGCGAGTGCTCCAGGTTGCGCACCAGCAGCGGGATGCAGTCCAGCAGCTCGTTCACCGTCGCCCGGACGGCGGCGTACTGGGCCGTCAGGGTGGCGGAGCCGGCCAGCTCGCACAGGGTCAGGTGGAAGAGGGTGTCCTGGCGGCGGTACTCGGCGAGCGGGGCGTCGTGGGTGGCGGCGAGCGCGGTCAGCAGCCGTTCCGCCTGCTCCTCGGAGAGCCCCTGCGAGGCGCACAGCCCGGCCGCGCCCACCTCCAGCACCTCGCGGAAGCGCAGCGCGTCCTCGATGTCCACTCCCGCCACGCGCCTCCGCAGCTCCTCCTCGGCGCCGCCGGCCGGCGTGTCGGGACGGGCCAGCACGAACGTTCCGCCGTACCGTCCGCGCCGGGCCTCCACCAGTCCCTGGTCCTGCAGCACCTTGAGCACCTCGCGCAGGGTGACCCGGCTGATCCCCATCCGCTCCGCCAGCTCCCGCTCGGGCGGCAGGCGCTCCCCGCCCGGCACCAGGCCCAGCCGGACCACCTGGAGGATCTGCTCCAGCGCCTCCTCGAAGCCGTTGCCCGCCCGCACCTGGCGCAGTACGGGATTCAGCCGCGCGATCGCGCCACCGCCATCCGCCGTGTCGGTCATCTCGGCTCCTCCCCTTCCCAAGCAATGGTTCTATTCAATACCTTAGGCCTCCTCGGCTCACCGAAGGAGAGATTCCAGTGGTAGACCGCATGCCGCCGCTCGCGCCCGAGGAGCTCCGTGCCCTCGTCGCGAGCGGTGAGATCGACACAGTCGTCCTGGCCTTCCCCGACATGCAGGGACGTCTTCAGGGCAAGCGGTTCGCCGCACAGTTCTTCCTCGACGAGGTCCTCGCCCACGGCACCGAGGGCTGCAACTACCTCCTCGCCGTCGACACCGACATGAACACCGTCGACGGCTACGAGATGTCCTCCTGGGACCGCGGCTACGGCGACTTCGCCATGCACCCCGACCCCGCCACCCTGCGCCGCATCCCGTGGAACCCCGGCAGCGCCTTCATCATGGCCGACCTGGCCTGGAGCGACGGCACGCCCGTCGTCGCCGCACCCCGCCAGATCCTGCGCCGCCAGCTGGAGCGCCTCGCCGAACTCGGCTACACCGCCATGGTCGGCACCGAGCTGGAGTTCATGGTCTTCCAGGACACCTACGAACAGGCCTGGAACGCCAACTACCGCGGCCTGACCCCCGCCAACCAGTACAACATCGACTACTCCGTCCTCGGCACCGGCCGCGTCGAACCCCTCCTGCGCCGCATCCGCAACGAGATGCAGGCCGCCGGCCTGGTCGTCGAGTCCGCCAAGGGCGAGTGCAACCTCGGCCAGCACGAGATCGCCTTCCGCTACGACGAGGCGCTCACCACCTGCGACCAGCACGCCGTCTACAAGACCGGCGCCAAGGAGATCGCCGCCCAGGAGGGCGTCTCGCTCACCTTCATGGCCAAGTACGACGAGCGCGAGGGCAACTCCTGCCACATCCACCTCTCGCTCGCCGACACCGAAGGACGCAACGCCATGGCCGGGGACGGCCCGGACGGGATGTCACCGCTGATGCGGCACTTCCTGGCCGGCCAGCTGGCGGCGCTGCGCGACTTCTCCCTTCTCTACGCCCCGAACATCAATTCGTACAAGCGCTTCCGCCCCGGATCCTTCGCCCCCACCGCCGTCGCCTGGGGCGTCGACAACCGCACCTGCGCCCTGCGCGTGGTCGGCCACGGCCGCTCCACCCGCTTCGAGAACCGCCTCCCCGGCGGCGACGTCAACCCGTACCTCGCCGTCGCCGGCCTGGTCGCGGCCGGACTCTACGGCGTCGAGAACCGCCTCGAACTGCCGGACGCCTGCGCCGGCAACGCCTACACCGCCGACTACGCCCACGTCCCCACCACCCTGCGCGAGGCCGCGGAACTGTGGGAGAACAGCGAGATCGCCAAGGCGGCCTTCGGCCCCGAGGTCGTCGCCCACTACCGCAACATGGCCCGCGTCGAACTCGACGCCTACGACTCCGCGGTCACCGACTGGGAGCTGCGCCGCTCCTTCGAACGCCTGTAGAAGCCACCCCCAACCGAACATCAGGAAGGCACCCACGTGTCCGATGTGCTGGAAGTACTGAATCCGGCCACCGAGGAAACCGTCGCCACCGTCCCGGCCGCCACACGGGACGATGTCGACGCCGCCGTCGCCCGGGCCGCCAGAGCCCAGCGCGCCTGGGCGGCGGCACCCCCCGCGGACCGGGCCCGACTCCTGCGCCGCTTCGCGGCGGTGGTCGACGGACACATCGAGGAACTGGCCCGCCTGGAGGTCGCCGAGGCCGGCCACACCCTCGGCAACGCCCGCTGGGAGGCCGGCAACGTACGCGACCTCCTCGACTTCGCCGCCGGGGGAGTGGAACGCCTCTCCGGCCGCCAGATCCCCGTCGCCGGTGGCATCGACGTCACCTTCCTCGAACCCCTCGGCGTCATCGGCGTGATCGCGCCGTGGAACTTCCCCATGCCGATCGCCGCCTGGGGCCTGGCACCCGCCCTCGCCGCGGGCAACGCCGTCATCCTCAAGCCCGCCGAGACCACCCCCCTCACCGCCCTGCGCCTCGCCGAACTCGCCCTCGAAGCCGGGATCCCCGAACACCTCTTCCAGGTGCTCCCCGGCCACGGAGCGGTCGCCGGCGACGCGCTGGTCGAACACCCCGGCGTCGCGAAGATCGTCTTCACCGGCTCCACCCGCGTCGGCAAGCAGATCATGGCCAAGTGCGCCGACCGCGTGAAGCGCCTCACCCTCGAACTCGGCGGCAAGAGCCCCAACATCGTCTTCGCCGACGCCGACCTCGAGGCCGCCGCCGCGGCCGCGCCCATGGCCTTCCTGGACAACACCGGCCAGGACTGCTGCGCCCGCACCCGGATCCTCGTACAGCGCTCCGTCCACGACCGCTTCCTGGAGCTCGTCGCCCCCGGCATCGAGTCCGTCGTCGTCGGCGACCCCCTGGACGAGAAGACGCAGATGGGCCCGCTCATTTCCCGCGGCCAGCTGGAGCGCGTCCGCTCGTACGTCACCGACGACCTCACCACCATCCGCGGCAAGGCCCCCGAGGGCCCCGGCTTCTGGTACCCGCCGACCCTCGTCACGGACGTGGACCCCACCGCGCCCGTCGCCACCGAAGAGGTCTTCGGCCCCGTCGCCGTCATCCTCCCCTTCGAGGACGAGGAGGACGCCGTACGCCTGGCCAACGCGACCGAGTACGGACTCTCCGGCTCCCTCTGGACCCGCGACGTCGGCCGCGCCCTGCGCGTGTCCCGCGCCGTCCGGGCCGGCAACCTCTCCGTCAACTCCCACAGCAGCGTCCGCTACTGGACCCCCTTCGGCGGATACAAGCAGTCCGGACTCGGCCGCGAGCTCGGACCCGACGCCCTCACCGCTTTCACCGAGACCAAGAACGTCTTCATCAGCACGGAGGCCTGAACCCCATGACCGACCGCACCGAAGAGATCGTCTGCCGCCGCCTGGTCGGCCGCACCGCCGTCATCACCGGAGCCGGCAGCGGCATCGGCCTCGCCACCGCCCGCCGCCTCGCCTCCGAAGGCGCCAACGTCGTCTGCGCCGACATCGACCCGGCCGCCGGCAAGGCCGCCGCCGAGGAGGTCGGCGGCACCTTCGTCCAGGTCGACGTCACCGACAAGGACCAGGTGGAGGCCCTCTTCAAGACGGCCTTCGACACCTACGGCTCCGTCGACATCGCCTTCAACAACGCCGGCATCTCGCCCCCGGACGACGACTCCATCCTCACCACCGAGCTCGACGCCTGGCGCCGCGTCCAGGACGTCAACCTCACCTCCGTCTACCTCTGCTGCAAGGCGGCCCTCCCCTACATGCAGCGCCAGGGACGCGGCTCCATCATCAACACCGCCTCCTTCGTGGCCATCATGGGCGCCGCCACCTCCCAGATCTCCTACACCGCCTCCAAGGGCGGCGTCCTCGCCATGTCCCGCGAACTCGGCGTCCAGTTCGCCCGCGAGGGCATCCGCGTCAACGCCCTCTGCCCGGGTCCCGTCAACACCCCCCTGCTCCAGGAGCTGTTCGCCAAGGACCCCGAGCGCGCCGCCCGCCGCCTCGTCCACATCCCGCTCGGCCGGTTCGCCGAACCCACCGAGATCGCCGCCGCCGTCGCCTTCCTCGCCAGCGACGACTCCTCCTTCATCAACGCCACCGACTTCCTGGTCGACGGCGGCATCTCCGGCGCGTACGTCACCCCCCTGTAGGCCGGCTCACCCCCTCGACGGCGGCCGGGCGTCCACGACGCCCGGCCGCCGTGCTCCACCGTCCCCGGCGATCCCGTACGAGAACAGGAGCACCAGCCCCCGTGACCCGTCCCTCCCCCGCCCGACGGCTCCAGACCCTCGCCGCCGCCGTCGCGACGGCCGCCGCGACCCTCACCGCCGCCGCCCCCGCCCAGGCCGCACCCACCGCCTGCACCACCCCGAAACCCGCCGCGGGCTGGTACGGGGACAACCAGGCCCGCCTCCAGCAGCTCATCGACCGCTACGGCGACTGCGACCCGCACCGCCCGCGCCGGGCCAGACCCGTCGCCGTCTTCGACTGGGACAACACCGTCGTCAAGAACGACGTCGGCGACGCCACCATGTTCTGGCTCCTGCGCAACGGGAAGGTCCGCCAGCCCGCCGGCGGCGACTGGAGCACCACCAGCCGCCACCTCACCCCGGCCGCCGCCCAGGCCCTCGCCACCGCCTGCGGCCCCCTCGCCCGCCCCGGCGCCCCCCTGCCCACCGGCACCCCCGAGGGCGCCGCCTGCGCCGACGAACTCAACGCCGTCTACGGCACCTCCGCCACCCGCACCGGCGCCGCCGCCTTCGCCGGCTGGGACCGCCGTACGACCGACCCCGCCTACGCCTGGCTGCCGCAGCTGATGCAGGGCTGGACCGCCCACGAGGTACGCGGCTTCGCGGCCGCCGCCCGCACCGAGAACCTCGCCGCCCCCATCGGCGCCGTGCAGCGGGTCGGCACCGGCACCGCCACCGCCTGGATCCGCTACTACGACCAGCAGCGCGACCTGATCGAGAGGCTCCGGCGCGCCGGCTTCGACGTCTGGATCAGCTCCGCCTCCCCGCAGCCCGTCGTCGAGGTCTGGGCCCAGGACGTCGGCATCGGGGCGGACCACGTCATCGGCATCCGCAACACCACCCGCGACGGCAGGCTGACCAGCCACCTCCAGGGCTGCGGATCCGTCCCCGACGGCGCCGACACGATGACCACCTACATCGACGGCAAGCGCTGCTGGATCAACCAGGAGGTCTTCGGCGTCCGCGGCCGCGCCGCCGAGAAGGTCCAGCCGCCCTCCCGCCGCCAGGTCTTCGCCGCGGGCGACTCGGACACCGACATCTCCTTCCTGCGCGACGCCACCGCCCTGCGCCTGGTCATCAACCGCAACAAGAACGAACTCATGTGCCGCGCCTACGACAACAGCGACGGCAAGTGGATCGTGAACCCGATGTTCATCGAGCCCAAGAAGCAGAAGCCCGGCCCCTACCCCTGCTCCACCACCGGCTACACCGACCACGACGGCACACCGGCCCCCGTCCGCCGCCCCGACACGAGCATCGTCCCCGACCAGACGGACACGGTCTTCTAGAGGAAGGTCCGCCCCTCACCCCGGTACGTCGGAACGGACCCGGTCACCCGGTCCCCCTCCACCAGGTGCAGGGTGTCGAACCGCTCGCACAGCTCACCGGCCTTCGCGTGCCGGAACCAGACCCGGTCGCCGATCAGCAGGTCGTCGGCCGGGCTCCCCAGCAGCGGGGTCTGCACCTCGCCCGCGCCCTCCCGCGGGTCGTAGCGCAGCCCGGCCGGCAGGTACGGCACCGGCAGCCGGTCGGCCCCCGCCGCCCCGGAAGCCGGATAGCCACCGCCCAGCACCGTCACCACACCCACCCCCGGCCGCCGGACCACCGGCTGCGCGAACAGCGCCGCCGGACGCCCCCGGAACGTCGTGTAGTTGTCGAACAGCCGGGGCACGTACAGCCCCGACCCGGCGGCGATCTCCGTCACCGCCTCCTCCGCCGCCGTCTCCGCGACGCTCCCCGTCCCGCCGCCGTTGACGAACTCCAGCTCCCCCACCACCGCCCGGACGGCCCGCACCGCCTCGGCGCGCCGCACCGCCAGCTCCTTGCGCGCCGCGCCCTGCATCAGCCGGATCATCCGCGAGCGCACCGGCCGCCCGGCCAGCGCGTCCCCGACGCCGGCCACGTGCCCCTCGTAGCCCATCAGCCCCACCACCCGGAACCCCGGCCGCGCCGCCACCGCCGCCGCCAGCTCCGCCAGCTGCCCCGGCTCCCGCAGCGGCGACCGCCGCGCCCCGACCCGCACCCGCCCGCCGAGCAACCGCAGGGCCGTGTCCAGCTCCAGGCAGACGCGCACCACCTCGGCCCCGCCGCCCCGCGCCCGGTCGATGAGGTCCAACTGCGCGGGGTCGTCCACCATCACCGTCACCGCGGAAGCCAACTTCGCGTCACCGGCCAGCTCCGCGAATCCGCCCCGGTCGGCGGACGGGTAGGCGAGCAGCACGTCCTCGAACCCGGACCGGGCGAGCCACAGCGACTCGGCCAGGGTGTACGACATGACCCCGGCGAACCCCGGCCGGGCCAGCACCCGTTCGAGCAGCGCCCGGCACCGCACGGACTTGCTGGCGACCCGGACGGGCTTCCCGCCGGCCCGCCGCACGAGATCGTCGGCGTTGGCGTCGAAGGCGTCCAGGTCCACGATGGCCAGGGGCGCGTCGAGATGCGCGGTCGCCCGGTCGTACCGGGCCCGGTCCGAAGTCATGGGCGGCAGCTTGCCAGACGGCTTTACCGGTGGGTAGGCCCTTGCCCTCGCCCTGGCCGGGCGGTGTGCCCGCCGCCCCTGCGCGGCCCCCCGTGCCCCGGAGCTCCGCCCCGGCCCCCTCCTGGGGGCCAGCCCCCAGACCCCCGCGCCTCAAACGCCGGCGGGGCTGAAGTCGCCGACCAGGCTGGAGTTGCAGGCCAAACCGGAGTTGCAGGTCAAGCCGGGACTGCAGACGAGGAGGCCGGCGAGGCGGAGTCGCCAGCGGCAGCACGCCGGCGCCGGCAAAGACACGGGCGGCCGGAGAACCACGTGAGGGGGCGGGGACGGGGTGGGGTGCCGTCCGGGGCCAAAACGAGATGAATTCGGCGCCCGGTGCCCCGTACAACCGGACCCTGAACGGGCGCCGAACATCGAAGCCCGCCCCGGACGACACCCCCACCCCGGCACCGCCCCCGACCCGAAACCACCCCACCGAACCCCGCCCGACGGGGCAACACCCCACCCGCACCCCGCCCGAACAAGGCCACCCCGCCGCCCCCCAACCGCCCGGCCAGGGCAACGGCCCGGCCAGGGCAACGGCAACCGCCCCGTAGAGTACGGGCAGGCAGCCGTACGGAACGGGGGGCGGAGCCGCCGGATGACCACGACGACACCACGGACCGAGGTCCTGGGCGACCCCGAGCAGCCGCCGGCCCCGACACCACTGCACCGACCGCCCCGCCGCCACCCCGCCCGGGTCGTCAGCGCCACCCTCTGCGCCCTCCTCGGCACCGCCCTCCTCGCCGGCGCCGCCACCACCGCCTGGCGCGACCACCGCGCCTCGCACCGCCCCCTGCCCCCCGACGCGGCCTACCGCCAGGCCGCCTCGCTGTGGCGGTCGGCCCCCGTGGACGGCCTCCTGCCCCCCGTGCTGGACGCCCCCGGATCCGGCCCCGGCGGCGCCGACCGCAGCTGGATCCGGATCGCCCTCGCACCGGACGCCGACTGCGCGGCCGTCCTGCCCGCCGACTGGCGGGCGGCTCTCGCCGCCACCGGCTGCACCCGCGTGCTCCGCGCCACCTACACCGACGCCACCCGCAGCTCCCTCGTCACCGTCGGCCTGGTCTTCACCCCCGCCGACGCCACCGCCATGGACGGCCTCCGGGGCCGGCTGACCGTCCCGCCCGCCTACGAGTACGCCGACGCGCGCCGCGCCGCCTGGACCGCGACGGTCTCCGCCGAGGCCCCCGCCGTCGTCTACGCCGTCTCCGCCTTCGCCGACGGCCGCACCGTCGACGCGCCGGTCCCCGCCGAGGAGGCGGTCCGGTCCGGCGCCACCGGGACCGTCGCCGAGGCGGGGCTCGGCCACACGGCGAAGGCCGCCGCCGACCGGGCCGCACAGGCCCTCACCGGCCTCGCCGCCCCCGCCTCGAGCACGGCCCCCGTCCCGCCCCCGCCGACGAAGGGGTCCGCCCGATGAAACCGGCCCCCCTGCGCACGGCGGCCGCCGCCGCCCTCGCCGCCGCCCTCCTCGCCGGGTCCGCCGCCCACCCCGCCGCCGCCGACACCATCCGCGACCGGCAGTGGGGCCTGCTCGCCCTGCGCGCCGAGGAGGCCTGGGGCACCACCCAGGGCGACGGGGTCACCGTCGCCGTCCTCGACACCGGCGTGGACGCCAGCCACCCCGACCTCGCCGGCCAGGTCCTCGAGGGCGCCGACCTCGTCGGCATGGGCGCCGGCCGCGGCGACCGCGCCTGGGCCCGCCACGGCACGGCGATGGCCGGCATCATCGCGGGCCGGGGCCACGGCCCCGACCGCTCGCAAGGAGTCCTCGGGATCGCGCCCCACGCGAAGATCCTGCCCGTCCGCGTCATCCTCGAAGAGGGCGACCCCGGCCGGGCCGAGGCCCGGGACAGCAAGGCCGGCGCCCTCGCCGAAGGCATCCGCTGGGCCGCCGACCACGGCGCCGACGTGATCAACCTCTCGCTCGGCGACGACAGCGACTCCGCGCACCACGAGGCCGCCGAGGACGAGGCCGTGCGGTACGCCCTCGGCAAGGGCGTGGTCGTCGTCGCCTCCGCGGGCAACGGCGGCGAGCGCGGCGACCACACCTCCTACCCCGCCGCCTACCCCGGCGTCATCGCCGTCGCGGCCGTGGACCGCCAGGGCCGCAAGGCACCCTTCTCCACCCGCCACTGGTACGCCACCGTCAGCGCCCCCGGCGTCGACGTGGTCATCGCCGACCCGGACCGCTCCTACTACGAGGGCTGGGGCACCAGCGCCGCCGCGGCCTTCGTCTCCGGCGCCGTGGCCCTCGTCAGGGCCGCCCACCCGGGCCTGTCCCCGGCACAGGTCAAGAAGCTGCTGGAGGACACCGCCGCCGACCGCCCGCCCGGCGGCCGCGACGACGCCCGGGGCCACGGCACGGTCGACCCCGTCGCCGCACTCCAGGCCGGCGCCGCGCTGCGCCCCGAGGCGGCCGTCCCCGCCGCCGTCCCGGCCGGGCGGCGGTACTTCGGCCCGGGACCCGAACCGGTCCGGCCGTCCGGGCGCCGGACGGTGCCCGGTGTGCCGGCGGCCGCGGCCGGGGGAGCGGCCCTGCTGGTGCTGGCCGCCGTACTGGCCCGGCGTCCGCGCGCCGCACGGCGGGATAGAGTCGCGTAACTGTGGCGACCAAGAACATTCCAGACCCCGGTTTCTCCGACGACGACGGCACCGCCGACCCCCGGCTGAGCGCCGCCCTGGCCGCCTGGGCGGCCGACCGGGCGGCCGAACCGCAGCTGCTGGCGGCGCTGAAGGACGCCCGGCTGCTGGTGCCCGTCGTGGCGATGCTCGGCGAGGTCGAGACGGACCCCGAGACCGGCCTCAAGCGCGAGAAGACCAGCGACATGGCCGTGCCCACCCTGACGGCGGGGAACCGCCGGGCGCTGCCCGCCTTCACCTCGATCGCCTCGCTGGCCCTGTGGGACCCGGCGGCCCGCCCGGTGGCGGTCCCGCTGCACCAGGCGCTCGCCGCCGCCGCGCACGAGAAGGCCGACACGGTCGTCATCGACCTGGCCGGCCCGGTCCCGTACCAGCTGACGGGCCCGGCCCTGCTCGCGCTGGCCGAGGGCCGCACGGACGCCGACCCGCTGGCCGACCCGGCCGTGCGCGAGGCCGTACGGGCGGCCGTGGCCGCCGAGCCCGCCGTGCTCCGCGCCCACCTGGGGCGGGGCGGAGCCGACGCCGACGGCACCCTGGCCGTCGTGCTCTCGGCCGACGCCGAGCCCGCCCCGGCGGCCCGCCGCGTGGCCGAAGCGCTGGCGGCGGACGAGACCCTGCGCGGCCGGCTCGTACGCGGCCTGGACCTGGCCCTGCTCCCGGCCGGCGGCCCGGTCCCGCCGGGGGAGCCGCTCTTCGCGCGCTGAGGTCAGCCCGCCCGGATCCCGTACGCCGAAGGGCCGCCGCGACGCGTCGCGGCGGCCCTTCGGCGTACGGAAGCGGAACGTGCGGGAGGACGGTCAGGCGTAGACCGGGCCCGTGAACTTCTCGCCCGGGCCCTGGCCCGGCTCGTCCTGCACGATCGAGGCCTCGCGGAAGGCCAGCTGGAGCGACTTCAGGCCGTCGCGCAGCGGGGCCGCGTGGAAGGAGCTGATCTCGGTGGCGCTGGCGGTGACCAGGCCGGCCAGGGCGGTGATCAGCTTGCGGGCCTCGTCGAGGTCCTTGTGCTCGGAGTCCGGCTTGTCCAGGCCCAGGTTGACCGCCGCGGCGCTCAGCAGGTGGACGGCCACCGTGGTGATGACCTCGACGGCCGGGACGTCCGCGATGTCGCGGGTCATCTCGTCGTAGTCGGGAGGGGTGGAATCGGAGGGCGTCGCGTCAGTCATGCGCTCCACGATAGGTCGTGCGGCGGCCTTGCCATGCGTGGGGTAGTATGGAACTCGACCGGCCGGACACATGCGTGCCCGGCCCACAAGTGGAGGCTCCGATCTCCCACCCGACCACCCTCCGGGGAGGCGGGTCATCCGGTCAGACGGTATCCATCGTTCCGTACGGACGATGGAAAGCCGTCGATCTGCGCCCCGCGGTTCGCACGCGGCGGTGCTCCGGTTGTTTTGGAGCCCCTGCCTGTGCCCGGCGGGGCATTTTTCATTCTCCGCCGCGGTTGAGGTCTGACGACAAAAGACGTCAGCGGTTGTCTGCCAGGCAACCGTGTGGTGCTACCGAGGAGGATCCATCAGCACCGAGCCCCGCATCAACGATCGGATTCGAGTCCCTGAGGTGCGACTCGTCGGTCCCAGCGGCGAACAGGTGGGCATCGTCCCGCTTGCGAAGGCGCTTGAGCTCGCACAGGAATACGACCTGGACCTGGTCGAGGTCGCGGCTTCCGCGCGCCCGCCGGTCTGCAAGCTCATGGACTACGGCAAGTTCAAGTACGAGTCGGCCATGAAGGCCCGTGAGGCGCGCAAGAACCAGGCGCACACGGTCATCAAGGAGATGAAGCTCCGGCCGAAGATCGACCCGCACGACTATGACACCAAGAAGGGTCACGTCGTTCGGTTCCTCAAGCAGGGCGACAAGGTCAAGATCACGATCATGTTCCGTGGTCGCGAGCAGTCCCGGCCGGAGCTCGGCTACCGACTGCTGCAGCGTCTCGCCTCCGACGTCGAGGACCTCGGCTTCATCGAGTCGAACCCGAAGCAGGACGGCCGAAACATGATCATGGTTCTCGGTCCGCACAAGAAGAAGACCGAGGCGATGGCCGAAGCCCGCGAGGCGCAGGCCGCGCGCAAGGCCGAGCGCCAGGGCACCGCCGCCGAGGCCGCTCCGGCCGAGGAGGAGGCCCCGGAGGCCGCCGCCGAGGCCGAGGTCGAGGCCGAGGGCTCCGCCGAGGCGAACGCCGAGGCCTGATCCCGGACAGCCCGTCCCGGATCACCCAACAACATGACGCTCCCGCGAGCCGGTCCCGCCGGACCGGCGGGGGCGCCACCGACGAGGAGATAACGGCGCCATGCCGAAGAACAAGACGCACAGCGGTACCAAGAAGCGCTTCAAGGTCACCGGCTCCGGCAAGGTGCTCCGTGAGCGCGCCGGCAAGCGCCACCTGCTCGAGCACAAGTCGTCCCGCATCACCCGTCGCCTGACCGGCAACGCGGAGATGGCTCCCGGCGACGCCGCGAAGATCAAGAAGCTTCTCGGCATCTGATGTCCTCCGCTCCCCCCGGGGGAGCGGGACGTCAAGACCGGGACCCCATCGAATTTCGGGCCGTGTGAAGACAACCACGGCCCCGCTACAAGGAGTAAAAAGTGGCACGCGTCAAGCGGGCAGTAAACGCCCACAAGAAGCGCCGGGCGATCCTCGAGGCGGCCTCCGGCTACCGCGGTCAGCGTTCGCGCCTGTACCGCAAGGCCAAGGAGCAGGTCACCCACTCGCTGGTCTACAACTTCAACGACCGCAAGAAGCGCAAGGGCGACTTCCGTCAGCTGTGGATCCAGCGCATCAACGCCGCTGCCCGCCAGAACGGCATGACGTACAACCGCCTCATCCAGGGTCTGAAGGCCGCCAACATCGAGGTGGACCGCAAGATCCTCGCCGAGCTGGCCGTCAACGACGCCAACGCGTTCGCCGCGCTGGTCGAGGTCGCGCAGAAGGCCCTCCCGGCCGACGTGAACGCGCCCAAGGCCGCTGCCTAAGGCGCCTGGCCGGCCCGCTCCACGCGGCCGGCACCCCACGGACCCGCAGGCTTCCCGCCTGCGGGTCCGTGTGCTTTCGCCCCGCCACGCAGAACCCGAGAGAGAACCGCAGACACCATGGGTCACCCCACCGAGCTGATCTCCCCCCGATCCCCGCGGGTGGCCGCCGCCCGCCGGCTGGCGCGGCGCAACTTCCGCACCAAGGAGCGCCGGTTCATCGCCGAGGGCCCGCAGGCCGTCCGGGAGGCCGTCGAGCACCGCGGGGCCCAGGGCGCGACCCTGATCGAGCTGTTCGCCACCGTCGAGGCGGCCGAGCGCTACGCCGACATCGTCGAGGCCGCGCTGCTCGCCGGGGCCCGGGTGCACTACGCGTCCGACGAGGTGCTCGCCGAGGTCTCGCAGACCGTGACCCCGCAGGGCCTGGTCGGCGTCTGCCACTTCCTGGACTCCCCCTTCGAGGAGATCCTCAGGGCCGGGCCCCGGCTGGTCGCCGTCCTCGCCCACGTCCGCGACCCCGGGAACGCCGGCACCGTGCTGCGCTGCGCGGACGCCGCCGGCGCCGACGCGGTGGTGCTGACCGACGCCTCCGTCGACCTGTACAACCCCAAGTCCGTACGGGCCTCGGTGGGCTCCCTCTTCCACCTCCCGGTGGCCGTCGGCGTCCCCGTCGAGCAGGCCGTGGAAGGGCTGCGGGCCGCCGGAGTACGGATTCTCGCGGCCGACGGGGCCGGGCAGGACGACCTCGACGCCGAGCTGGACGCGGGCACCATGGGCGGCCCCTCGGCCTGGGTCTTCGGCAACGAGGCCTGGGGCCTGCCCGAGGAGACCCGCGCCCTCGCGGACGCCGTCGTCCGGGTCCCGATCCACGGCAAGGCCGAGAGCCTGAACCTCGCGACGGCCGCAGCCGTGTGCCTCTACGCGTCCGCGCGGGCACAGCGGGCGCCCGGAGGGTGCCGCTCCGTGACCCCCAGCTAGTAATGTGGCCGCCCGGGGGCCCACTGAGCTACCCGGAGATGCGGGGTACGGGGACATGACCGTCGGTACGAACAGCTCACCAGGGGCCGCGGACGCGGCCGAGGAGCGGTTCGGGGACGCCGCCCGGCCCCCGGGCGGCGCACCGCCCGTTCCGCCGCCCGCCCCGGACGCCCCGGCCTCCGTACCGCCCCAGGCGGGCCCCGCCGGCCGTGCCCCCGGCCAGGGGCCCGGCGGAGCCCCCGGGCAGGGGGACGGCGCCTTCCGGATGGACCCCGACGAGCTGCCCGACGGGCTCGTCGTCGCCGACCACACCGGGCACGTCGTCTGCTTCAACCGGGCCGCGTCCAGGATCACCGACATCGCGGCCGGCCGGGCCATCGGTGCCCGCATCGAGCGCGCGCTGCCGCTGGAGGACCTCGAAGGCCGCCGCTGGTGGGCGATGACCGACCCGTACGGGGGACTCGCCACCCGGCGCGGCCAGCCCGAGCGGAACCTGCTGCTGCCCGGCGGGCGCGAGGTGCTCGTCTCCGCCCGCTACGTACGCACCCACCCCACGGGCCCGCTCAGCCGCCTCGTGGTCACCCTGCGCGGCACCGAGGCCCGGCGCCGCACGGAGCGCAGCCACGCCGAGCTGATCGCGACGGTGGCGCACGAACTGCGCTCCCCGCTGACCTCGGTCAAGGGGTTCACCGCGACCCTGCTCGCCAAGTGGGAACGGTTCACCGACGACCAGAAGCGGCTGATGCTGGAGACCGTCGACGCCGACGCCAACCGCGTCACCCGGCTCATCGCCGAGCTCCTCGACATCTCCCGCATCGACTCCGGCCGCCTGGAGGTGCGCCGCCAGCCCGTAGACATCGCCGCCGCCGTGGGCCGCCACGTCCAGGCACTCACCGCGAACGGGCAGGCGCCCGAGCGGTTCCTCGTACGGGTCAGCAGCCCGCTGCCGGACCTGTGGGCGGACCCGGACAAGATCGACCAGATTCTCGGCAACCTCCTCGAAAATGCGGTGCGCCACGGTGACGGAACGGTCACCATCGACGTAGCGCCGCACGAGAAGGGAACAGCCGTCACCGTGACCGACGAAGGCCCCGGGATCCCCGAGGAGTCGATGGGCCGCGTCTTCACCCGCTTCTGGCGGGGGAGCAAGCGCGGCGGCACCGGCCTGGGCCTGTACATCGTCAAGGGCATCGTGGAGGCCCACGGCGGGACCATCACGGTCGGCCGCGGCCCCGGAGGCGGAGCCGAGTTCCGATTTATCCTGCCCGTGAGCGCCCCGGCCTACCTCACGCAGTAACCCTGCGGACGGTCTCGCCAGGCGGCCCACGGGCTCCTCCACCCCCGGCGGCCCTTAGACTCGTCCTTTGGCACCTTTGTGTCCTTGTGCCGATCGATCCGAGCCGTTTCGATCCAGGTCGCGCGGGGACCCACCAGCCAGCCATCGGAAGTACGGGAAGAGATGTCGGCACCGAACAAGTCGTACGACCCTGTCGAGGTCGAGGCACTGAAACCGGAAGAGATCGAGCGCATGCGGGACGAGGCGCTCGCCGCCTTCGCGTCCGCCGGCGACCTCGACGAGCTCCGCGAGGCGAAGACCGCGCACATGGGCGACCGCTCGCCCCTGGCGCTCGCCAACCGCGAGATCGGCGCCCTGCCGCCCCAGGCCAAGGCCGAAGCGGGCAAGCGCGTCGTACAGGCCCGCGGCGCCGTGAACAAGGCCTTCGGGGCCCGCACGGTGCAGCTGGAGGCCGAGCGCGACGAGCGGGTGCTGGTCGAGGAGGCGGTGGACGTCACGCTGCCCTACGACCGTGTGCCCGCCGGCGCCCGCCACCCCCTGACGACGCTGATGGACCGCATCGCGGACATCTTCGTCGGCATGGGCTACGAGGTGGCGGAGGGCCCCGAGGTGGAGGCGGAGTGGTTCAACTTCGACGCCCTCAACTTCACGCCCGACCACCCGGCGCGCCAGATGCAGGACACCTTCTTCGTCCAGGGCCCCAAGGGCACCGAGGGCGACGAGTCCGGTGTCGTGCTGCGCACCCACACCTCCCCGGTGCAGGCGCGTTCGCTGCTGGAGCGCAAGCCGCCCGTCTACATCGTCTGCCCGGGCCGCGTGTACCGCACCGACGAGCTCGACGCGACGCACACCCCGGTCTTCCACCAGGTCGAGCTGCTCGCCGTGGACGAGGGCCTGACCATGGCCGACCTCAAGGGCACCATCGACCACATGGTCAAGGAGCTCTTCGGGGAGCAGACCACCACCCGGCTGCGCCCGCACTTCTTCCCCTTCACCGAGCCGTCCGCCGAGATGGACATGCAGTGCTACGTCTGCCGCGGCGAGTCGGTGGGCAACCCCGACCGCCCCTGCCGTACCTGCTCCAGCGAGGGCTGGATCGAGCTCGGCGGCTGCGGCATGGTCAACCCGAAGGTGCTCGTCGCCTGCGGTGTGGACCCGGAGAAGTACAGCGGGTTCGCCTTCGGCTTCGGCATCGAGCGGATGCTGATGTTCCGTCACAACGTTGAAGACATGCGAGACATGGTCGAGGGTGACGTGCGCTTCACCCGGCCGTTCGGGAGTGAGATCTGATGCGCGTCCCGCTTTCCTGGCTGCGGGAGTACGTCGACCTCCCCGCGGGCGAGACCGGCCGTGACGTGGCCGCCAAGCTGGTCGACGCCGGCCTCGAGGTCGAGACCGTCGAGCAGCTCGGCGCCGGCCTCAAGGGCCCCCTCGTCGTCGGCCAGGTGCTGACCATCGAGGAGCTCGAGGGCTTCCGCAAGCCGATCCGGTTCTGCACGGTCGACGTCGGCTCCGCCAACGGCACCGGCGAGCCGCAGGAGATCGTCTGCGGTGCCCGGAACTTCTCCGTCGGCGACAAGGTCGTCGTGGTCCTGCCCGGCGCCGTCCTGCCCGGCGACTTCGCGATCGCCTCGCGCAAGACGTACGGCAGGACCTCGCACGGCATGATCTGCTCCGGCGAGGAGCTGGGCATGGGCGACGACGGCACGCACGGGATCATCGTGCTGCCGCCGGAGTACGAGCCCGGCACCGACGCGATCGAGCTGCTCCAGCTCGTCGACGAGGTCCTCGACATCGACATCACCCCGGACCGCGGCTACTGCATGTCCATGCGCGGTGTGGCCCGCGAGGCCGCCACCGCCTACGGCCTGCCGCTGCGCGACCCGGCGCTGCTCGACGTGCCCGCGCCGAACTCGTACGGCTACGCCGTGCAGATCTCCGACCCGCAGGGCTGCGACCGCTTCACCGCCCGCACGGTGACCGGCCTCGACCCCGAGGCGCGGTCCCCGATCTGGCTGACGCGCCGCCTCCAGAAGGCGGGCATGCGCCCGATCTCGCTGGCCGTCGACGTCACCAACTACGTGATGCTGGAGCTCGGCCAGCCGCTGCACGCCTACGACCGCTCGCGCCTCGACGGCGCGATCGGCGTCCGCCGTGCCGAGCAGGGCGAGAAGCTCACCACCCTCGACGGGGTCAAGCGCACGCTCGACGCCGAGGACCTGGTGATCACCGACGGCAGCGGCCCCATCGGGCTCGCCGGTGTCATGGGCGGCGCCAACACCGAGATCGCCGACTCGGTCACCGACCCGGAGACGGGCGCCGTCACCGGCACCACCGACGTCGTGATCGAGGCCGCGCACTTCGACTCCGTGTCGATCTCCCGCACCGCCCGCCGCCTGAAGCTCTCCTCCGAGGCCTCCAAGCGCTTCGAGCGGGGCGTCGACCCGCAGGCCGCCGCCGCGGCCGCCCAGCGGACCGTCGACCTGCTGGTGCTGCTCGCCGGCGGCACCGCCGAAGCCGGCGTCACCGAGCTCACCGCCCCGGGAGCCCCACGCACCATCGCGATGCGCGCGGACCACCCGGACCGGGTCGCGGGCATGGAGTACGGCCGCGAGACCGTCGTGCGCCGCCTCCAGGAGATCGGCTGCGACGTCTACGGCCAGGACGAGCTCGTCGTCACCGTCCCCTCGTGGCGGCCCGACCTCGCCGAGCCCAACGACCTCGCCGAAGAGGTCATCCGGCTGGAGGGCTACGGCAACCTCCCGTCCACCCTCCCGCAGGTGCCCTCCGGCCGCGGCCTGACCGCGCGCCAGCAGCTGCACCGCCGGGTCGGCCGCGCGCTGGCCGGAGCCGGCTACGTCGAGGCGCTGAGCTACCCGTTCATCGGCGAGGCCGTCTTCGACCAGCTCCAGCTGCCCGCGCACGACGCGAGCCGCCAGGTCGTCAAGCTGGTCAACCCGATCTCCGACGAGGAGCCGGCGCTGCGCACCACGCTGCTGCCGGGTCTGCTCGGCGCGCTGCGCCGCAACGACAGCCGGGGCAGCCACGACCTCGCGCTCTTCGAGACCGGCTCGGTCTTCCGTGCCGCCGCCGAGCCGGGTGTCGCCGTACGGCTGCCCGTCGACCGGCGTCCCACGGACGAAGAGGTCGCCACCCTCGACGCGGCCCTGCCCGCGCAGCCGCGGTACGCCGCGGTCGTGCTGGCCGGTGCCCGCGAGCAGGCCGGCTGGTGGGGCAAGGGCCGTCCGGCGGGCTGGGCGGACGCCGTCCAGGCCGCCCGCGCGCTGGCCGTCGAGGCCGGTGCGGAGCTGGTCGTCCGCCAGGGCCAGTACGGCCCCTGGCACCCGGGCCGCTGCGCCGAGCTGGTCGTCACCGTCGACGGTGTCGAGCAGGTCATCGGCCACGCCGGCGAGCTGCACCCGCGCGTGGTCAAGGCCATGGGCCTGCCCGCCCGCACCAGCGCCATGGAGCTCGACCTGGACCGCCTCGCGGCGGCCGGCGGCGGCGCCGTGCAGGCGCCCCGGATCTCCACCTTCCCGGTGGCGACCCAGGACGTCGCGCTGATCGTGGACGCCTCCGTCCCCGCCTCGGCGGTGGAGGACGCGCTGCGCAAGGGCGCCGGCGAACTGCTGGAGTCCCTGCGGCTGTTCGACGTGTTCACCGGTGAGCAGGTCGGCGAGGGCAAGAAGTCCCTCGCGTACGCGCTGCGCTTCCGGGCGCCCGACCGGACGCTGACCGCCGAGGAGTCCACGGCCGCGCGCGACGCCGCGGTGGCCCTGGCCGGCGAGCGGACCGGGGCGGTGCTGCGGGGCGCGTGACGCCGCCGCCGCTTGAATCGCTCTGAGGGGCGCGTCCGGATCGCCGGGCGCGCCCCTCACCCGTTCGGGTGGCACCCGGGGCCCTGCGGGGCCGGCCCCCTACCCGCCCTTCCACCGTTCCCAGGGGCTCCGCCCCAGACCCCGCGCCTCAATCGCCGGCGAGGCTGGGCATTCGCCGCGCGCATTCCAGCCCGCGCGGCGATCGAGCGCGCTCCGCGCAGCGGTGCACCCGCGCACACCCGCGCGGCTGGCTGCGGGCGTGCGCGCCGTGCACGGCACCGGGAGGGCGGCCCCACCGCCGACGCCGCCCCCAGGGTGCCGCGCCGCGGCCGACCGGTGCGGGTCCGCCCGTCCCGGGGGGAGTGGAACGGCTCGGGCGGACCCGGGTCACCGGCGGAGCCGCTCCGCACCGGGCCGGTGGACGGACCCGGTGCGGAACCGGCCCGGCTCCGGCGGGCCCGGCGACCAACCGGACCCCTCGGAGCCGTGGTGCGCCGCCCGCGCCTGCCATGGAGTGTCGGGCAGACAGCAGGGGCGGGCGGCGCGGTGCCGGGTCGTCGCACTGTACGAGGGGGAGCCGACGACCGGGCTGCCTCCTTGGCGAGGCTCTTCAGTGAACCGCCCCCGGGGCCCCGCGCGGCAGGGTGCGCAACGCATTTATGCGCGCACTCACTTCACACCCCGTGTGAAGGAAACGAGGAACGCCCCCGCGCCCACCGCTCAGCCACTAGCCTGATGGCGACGAGCCCTTGGAGGGGCCCATGCAGCCCAATGCCCTGCTCGACGCCCTCCTCGCCGAGGCGGGCATGTCCCACGCCGGACTCGCCGCGCACGTCAACCAGGCCGGCCGGTCCCGTGGACTCGCGCTGCGCTACGAACACACCGCCGTCTCCCGCTGGCTGAAGGGGCAGCGCCCCCGCGGCCAGGTGCCCGACCTGATCTGCGAGGTGCTGGGCGGGCGGCTCCACCGTCCCGTCGCCCTCGACGACATCGGGCTCGGGATCCCCGGCCGGCAGAGCCCGCACACCACCCGGCTCAGCGGGTTCGTCGACCGTGCCACCGCGCTGTGGCGCTCCGACGAGCTGGGCCGGCCCGCACAGCTCACCGCGCACGCCCTCACCGGCACCCCGGCCGTCATCCCGGTGTGGGAGTGGGAGAACCCGCCCGAGGACGCCGACGTGTCCCGGGAGGGCCCGCACCGCATCGGCCCCGAGCACATCGAGATCCTGCGTGCGGCCCGGGCGCACTACGAGCTGATGTACCGCCGGGCCGGCGGGATGGCCACCCGGGCCCGGATCGTGCGCTTCCTCGGCAGCGAGACCGCGCCGATGCTGCGCGGGAGTTACTCCGACGAGGTCGGCCGGCCGCTGCACCGGGCCGGTGGCTCGCTGGTGGCGGTCGCGGGGATCTGCGCGTACGACTCCGACGCCCACGGTCTCGCCCAGCGCTACTTCCACCAGGCGCTGCGGCTCGCCAAGGCCGGCGGGGACCGGGGGCTGGGGGCGTACGTGATCGCCCTGCTCGTCAACCAGTCGCTGCACCTGAAGGACTACCGCCAGGCCGTGGCCTTCGCCGAGGCCGCGCTGCGCGCCGCCGGCCGGGACATCACCCCGGCGCTGGGCGCCGACCTGTACGCGATGCAGGCCAAGGCGTACGCGCGACTCGGCGACCGGCGGGCGGCGTTGGCCTGCATCCGGCGCGCCGAGGCGGCCGCCGGGCGGATCGAGCCCGGTGCCGAGCCCGCCGAGACCGGCTACGTACAGCCCGGGCTGGTCAACGTACAGGTGGCGGAGGCGCTGCTGAGCCTGGGCGACCTCGCCGGCGCGCACGAGCAGGCGGCCGAGGCGGTGGGGACCCCGGCGCACGACCGGGGGCGGGTGCACCGCCTCGCGATGCTGTGCGAGATCCAGCTGCGGCGGGGCGAGGCCGAGCGGGCGGTGGCCTCGGCGGCCGAAATGGCCGAACGCGCCCGGGGGATGGAGTCGCTGCGCCTGCGGGACCGGCTGCGGGCCGTCCGGGATCAGCTGCTGAGCAGCGGGTGCGCGGGCGCGGAGGAGACCGCGTACGTCATCGACGGGGCGCTGCGCGTCCCCCTGTGAGGGCGTCGATGAGGGCGTCGGCCGCTGCCGTGCCCCCGTCGGCGGACGCGGAGGGGCGGGGCGGCGGCCCGGCCCGGCCCGCGGACACGATCGCGCGGGAGGGCCCGGCCGCCGACGGGGCGGCCGGGCCCTCCCGCCGCACCACCCGCGGCCGGGCCGCCCCGGGCGGTTCAGCCGTACGGGTAGAAGCCCGAGCCCGTCTTGCGGCCCAGGCGGCCCGCGTCGACCATGCGCTGGAGCAGCGGGGGAGCGGCGTACAGCGGCTCCTTGTACTCCGCGTACATCGAATCGGCGATCGAGGCGATGGTGTCCAGGCCGATCAGGTCGGACAGCTTGAGCGGGCCCATCGGGTGGGCGCAGCCCAGCTCCATGCCGTTGTCGATGTCCTCGCGGCTCGCGATGCCCGACTCGAACATCCGGATCGCGGACAGCAGGTACGGCACGAGGAGCGCGTTGACGACGAAGCCGGACCGGTCCTGCGCGCGGACGGCGTGCTTGCCCAGCACGCTCCGCACCAGGGCCTCGGACCGCTTGACCGTCTCCTCGCTCGTGGTGAGCGCCGGGATCAGCTCGACGAGCCGCTGGACGGGCGCCGGGTTGAAGAAGTGGATGCCGATGACCTGGTCCGGCCGCGAGGTCGCGACGGCCAGCTTGACCAGCGGGATCGAGGAGGTGTTGGAGGCGAGGATCGCGTCCGGGCGGGTGATCACCTGGTCCAGGACCTGGAAGATCTCCGTCTTGACCTGCTCGTTCTCGACGACGGCCTCGATGACGAGGTCGCGGTCGGCGAACTCGCCGAGGTCGGTGGTGAAGCTGAGGCGGGCCAGGGTGGCGTCCCGCTCCTCCTCGCTGATCTTGCCGCGTTCGGCGGCCTTGGTCAGCGAGTTGTGCAGCCGGGTGCGCCCGATCTCCAGGGCCTCGCCGGTGGTCTCGGCGACCTTCACCTCAAGACCGCTGCGGGCGCACACCTCGGCGATGCCAGCGCCCATCTGGCCACAGCCCACCACGCCGACCCGTGCGATGTCGGTCGGGAGGGTAGAGAGGTCCGTCACATCGTGCCTTTCGCTGCTCATCCATCGCGGGTCCCCCGTGTTCGGCAGTGGTAACTGCACCCCGGCGCCCGCCACGCCCCACGACGTTACTCCGGCGTTGCCTCCGGTGGCGGGCCGGGGCGGGCATGCTGTGCCCACGCAGAGCGATGTCACGGAGCGGAACGGAGTCTTCACATGGCGTACATCGGACGGCGGGGGCTGCTGACGGGGGCCGCGGGCGTGCTGGCCGCGACGGCGGCGGGCCCGGCAGCGGCGGCGGGCACCGCGGCGCGGGTGCCGGAACCGGCGGGGCCGCCAGGGGTGCTCCCGGCGCGGGCCGCCACCGGAGGCCGGGCGGGGGCCGCGGAGTTCCGCGGGATGTGGATCGCCTCCGTACAGAACGTGGACTGGCCCTCCAGGAGCGGTCTGCCCGCCCGGGAGCAGCGCGCCGAGCTGATCAGGCTCCTCGACACGGCCGTGGCGCGCCGGCTCAACGCCGTGGTCCTCCAGGTCCGGCCGGCCGCCGACGCCCTGTGGCCCTCGGCGTACGAGCCGTGGTCGCAGTGGCTGACCGGGGTGCAGGGCCGCGACCCGGGCTGGGACCCGCTGGGCACGGCGGTCGCCGAGGCGCACGCGCGCGGGCTGGAGCTGCACGCCTGGTTCAACCCGTACCGGGTGGCCCACCACACCGATCCCTCCCGGCTCGCGGCCTCGCACCCGGCGCGCCGCAACCCCGGCTGGACCGTCGCGTACGGCGGCAGGCTCTACTACAACCCGGGGCTGCCGGAGGTGCGGGCCTTCGTGCAGAAGGCGATGCTGGACGCCGTTTCCCGCTACCCCGTCGACGCGGTGCACTGGGACGACTACTTCTACCCGTACCCCGTCGCCGGGGAGCACTTCGACGACGACGGGGCCTACGCGGAGTACGGCGGCTCCTTCTCCTCGCGCGCCGCCTGGCGCCGCCACAACACCGACACCCTCGTCCAGGAGATGTCGCGGCGGCTGCGCGCCGACCACCCGGCGGTGCGGTTCGGCGTGAGCCCCTTCGGGGTGTGGCGCAACCGGAGCACGGACCGGCTCGGCTCGGCCACGCGGGCGCTCCAGGCGTACGACGACCTCTACGCGGACACGCGCAAGTGGGTGCTGGAGGGCTGGGTCGACTACATCGCGCCCCAGGCGTACTGGCACATCGGGCACCCGCAGGCCGACTACGCGACGGTCGTGCCCTGGTGGGCGAAGACGGTCGCGGGCACCGGCGTGGACCTGTACGTGGGCGAGGCCCTCTACCTGTGCGACGCCCGCAGCTCCGTCGCGGCCTGGCGCGACCCCGCGGAGCTGTCCCGGCACCTGACGTTCGCCCGCCGGTACGCGGAGGTCCGCGGCCACGTGTACTTCTCGGGGAAGCACGTGGTCGCGGACCCCAATGGAGCGCTGGCCAGGGTCGTCGCCGACCACTACCCGACGGAGGTGCCGCCGAGCTGAGCCCCTACCGGGCGGCGGACTTGCCCCCGGACTCGTCCGGGTGGCGTACGACGCAGTCGGGGCCGGGGGACATGACGGCGTCGTGCCCGTCCGGGAAGTGGACCCGGTACGGGGGAGCGCCGTTCTCACCCAGGACCTCGACGATCTCGCCCACCCTGTCGTGCTGGCCCACGATCCTGCCGTGCTGCACCAACTGGTCGCCCTCGGTCGCGCGCATGTGCTGACCTCCCTCGGAGCCGGTCCGATCCGGTGCTAGAAGTTTAGGCCGATCCGTAGCTATTTGACCCGTTGGGTCACGGTGATGCAGACCAGGACGGCGCAGGCGGCCAGCGGGGTGGCCGGGGACAGCCGCTCGCCCAGCAGCGCCACCGACCACACCAGGGTGAGCAGCGGCTGGGCGAGCTGGAGCTGGCTGGCGCGCGGCGCGCCGATCTCGGCCATCCCCCGGTACCAGACGTACAGCCCGAGGAAGGTCGAGCCGGCCGCCGCCCACACCAGGCCGGTCACCCCGTGCCAGTTCAGGTGCACCGGCTCCGAGGCGAGCGCCACCGCCGAGCCCGCGAGCGTCAGCGGCAGGCACAGCACCAGCGCCCAGCCGATCACCTGCCAGCCCGGCATGGCGCGGGCCAGGCGTCCGCCCTCGGTGTAGCCGGCCGCGCACACCAGCAGCGCCCCGAACAGGTAGACGTCCCCGGTCGAGACCGAGCCGCCGCTCTGGGCCAGGGTGAAGCCGAGGATCACCGCGGCGCCGGCGACGGCCGCCGCCCAGAAGCGGCCCGACGGGCGGGCGCCGGTGCGCAGGGCCGAGAGGGCGGCCGTGGTCAGCGGCAGCAGGCCGACGACGACGGCGGCGTGCGAGGTGGTGGAGGTCTGCAGGGCGAGGGTGGTCAGCAGCGGGAAGCCGGCCACCACCCCGGCGGCGACGACGGCCAGGCCCGCCCAGTGTTCGCGGGCCGGCAGGGGAACCCGTCCGGCCAGCAGGAAACCGCCGGCGATCACCGCCGCCAGCACGCTGCGCAGGGCGACGAGCGACCAGGGGCCGAAGCTCTCCAGCCCCCAGGCGGTGGCGGGGAAGGTCAGCGAGAAGGCGACCACCCCGAGCAGGGCCAGAGCGGTACCGCTGCGCGTGCCCGTGCGTCCGCGGGTGCCGCCGTCCACCTGGAGTGCTATCGGGGCGAGGCCAGTAGCGCTATTCTGTGCTGTCATGTACGAGCGTAGCAGTGTGGCCGAGCTGGCAGAATCCCTGCGATCTGAGCTCGACCGCTACCCGGTGGGTGGAAAGCTCCCCTCCAGCCGGGCCATGGTCGAGCGCTACCGGGTCAGCCCGGTCACCGTCTCCCGGGCCCTCGCGCAGCTCGCCGCCGAAGGCCTCGTCGTCACCCGCCCCGGCGCCGGCGCCTTCCGCGCGCATCCCCGTACGAACGACCCCGCCCCCGGGGACACCTCCTGGCAGGCCCTCGCCCTCAGCTCCGAGGGCGCCGGGGAGGTGGTCCCGCGCTCCGTGGACGCCGCCGGGGTGGTGAACTCCCTCGCCGTACCGCCGGCCGGGGTCATCGAGCTCAACGGCGGCTACCTGCACCACTCGCTCCAGCCCGAGCGGGCCATGGCCGCGGCCCTGGCCCGCGCCGGACGCCGCCCCGGGGCCTGGGGGCGGCCGCCCATGGAGGGGCTGCCCGAGCTGCGCGACTGGTTCGCCCGGGAGATCGGGGGCGCGGCCGGGTCGGTGGGCGCCGCCGACGTGCTGATCACCGCCGGCGGGCAGAGCGCGCTGACCACCGCCGTACGGGCGCTGGCCCCGCCCGGCGCGCCGATCCTGGTCGAGTCGCCCACCTACCCCGGCCTGCTGGCCATCGCCCGCGCGTCCGGCTGCCGGCCGGTGCCCGTCCCGGTGGACGCCGACGGGGTCCGGCCGGAGCTGCTGGCCGCCGCCTTCGAAGCCACCGGCGCACGCGTCTTCGTATGCCAGCCGCTGTTCCAGAACCCGACCGGCGCCGTACTGTCCGCCCCGCGCGCCACCGAGGTGCTGCGCATCGCGCGGGCCGCCGGGGCCTTCGTGGTCGAGGACGACTACGCGCGCAACCTCGCCCACGAGGACGCCGGGCCGCTGCCCGCGACGCTCGCCGCCCAGGACTCCGACGGGGTCGTGGTCCACGTCCGTTCCCTGACCAAGGCCACCTCGCCCAGCCTGCGGGTCGGCGCGCTCGCCGCCCGCGGCCCGGTCCTGGACCGGCTGCGCGCGATCCAGGTCGTCGACACCTTCTTCGTGCCCCGGCCGCTCCAGGAGGCCGCGCTCGAACTGGTCGGCGCGCCCGCCTGGCCGCGCCACCTGCGGACCGTCGCCGCCGAGCTGCGCCACCGGCGCGACGTGCTCGTCGGCGCCCTGCGGCGGGAGCTGCCCGGCACCGGACCCGCCCACCTGCCCTCGGGGGGCTTCCAGCTCTGGGTGCGCCCCGCCGGGGGCGGCGACGACGCCGGCTTCGCGGCGGCGGCCCTGCGCGCCGGGGTCGCCGTCACCCCGGGGCGCCCGTACTTCTGCGCCGAACCGCCCGCCGCGCACGTCCGGCTGAGCTTCGCCGGGGTCTCGGGCCCGGGGGAGCTGGTGGAGGCGGTGCAGCGGCTGCGGGGCGCGCTGCCCGGGGGCGTGCCGGGCGCGGCGGCCGAGGCGGCGCAAACCCGTTGAGGGGACCGGGAAGCCGCCCCTAGCCTGCGGGTATGACCCGCATAGAGATCACCTCCCTCGCCCGCCGCCCAGAACTCGCCCCCCGGCTCTGGGACATGGAGGACTCCTGGCCGGAGTTCGCCCTGCAGGACCCGATCGGGTGGCTGCTGTACCCGCGCCTGGTCGCCGAGTTCCCCGAGTACGTCTTCATCGCCACCGAGGGCGCGGCGGTGGTGGCCCGCGCCTTCAGCGTGCCCTTCGCGCTGCACACGCCCGAGCGCGGCGGGGTGCTGCCCGGGCAGGGCTGGGACCGGGTGCTGATGTGGGCCTTCTCCGACCAGCGGCGGGGGGTCCGGCCCGACACGGTCAGCGCCCTGGAGATCTCCGTCGCGGCGGGCCGGCAGGGCGAGGGCCTCTCCGGCCGCATGCTCACCGCCATGCGCGAGGGCGCCCGGGCGGCCGGGTTCGCCGAGGTGGTGGCCCCGGTCCGGCCGAGCGGCAAGCCCGCCGAGCCCGACACCCCGATGGTGGAGTACGCGTACCGGACCCGCGGGGACGGACTGCCCCACGACCCGTGGCTGCGGGTCCACGTACGCGCGGGGGCGGTCATCGACTCGGTGGCCCCCGCCTCGATGACCATCAGCGGCACGCTCGACCAGTGGCGGCAGTGGACCGGCCTGCCCTTCGACGAGCCGGGCCCGGTCCGCGTACCGGGAGCGCTCACCCCCGTGCACTGCGAGCCCGCTCACGACCGCGCGGTCTACGTGGAACCGAACGTATGGGTCCGCCACCCGCTCGGCGCCGTCCCGGCGGTCTCCGCGTGATCACGGTCCGCGCCGCCGGCCCGGGCGACGGGGACGCCGTCGGCGAGATCCACGCCGCCGCCTGGGAGGCCGCGTACGCCCCCTTCTTCACCCCGGAGTTCGCCGCCGAGGGCATCCGCAGCCGGCGCACCCGCTGGCATGCGCGGCTCGCGGAGGACCCGAGGACGGTCCTGCTGGCCGAGGCCGGCGGCCGGCCCCTGGCGATGTCCTGGTCCCGCCCCTCCGGGACCCGGCCGGGCCTCGCGGAGATCCTCAGCTTCTACGGCCACCCCGACGGCTGGGGCAGTGGCGTCGCCGCCGTGCTGATGGAGGCGACGCTGGGCCGCCTGCGCGGCGACGGATTCGCCCGCGCGCACCTGTGGACCCTGCGCGACACCCCGCGCTCGCGCCGCTTCTACGCCAAGTGCGGCTTCGCCGCGACCGGCGCCACCCGGCCCCTCGACTTCGGGGACGGCCACCCGCTTGAGCAGGTCGAGTACGAGCGGGAGTGTTGAGTCAGGCGCCCTTCCGGACCGGGCGCCGCCGGATCGGAGGGACGTCGCCGGACGAGGTGGAAGGCTTTGCATAAAACTGCATAGGTACGTATAGTCATGCCATCGAGGAGGAGGGTCCGATGGTGGTACGTGTTGCGGTGGCCGGAGCGAGCGGATACGCGGGCGGTGAAGTCCTGCGCCTGCTGCTCTCGCACCCCGAGGTGGAGATCGGCGCGCTGACCGGGCACTCCAACGCCGGGCAGCCCTTCGGCCCCCTCCAGCCGCACCTGGTCCCGCTCGCCGGACGAACCCTGGAGGCGACCACCCCCGAGGTCCTCGCCGGCCACGACGTCGTCTTCCTGGCCCTGCCGCACGGACAGTCCGCCGCCGTCGCCGCCCGGCTCGGCGAGGACGTGCTCGTCGTCGACATGGGCGCCGACCACCGGCTGAAGGCCTCCGCCGACTGGGACGCGTTCTACGGCGCCCCGCACGCCGGCACCTGGCCCTACGGGCTCCCCGAGCTCCCCGGCGGCCGGGCCGCACTGGCCGGGACCAGGCGCATCGCCGTCCCCGGCTGCTTCCCGACCGCCGTGTCGCTCGCCCTCTACCCCGCCTACCAGGCGCGCCTCGCCGAGCCGGAGGCCGTGATCGTCGCCGCCACCGGCACCTCCGGCGCCGGCAAGGCCCTCAAGCCGCACCTGCTCGGCTCCGAGGTCATGGGCACCGTCACCCCCTACGGCGTCGGCGGCGCCCACCGGCACACCCCCGAGATGGTGCAGAACCTCTCCCCGCTGGCGGGGGAGCGGGTCTCCGTCTCCTTCACCCCGCACCTCGTGCCGATGCCGCGCGGCATCCTCGCCACCTGCTCCGCGAAGGCGCTGCCCGGCACCACCGCGGAGTCACTGCGCGCCGCGTACGAGAAGGCCTACGCCGACGAGCCCTTCGTCCGGCTCCTTCCCGAGGGCCAGTGGCCCACCACCAAGGCCGTGTACGGCTCCAACGCCGTCCACGTCCAGGTCGCGTACGACGGGTCCGCCCGCCGGATCATCGCCATCAGCGCGATCGACAACCTCACCAAGGGCACCGCCGGCGGCGCGGTGCAGAGCATGAACATCGCCCTGGGGCTCCCCGAGGCGCTGGGTCTTTCCACGATGGGAGTGGCGCCGTGAGCGTGACGGCTGCACAGGGATTCACGGCGGCGGGCATCGCCGCCGGGATCAAGGCGAACGGCAACCCCGACCTGGCCCTCGTGGTCAACAACGGGCCGCGACTGGCCGCCGCGGGCGTCTTCACCTCCAACCGCGTCAAGGCCGCCCCCGTGCGCTGGTCCGAGCAGGTGCTGCGCGGCGCGACCGTCAGCGCGGTCGTCCTCAACTCCGGCGGCGCCAACGCCTGCACCGGCCCCAAGGGCTTCCAGGACACCCACGCCACCGCCGAGAAGGTGGCGGCCGTCCTGGGCGGCGAGCACAACGCCGGTGAGATCGCGGTCGCCTCGACCGGCCTGATCGGCGTCCTGCTCCCCATGGACAAGCTGCTCCCCGGCATCGAGACGGCGGCCGCCGCCCTCAGCACCGACGGCGGCGAGGCCGCCGCCATCGCCATCAAGACCACCGACACCGTCCACAAGACGGCCGCCGTCTCCCGGGGAGGCTGGACGGTCGGCGGCATGGCCAAGGGCGCGGGCATGCTCGCCCCCGGCCTGGCCACCATGCTCGTCGTCCTCACCACCGACGCCGACCTGGACAGCGCCACCCTCGACAAGGCCCTGCGGGACGCGACCCGCACCACCTTCGACCGGGTCGACTCCGACGGCTGCATGTCCACCAACGACACGGTGCTGCTGCTCGCCTCCGGCGCCTCCGGCCAGGTACCGGCGTACGAGGACTTCGCCGAGGCCGTACGGAGCGTCTGCGACGACCTCGCCCGCCAGCTGATCGGCGACGCGGAGGGCGCCAGCAAGGACATCCGCATCGAGGTCGTCGGCGCGGCCAGCGAGCAGGACGCGGTCGAGGTCGGCCGGTCCATCGCCCGCAACAACCTGCTCAAGTGCGCCATCCACGGCGAGGACCCCAACTGGGGCCGGGTCCTGTCCGCCATCGGCACCACCAGGGCGGCCTTCGACCCGGACCGGCTCAACGTCGCCATCAACGGCGTCTGGGTCTGCAAGAACGGCTCCGTCGGCGAGGACCGCGACCTGGTGAGCATGAAGGACCGCGAGGTCCGCATCACCGCCGACCTGTCCACCGGCTCCGAGTCCGCGGTCATCTGGGCCAACGACCTGACGGCCGAGTACGTCCACGAGAACAGCGCGTACAGCTCATGAGCACCGCGAGGCGCCACACCGCGCTCCCCAAGGCCGAGATCCTCATCGAGGCCCTGCCGTGGCTCACCCGGCACAACGGCAAGATCGTCGTCATCAAGTTCGGCGGCAACGCCATGATCGACGAGGATCTGAAGGCCGCCTTCGCCCAGGACGTGGTCTTCCTGCGCCAGGCCGGCCTGCGGCCCGTCGTCGTCCACGGCGGCGGCCCGCAGATCAACGCCCAGCTCGACAAGCAGGGCCTGGTCAGCGAGTTCAAGGCCGGCCTGCGGGTCACCACCCCGGAGGCCATGGACGTCGTACGCATGGTCCTGGCGGGCCAGGTCCAGCGCGAACTGGTCGGCCTGCTCAACCAGCACGGGCCGCTCGCCGTCGGCATGACCGGCGAGGACGCCCACACCATCACCGCCACCAAGCACACCCCGCTGATCGAGGGCGAGGCCGTCGACATCGGCCGGGTCGGCGAGATCACCGCCATCGACACCGGCGCCATCGAGGCCCTGCTCGGCGACGGCCGGATCCCGGTCATCTCCTCCATCGCGCGCAGCGCCGACGACGGCCACGTGTACAACGTGAACGCCGACACGGCGGCCGCCGCGCTCGCCGCCGCGCTCGGCGCCGAGACGCTGATGGTCCTCACCGACGTGGAGGGCCTCTACGCGGACTGGCCCAACAGCGACGAGGTCATCAGCCGGCTCACCGTCAGCGAGCTGGAGAAGCTGCTGCCCGAGCTGTCCAGCGGCATGGTGCCGAAGATGGAGGGCTGCCTGCACGCCGTGCGCGGGGGCGTCAGCACCGCCCGGGTGATCGACGGGCGGGTCCAGCACTCGATCCTGCTGGAGATCTTCACCGACGAGGGAATCGGCACGATGGTCGTGCCCGACGCACAGGGAGGGGACGGCACGTGAGCGGCAACCAGGAGTACGCGGCCCGCTGGCAGGGGGCGCTGACCAACAACTACGGCACCCCCGCGCTCGCCCTCGTACGCGGTGCGGGCGCGCAGGTCTGGGACGCGGACGGCAAGCAGTACACCGACTTCGTCGGCGGCATCGCGGTCAACGCCCTCGGCCACGCCCACCCGGCCGTCGTCTCCGCCGTGACCGGGCAGATCGCCACCCTCGGACACGTCTCCAACCTCTACGCCTCCGAGCCCGTCCTCGCGCTCGGCGAGCGGCTGCTCCAGCTCTTCGGCCGAGAAGGCCGCGTTTTCTTCTGCAACTCCGGTGCGGAAGCGGTCGAGGCCGTCTACAAGATCGGTCGGCTGACCGGACGGAACCACATGGTCGCCACCGGCGGCGGCTTCCACGGCCGGACCATGGGGGCCCTCGCCCTGACCGGCCAGCCGGCGAAGCAGCAGCCCTTCCTGCCGCTGCCCGGCGAGGTCACGCACGTCCCGTACGGTGACGTGGAGGCCCTCCGGGCGGCCGTCACCGAGGACACCGCCTTCGTCCTCGTCGAGCCCGTCCAGGGTGAGAACGGCGTGGTCGTGCCGCCCGCCGGCTACCTGACCGCCGCCCGCGAGATCACGCGGGCCACCGGCACGCTGCTCGCCCTCGACGAGGTGCAGACCGGGATCGGCCGCTGCGGCAGCTGGTTCGAGCACCAGCAGCACGAGGGCGTCGAGCCCGACCTCGTCACGCTCGCGAAGGGCCTCGGCGGCGGCCTGCCCATCGGCGCCGTGGCCGCCTTCGGCCCGGCGGCGGACCTGCTCCAGCCCGGCCAGCACGGCACCACCTTCGGCGGCAACCCGGTCGCCTGCGCCGCCGGACTCGCCGTGATCGACACCATCGCCGCCGAAGGACTGCTCGACCAGGTCAAGGCGCGGGGAGAGCGGCTGCGCTCCGGAATCGAAGCCTCCGCCCATGGGCTGGTCTCCCACGTCCGCGGGTCAGGGCTGTTGCTGGGTATCGTGCTGACGGAGCCGCTCGCACCGCAGGTGCAGCTCGCGGCCCAGCAGGCCGGATTCCTGGTCAACGCGCCCGCCCCCGACGTCGTACGGCTGATGCCCCCGTTCGTCATCACCGAGGCCGAGGTCGACGCGTTCGTCCGGGCACTTCCCGGCATCCTCGACGAAGCGGGACGACCCGGAGAATGAGACGACGATGAGCCAGGCGCAGGAACCCGAGCAGAACGGCGGCCCCTCCGTTCCGCAGACCCGCACCGCCCGCCACCGCCGGATCGTGGACATCCTCAACCGGCAGCCGGTCCGCTCCCAGAGCCAGCTGGCCAAACTGCTCGCCGACGACGGGCTGAGCGTCACCCAGGCGACGCTCTCCCGCGACCTCGACGAGCTGGGAGCCGTCAAGATCCGCAACACCGGCGGCGAGCTGATCTACGCGGTTCCCAGCGAGGGCGGCTTCCGCACCCCGCAGGCCCCGCTCGGCGAGTCGGCGAAGGAGGAGCGCATGCGCCGCCTCTCCGGCGAACTGCTGATCTCGGCGGAGGCCTCCGCGAACCTCGTGGTCCTGCGCACCCCGCCCGGCGCGGCCCAGTTCCTCGCCTCGGCGATCGACCAGGCCGAACTCCACGCGATCCTCGGCACCATCGCGGGCGACGACACCCTGATGCTCATCAGCCGCGACCCGGCCGGCGGCCAGGCCCTGGCCGACCACCTGCTGCGCCTGGCGCAGAAGGAGGGCTAGGGCCTGTCGCGGCACGCGGCCCCCGGCGGGCGGCCCCTCAGTAGCGGGTGACCGCGAGGGCGCCCGTCTCCGTGCCGATCGCGATGTGCGGGCGGCGGCGGGGGTCCGCCCAGCGCAGGAGCTCGCGCATCGCGCCGTGCGGGACCGAGACGCAGCCGGCGGTGGCGCCCTTGCCGTTCACGTGCAGGAAGATGCCCGCGCCCCGGCCGCGTACGGGCCGGTCGTAGTTGAAGGCGACGACCAGGGCGTGCGCGTACTGCTCCGGATACCCCACCAGGTGTTCGGCCTCGCCCGGCGCGCAGTCGGCGGGCAGCGGCTCCGTCCAGCGGTTGTAGGCGGCGGACGCGTTGTCCTGGCACCACCACGAACGGTCCGTCACCCTCCGGTACCGGTACGCCGTCCCGGCCGGGGCGTGCGCGATGCCGAAGGCGTACGGCAGCCCGTACAGGCCCGCCGGGGTGGTGCTGGTGCCCTGGACCCGGGAACCGCCCTCGGTCAGGCCGTTCGCGCCGAACCGGGCGGGCGCGCTGCCCGCCTCGAACCAGCGGCCCGCGCGCCGGTCCCACCAGCTCAGCACCCCCGTCGTGGACCCCGGCGCGGGGGCGACGGCGGTGATCAGCTGGCTGCCGCCGCCGGTGTCGGCGAGACGGGCGGGCAGAGGGGCGGAGTCGTACGGGAGCAGCCCGGCGAGGACCAGCGAGCCGGCGAGCAGAGCGGTACGCAGCACACGTCAGACGGTACGTCCGAGGCGGGCCCCCGCAGCGCAGGCAGGCCGTGGGAGGACGTCACGGCCGCAGCTCCCGCACGTCCGGCAGCCGGGCCGACCGCGTCGGCAGCACGCCCAGCTCCGCGAGCAGGACCGCGTCCTCGACGGCGATGCCCAGCCGGCGCAGCGCGGGCGTCGATTGACGAAACATACGGAGCAATGCATAGTTATGCCTACTGCGGCCGGTCACGACGGCGCGTCGCGTCGCGCCGTGAATCGTTTGACGCTGTACCGAGACGGCCTCTCCGCTTCCTGCGCGGCGGGGAGACCGTCGCACCACCACCCTCATGAGGAGCAGTAGCTGTGAGCAGCAACAACGGTGACGTCCGGCTCTGGGGCGGCCGGTTCGCCGACGGCCCGTCCGAGGCCCTCGCGAAGCTGTCCGCTTCGGTCCACTTCGACTGGCGACTGGCGCCGTACGACATCGCCGGCTCGCGCGCCCACGCCCGCGTCCTCGCGAAGGCGGGCCTGCTCACGGCCGAGGAGCTCGACCGCATGCTCGCCGGGCTCGACCGGCTGGAGGCCGATGTGGCCGACGGCTCCTTCACCGGCACCATCGCCGACGAGGACGTGCACACCGCCCTGGAGCGCGGCCTGCTGGAGCGGCTCGGCCCCGACCTCGGGGGCAAGCTGCGCGCGGGACGCTCCCGCAACGACCAGGTGGCCACCCTCTTCCGGATGTACCTGCGCGACCACGCGCGGATCATCGGCGGGCTGATCGCCGACCTCCAGGACGCGCTGGTCGGCCTCGCCGAGGCGCACGCGGACGTGGCGATGCCGGGCCGGACCCACCTCCAGCACGCGCAGCCCGTCCTGTTCGCCCACCACGTACTGGCCCACGTGCAGTCCCTGTCCCGGGACGCGGAGCGGCTGCGGCAGTGGGACACCCGGACCGCGGTCTCCCCGTACGGCTCGGGCGCCCTGGCCGGCTCCTCGCTCGGCCTGGACCCGGAGGCGGTCGCCGCCGACCTGGGCTTCGAGCGGGGCTCGGTCGGCAACTCGATCGACGGCACCGCCTCCCGCGACTTCGTCGCCGAGTTCGCCTTCGTCACCGCGATGATCGGGATCAACCTCTCCCGGATCGCGGAGGAGATCATCCTGTGGAACACGAAGGAGTTCTCCTTCGTCACCCTCCACGACGCCTTCTCCACCGGCTCGTCGATCATGCCGCAGAAGAAGAACCCCGACATCGCGGAGCTGGCGCGCGGCAAGTCGGGCCGCCTGATCGGCAACCTGACCGGCCTGCTCGCCACCCTGAAGGCGCTGCCCCTGGCGTACAACCGGGACCTCCAGGAGGACAAGGAGCCGGTCTTCGACTCCTGCGACACCCTCGAGGTGCTGCTGCCGGCCTTCACCGGGATGATGGCCACCCTCACCGTCCACCGGGAGCGGATGGAGGAGCTGGCCCCGGCGGGCTTCTCGCTCGCCACCGACATCGCCGAGTGGCTGGTCAAGCAGGGCGTGCCCTTCCGCGTCGCGCACGAGGTCGCCGGCGAGTGCGTCAAGGAGTGCGAGGCGCAGGGGATCGAGCTCGACGAGCTCACGGACGAGCAGTTCGCGAAGATCTCGGAGCACCTGACCCCCGAGGTCCGTACCGTCCTCAACGTCCCCGGCGCCCTGGCCTCCCGCAACGGCCGCGGCGGCACCGCCCCGTCGGCGGTCGCGGTCCAGCTCACCGAGGTGAAGGCCGACCTGGTCATCCAGCACGCCTGGGCCGCCCACAAGCAGTAGCCGACGTGCCCGCGGGGGGGGGGGGGGGGGGGGGGGGGGGGGGCGCCCCCCCCCGGCGGGGGGGGGGGGGGGGGGGGGTTGGTGGTTTCGTTGGTTCTTTCCTTTTGTTTTATTCTTTTTTTTGCACCTCCTCTTTCTT